>CAZDKE010000010.1:0-68912 GCA_964506255.1 uncultured Lishizhenia sp. | reverse complement strand
AACTGTTAAAATTACACTTTAAACAGCTGTCTTAAAAATGGGGGTAATTATAGTTGGCGAAAATGCGAAGAATTTTCGCAATCCTCCTATTACGGCAGTCCTTCCGAACGAAGTGAGGAATCTATAAAAAAGAGGAACTTTCATTCAACAATCAAAAGTTGTCATTGGTAGAAAAGCGAGGAATCTTTAAAAAGTATATTTTTCAATTAAGGGAAACAAACGGATTATCCATAAATCATACTAAAATCGAGATTATTACTCGAGTGATGATTTTTTATTATTCGTTCAAAACGTATACTCAAAAAAAAATCACCTTAATAATGTCACATGCCCTACTAATTTTCTATTTCCATCAAAATAGAGTTCGTATTCTATTTTCCAAGTATAAACTCCATCTTGTACGTCTTTCCCATTTGACCTTCCATCCCAACCTTCGTTATAATCTGTTGTTTCCCAAATTCGTTCTCCCCAACGATTGAAAATCATTAGTTTGTATTTTTTGATTCGAGTTGGGTCCGCAAACACAGGAAAGAAAACCTCATTATATAGATTTCCATCAACAGTAATAGCATTTGGAACATACACATAAAACTCAGGGTCGATGGTCACAATATTCACAACGGTGTCAACACAACCATTTGAATCTGTAACAATTAATGTAACATAGTACGAAGTATCAATTTGTTGTGGATATTCGTGGTCTGGATTTTCAAAAATAGAATTCGGTGAATTATCTCCAAATGACCAAACGTAGGTAGAGCCGCCAACTGATAGGTTATTAAATGCTACTTCACCAGAGTAGAAAATGTCTGGAGCTGTGATAAAATTAAATGCAGCTGTTGGATTTGCTAGAACACAAACAGCACTATCAACTGCCATTGTTGAGGAACAATTTGTACCGCTATTGATAGTTAATGAAATTGTATAACATCCAGGTGTTGTGTAGGTGTAATTTGTAGCATTACAATCTGTCGAACTTTGTCCATTTCCAAAATCCCAGTAACAAGAGGTTGGTGTACCTTGGCTAGTATTTGTGAAATCGATAGTTAATGGCGAACAACCAGTTAGGGCATTCAATGCGAAATCAGCAACTAAAGGTTCCGGTTGTGTAATATCAACAACAGAATTAAAGACACACCCATTCGCATCTGTTACTTGAACAGCATAACTTCCTGCTGGTAATCCGTTTTGTGATGGGGTTGTAACTCCATTATTCCATAAATAGGTGTAAGGTACAGTTCCTCCACTTGCGGCAATACTAACCGTGCCATTTGTCCCTGCATAGCAAGTAACAGGGGTGGAATTACTTCCTGCATTTAGTGCTGAAGCGGGTTGTGTTATTGTATAACTTGAGCTTACTACACAATTGTTAGCATCCGTTACAACAACTGAATAAACTCCAGCAACAACATTGAAAACATCTTGTGTTAAGTAAGTTCCATTATTCCATGAGTAGGTGTAAGGACTTGTTCCGCCGATTACAGTTAAATCAATTGATCCACTTGCATTTCCGAAACAAGCAACTTTACCAATATTTGCATTTAAGGTTGTTTGAGCTACAGGTTGATTGATGTTAATTGATAAAACAACTGTACATCCATTTGCATCTTGAACTGTTACAGAGTAGGTTCCAGCAATAAGATTCGCTAAATCTTGTGAGTTAAATCCATTACTCCAAGTGTATAAATAAGGTGCGGTTCCACCAGAAACTGTTAAATCAATTGATCCATTGTTTCCACCAAAACAAATAATATCTTGGTGAATTTCTGTAACCGAAAGTGGTGAAGCAGGTTGTGTGATTGTTGTGCTAATCGTTTCTTGACACCCATTTGCATCAGTTGCGATAACGCTGTAAGTTCCACTTAGTAAACTAGAGATATCTTCCGTTGTTGCGCCATTTGACCAAACGAAGGTATAATTCGGTGTTCCGCCACTTGCTTGTAAATCAATAAATCCAGTATTCGCTCCGTGACATAGAATATTGGCTTGAGAAAGGTTCAAAACCAACTGTGCAGGTTGCGTTAAAGTAATGACAGAATCTAATGTACAACCCAATTGATCGGTCACTTGAAGTGTGTAATTTCCAGCTATTAAATTGGTTAGGTCTTCTGTAATTTCAAAGTTGCTCCAATTAAATGAATACCCTGGAGTTCCTCCCGAAGTTGTAATGTCAATTGCACCATTATTTCCTCCAAAACAAGAAATATTGGAAGTTGAAACGGTGATACTTATTGGGTTCAACGGTTGACTTATCGTAAATGTGTCAGTAATGGTACAACCCGAAATATCAGATACGTTAACAATATAAATTCCTGCTTGAATAGAGTTTAAATCTTCTGTTGTTGCTGCATTTGACCAAGTATATGAATAAGGTGAATATCCACCATTTACATTTAAATTGATGGAGCCATCACTTCCGTTGAAACAAGTTACATTTTGTGTATTTCCCGATAAAACCATTCCACTTGCTGGTTGATTGACGGTGAAGCTTGCTTGAATTTGACAGTTATTATCATCAGTAATTGTTACTGTATATGAACCCGTCGCAACATTAATATTATCCTGAGAAACTGGACCATTTGACCAAACATACGAATAAGGGAAGGTTCCACCAGTAACCGTAATGTCAATAAATCCATTACTACCATTGAAACAAGCAACATTTCCAACTGTGTCTGAAACTGAAAGAGGGGATAAGGGTTGTAAAACGTTAATTGAATCTGAAATACTACACGAATTAGAATCTGATACAATCACACTATAAATTCCACTTGGAATACCCGAAATATCTTCTGTAATTTGTCCATTACTCCAATTGATGGTATATGGGTTTGTGCCACCTTGAATAGTTAAGTTTACACTTCCATCACTTGAGCCAAAACAAGATGCGTTCGTAGCAGTTAATTGTAATCCTATACTATTGGCAGGTTGAGTAATAACTGTGGAAGCATTTAAAACACATCCATTAGAATCGGTGACAACAACTGAATAATTGTTTGCTGTTAATGAATCTATATCTTGTGTTGTTTCACCATTTGACCATAAATAAATGTAATCTCCAGTTCCACCTGTAATATCAAGATTTATAGAGCCATTTGAATTTCCAAAACAACTTACTTCTACATTTCCAAAAGTTGCTGCTAATGGCAATGGTTCAGTGACCAAGAAAGTTCTATTTACTTGACAGCCATTCGCATCTGTAATTAATGTGCTATAAATATTAGCTGGAATATTAATTAAATCTTCAGAAACGGCTCCTGTATTCCAGTTGTGAAGATAAGGTCCTGTTCCACCACTAACTTGCAGCAGAATATTTCCATCACTAAAATCGTTACAAATTGTATTGGTAATGATTGCTGTAACTTGCAAACTGTCAGTTGGTTGACTCACATTAAAAGTAGCTGTTTGATTACAATCGTTTGCGTCCGTAATAGTTACAAAATAATTTCCAGTAGCAAGATTAGAAAGGTCTTCTGTTGTCTCACCTGTTGTCCAAACATACGTGAAAGGTGCAGTTCCTCCTGAAACATTCAAATCTATTGAACCATCATTTCCACCAAAGCAGTTCACAGGGCTTATGATTTCATTTGGATTAATTGCAGCAACTTGACCAACAATAAATGAATTGATGGTTACACAACTGTTATTGTCAACAACAGTAACAGTATAGGTTCCAGCGTTTATTAATTGAATATCTTCAGTTGTTGCGCCATTATTCCACGAATACACAAATCCAGGATTTGCGCTATTCACAGTTAAGTCAATACTTCCAAGTGGTTCATTGTTACAAACGGCATCTACAATTGAAGCACTTAATGTTGTTGCAAAAGCTGGTTGAGTTACACTTGTAGCAAATGATGAGCTACATCCATTAAAATCGCTTACTGTTAAGTTGTAATTTCCAGCGATTAAACTTCCAGCGTCTTCCGTAGTTGCTCCATTGCTCCAAATGAAACTATATGGAGTTACTCCTCCAGAAATAGTTGCATCGATAAATCCATCATTTCCAGCAAAGCAATTAACATTCGTTGCATTCGTTGCGATTAAAATTGCAGAAGGCTGTGTCAATGTATAATTTTCAATCACAGAACAAGCTCTTGCATCTGTAATGGTAACTGTATAAGTTCCTGCAATTACATTGTTTAAATTACTCGTTGTTGCTCCATTTGACCATGCGTAGGTATAAGGTGCAGTTCCACCAGCAACTTGTATGTTAATAGCTCCGTTTATTCCGTTAAAACAAGTGACATTCGTTAAATTACTTGTAACCGTGATTGGTGAAATTGGTTGTGTCAGTTGATAGGATTGATTAGAAAAACATCCCAAAGCATCTTGAACAATAACATTATAAACTCCAGCTGTGAGGTTTGAAATTGTGGATGTTGTTTCCCCAGTGTTCCACAAATACGTATAATTTGGCGTTGCTCCACTGCTTGTTAATTCAATGCTTCCAGTTGCTTCACCTACACAATTTATGTCTTGTTGGGTTGCACTAACTGACAGTGCCGATGTAGGTTGTGTAATAGTTGTACTGACTTGTAAACTACAATTTTGAGCATCAGTAATTACGACATTGTATAAACCACTTGGAACGTTAGCTAAATCTTGAGAATTGTTTCCATTAGACCACAAATACGTATAATTTGGCGTACCACCATTTACCTCTAAATCAATCGTTCCAGTACTTTGTCCAAAACAATTTACCGCAGTTGGGGTGATACTAGCACTTAATGGAGTTGTTGGTTCTGTAATTGTTTCATTTTGAATTAGCTGACATCCATTTGCATCTGTAATTGTAACAGAATATGTTCCTTGAAGTTGGTTGCTAATATCTTGCGTTCCAAGTCCGTTTGACCATAAGTAGGAGTAAGGTCCTGTTCCACCAAATATGCTTATGTCTATTCCTCCATTATTTCCGCTAAAGCAAGTTACATTGCTAACGTTTGCTCCGTATGTTAATGGTGTTGAAGGTTCGGTGACATTAAATGAAGCATTCACACTACATCCAACAACGTTAGAAACAGCCACACTATATATTCCAGCTGTTAAATTTGAAATATCCTCTGTTGTTGCTGCATTCGACCAAACATAACTAAACGGTGCACTTGGTCCTGTAACTTGAAGATTGATACCGCCAGTATTTCCAGCATTACAAAGAACATTCGAAATGATTGCATTTGTACTTAAGCCAGTTGCAGGTTGACCGACAGCAATGTTTTGTGTGAATAAACAATTATTTGCGTCTAAAACGGTAACTGTGTAACTACCAGCTAGTAATTGACTTAAGTCTTCAGTTGTTGAAGTTGTATTCCATAAATACTGATAAGGTGCTGTTCCGCCATTGGTTGTTAAATTTATACTTCCTTCATTTTCTCCAAAGCAAATATTATCGACCACAACGGCATTTAATGCAATACTATTAGCTGGTTGATAAATCGTATCAGAGAAAGTAGTTGTACATCCATTTGCATCAGTAACGTTTAAAAAATAAGGTCCAGCCACTAAGTTTTGAATTCCAGTTGTTGTTGCACCTGTATTCCACAAATAGGTATAAGGATTTACACCACCGGTTACATTACTTGAAATAGATCCTGATGCTTGCCCGTAACAGATAACATTATTATTTTGAGTATTTGCTGCAACTGCTTGTGGTTGATTGATTTGTAAAGAGCTTGATACACTACATCCATTGTTATCAGTTACAACAACTGTATAATTTCCAGCAATTAATGAATCTATCGTTGTTGTTGATTCTCCGTTATTCCAAGCGTAACTGTAGGGAGGATTTCCACCAGAAGCACTTACTTGAGCAGTTCCAGAAGCGCCATTGTGACAAATTACTGAAGTTCCTTGGGTGGAGACAATAAGCGAGGTTGAAGGTTGTGTGATTTGAGTTGTATAGGAATTAGAACATCCATTAGCATCTGTAATTAATACAGCATACTGTCCGGCTGTTAAATTGCTTAAATCTTCAGTTGTTGCACCATTGTTCCAATTATAACTATAACTCGGCGTTCCACCTGAAACAGTTAATTGAATTTCACCATTTGAACCATTTCTACAAGAAACATTTTGTGAAACAATTACTCCTTGAATTCCACTAGCAGGTTGGGTAATGACGAAATTTTCTTGAATCGTACAACCATTGGTATCTTGAATAGTTACGGAATAATTTCCAGCACTTAAATTACTCAAGTCTTCACTTGTTGCACCCGTATTCCAAGCGTATGAATATGGACTTACTCCACCAGTTACAGCAACATCAATTGCGCCATTTGAACCAGCGAAACAACTAACATTTGTTTGAGTTGAGGTTGCAGAAATTAAGGAACTTGCTTGATTGATGGTTCCGCTATATGAAAGACTACATCCATTAAAATCTGTAATAATAACGCTGTAATTTCCAGAGCTTAAATTACCAATGTCTTCTGTAGTTGCGCCAGTTGACCAAATAAATGTGTAAGGAGCAGTTCCTCCAGTAGGATTTAGGTTAAAAGCACCTGTTGTTTGACCAAAACAAACCACATTTGAAATAGTAGCAGTAACCGATAAAGGAGCGATAGGTTGAGCTACTGTTGTTGAAAGGAAAGCATTACAACCATTGATATCAATTACATTGACGAAATAATTTCCTGCACTTAAATTATTCAAGTCTTCTGTTGCTGCACCATTATTCCAAGTGTAACTTACAACTGCATTTCCTCCTGTGATTGTTAAATCAATCGAGCCATCTGTTGAACCAAAACAAGTTACATCAGAATGCGTTTCTGAAAGAATCATTAAGTTATTTGGATCGAGAATTTGAACTGAAAGGTTTTCTTGACAAAGCTGTGCATCCGTTACTGTTACTGTATAAAGTCCTTCACCAAGAGCAGAAATATCTTGCGTTGTTTGACCATTATTCCAAGCGTAAGAATAATTTGTTGTTCCTCCACTTACTGATAAATCGATTGAACCAGTTACCGTTGAAAAACAAACCGCATCTTGATGTGTTTCAGATAAGGTCAATGGAGCTGCTGGTTGACTGATGAAAATCGTAGAGTTAGCGGTACAATTACTTTCATCGTTAACAGTAACAGAATAACTTCCAGTTGATAGATTTTGTAAATCTTGGGTTGTTTCACCAGTGGACCATAAGTACGTATAAACTCCTGTGCCACCAATTGCATTTAAATCAATCGCACCAGTTGCATCTCCAAAACAAGCAACATTTGTTGGGATTGAACTAAGTTGTACAGCAGTTGCAGGTTGACCAATTGTTTCTGAAAGCGTTGTTGTACAATTGTTCGCGTCTGTAATTGTTACGCTATAAGTTCCAATTGATAATCCAGAAATATCTTCTGTTAATGCAGCATTGCTCCAAACATAATCATAAGGACTTGTTCCTCCATTCACACTTAAATCAATCGACCCATTTGACCCACCGAAACAAACTACATCTGTTCCTTGTGCTTGGCTTTGTAAAGGTTGAAGAGGTTGGGTTACATTGTAAATGTTGGAAACAGAACAGTTATTCGCATCTGTTACAATTACTGAATAAGCTCCAAGTACCAAATTAGTTAAATCTTCACTAGTTGATCCATTTGACCAAACACTTGAATAAGGCGATGTTCCACCCGAAATTGTGCTATTTATTGAACCTGAATTTCCATTGTGACAAAGTACATTTTGAACAACAGCATTTTCTGTTAGTTGAGTTGGTTGAGTAACTGTTGCGCTTAAGTTTGTTGAACAATTATTAGCATCTGTAATTGTTAAAGTATAAGTTCCAGAGCTTAATCCTGTTAAATCTTCTGTTGTTGCACCAGTATTCCAAGAATAGCTATAAGGTGAAGTTCCTCCTGCTGTTGTTACTGAAATTGCTCCGTTTGTTCCGTCAAAACAACTCACATTTGTAATTGAATTAGAACTTGAAAGAGCAGCGTTTGGTTGGGTGAGCGTATAATTTGTAGTTAAAGAACATCCGTTATTGTCAGTTAAAATAAGTTGATAATTTCCTGTGCTAACGTTGTTTAAATCTTGAGTTGTCTCACCATTTGACCAAGAATAACTGTAGGGAATAGTTCCTCCAGTGACTGAAATATCTATTGCTCCCGTGCTTTCACCAAAACATTTAATTGCTGTTGTTTGCGCTGTTAATTGAAGTAGGGCAGGTTGTGTTAAAGTTGCTGTACTGGAACTATTACATCCTAAATTGTCAGTTACTGTTAAAGAGTAAGTTCCAATGGATAAATTAGTAATTGAAGAAGTTGTTGCACCATTTGACCAATTGTACGAATAAGGACCAACACCACCATTTACTGTAGATTGAACACTACCAGAAGCATTTGCAAAACAACTTAGATTTGTTCCAGCCAATGTTAAAGAAACAGGAGTTGATGTTTGAGAAATGGTTACAGTTAAACTTGTTGAACAGCCATTTGCATCTTGAATTGCTACGGTATAATTCCCTGCAGATAAATTACTTAAGTCTTCTGTTGTTGCACCATTTGACCAACTATAAGAATAAGAACTTGTTCCACCGCTTACTGTTAAGTTAATACTTCCTGTCGATGCACCAAAGCAATTAACATTTACTGAACTTGAAGTAGCTGAAAGAACAGTTGGTTGTGTTATTGTATATTGATTTGTGAAAGGACAACTGTTTGCATCTAAGGCGTTAATTGTATAGTTTCCTGGACTAAGTGAATTGATTGCAGCTGTTGTTGCACCATTCGACCAAGTGTAAGTAAAAGGTGCTGTTCCACCTTGAGGAGTTAAACTGATAGCTCCGTTTGAAGCGTTGAAACAAGAAACTTGTGTTAATGAGGCAGAAAACTGAATACTTGTTGGAGGCTGTGTAATTGAAATAATTGAAGTTGTTGTACAAGCATTTGCATCTGTAACTGTTACTGAAAAATTTCCAAAAGCGAGGTTACTTATATCTTGGGTTGTTGCTCCAGTTGACCATAAATAAGTATATCCAGCTGTTCCACCATTAACTGTTAAATCTATACTTCCGTTTGAGCCACCTAAACAACTAACATTTGTACCTGAAATTGAAGTTGAAAGCGCACTAGATGGTTGCGTTAAAAGCACAGATCGATTCAATTGGCAACCTCTTGCATCAGTAACTGTAACGCTGTAGGCTCCAGAAGGAATGTTGTTTAAATCTTGTGTGGTTGCACCATTTGACCATAAATAAGAATAAGGACTTGTTCCTCCAGCAATAGTTAAATCTATACTTCCTGTTGAGTTTCCAAAACATAAAATGTTGGTTGAAGAAAGCGTAGAAGAGAGTGCTACACTTGGTTGCGTTATGGTGTAGGAATTATTCGTTGTGCAATTATTAGCATCTGTAATTGTAATTGTATAGGTTCCAACTGTAAGATTTGAAATGTCTTGTGTTGTTGCACTATTTGACCAAGCGTAAGAATACGCAGGTACACTTCCAGAAACGGAGATGTCGAGTGCACCATTATTTCCTCCAAAACAAGAAACATTTGTTTGATTAACTGCACCAAGCTGAAGAGCTGTTGGTTGGGTTAAAGTAACACTTGAGTTGGCTGTACAACCTTTAGAATCAGTAACAGAAACTGTGTAAGTTCCAGCACCGATATTACTTAAGTTTTGGGTTGTAGCACCATTTGACCAAAGAACAGAATAAGGGGAGGTTCCACCTGTAATAGCAAGATTTGCACTTCCATTTGTACTATTTCTACAGCTAACATTAAATCCATTGTAATTGGATGTGACACTTGCACTTGCTCCTAAAATTAAAGGTTGAGTTAGTGTGAAATTTTGAATCGTTGTACAATTGTTACTATTTCTTATCGTAACACTATAATTTCCAGCAACTAAGTTTGAAATGGAATTTGTTGTTGCCCCATTTGACCATAAATAAGTAAAAGGACCTGTTCCAGAAATGGTTACGGAGGCGCTTCCATTTGCACTTCCAAAACAAGTTGGATTGGTAAATGAACTTGATTGAATAACTGGTGCATTGTAAATAGTAACTGCAATAGAAGTATCAACTAAACAGGTAAGTCCTGGGAAAGTGTAGTTTATGGTATAAGTTCCAGCATTTGCACTCGTAACATTAGGTATGCTTGGATTTTGTAAAGTTGAAGTAAAACCATTTGGTCCAGTCCAATAGTAAGAAACATTTCCTGAATATTGAGAGAATAAATTTAAAGTTGCACCTGGACAAACAGGTCCATTCGAACTTAATACTGGTGTTGGACAAGTAGAAACATTAATTGTTAAAGTGTTACTAGCCGTTGAAGGACAGCCATTTGCATCTAAAACATCAGAGACACCATCATTATTGTAATAGTTTTGAGATATATTTCCTTTCCCAAAAATGTAAGCTTTATGATCTAAAGTATTATCACATTGAAACATCAAACAATCATCAACAACGGTTACCCTGAATTTAATTACAGTACTATCAGCGCCAGTCGAAGAATTGTTAACTTGCCCACCAATAGTAGAATTTGCTCCAGTTCCAATTCTTACTTTAATCGTATTATTTGATGCATTAAACTCTGCTTGGTCATCTCCAGTTGCATCGGTTTTTGCTCCAAGATTTGGACCGTACACAATTGAAATAGAACCAGGAACATAGGTAGTTCGGGGATCTAGTGTATCAACCATAAACGTTTCTAAGGAAGCATCTGAACCAATATTTTTACCAACTAAAGTATATTCTAAAATATCTCCAGGATTGGTTTGACCACCATTTAAATCTCGAATTCTAACATTTGCACGTAAGTCTGGTTCTAAAATATCAATGGCAGAAGTGATAACTCGCGGTAAAATAGCATCCTGTGATGTCACCACTTTGATTGTAGCACTTGTTACATTATTTCCAATATAATTTAAACTTGTATTATTCGGATTAAAAATCCCACAATCTAGCCCTAAATTGTTGTTGTAACTCGGATTTCTAAATGGTGTATAAGCCCCGTTTGAGGTAGAAGTACTATTGAAAAAGTCATTCGTACTTCGCATGGGGTCGATGATATCTTGAAAAGTTCCATTTCCATTGAATTGTAAACGATCTCCTTGGATGTTTCTATCACCTTCGTATGCAACGACTCCTAATTCAAAACTTACAGGACCTAATTGTGGAGTAACGAATCCAGAAATTGGTAAATCCACACTGTTTCCACTACTCACATAAGCCATTCCATCAAAAACAGTTAAGTTTCGCATGGATTGAAATACATTCTTGTAAACAACAACAAGTGACCAAGCACCAAAAAGGTTATTGACACCGGTTTGAGAAACAACATTTGCAATGGTATAACGAGCTTTATTCCCTCCTGCTTGAACTATTCCTGTTACGTCTTTGTAACAAAAATAACTTGGCATTTGAAAGTTCTGATTCGTTGGAATACTTGGTACATCTAATATTTGGTCAGCAGTTAAAGTTTGATAAGCATCGTTATTGGTTCTTAACTTTACAGTATTTCGCGTGACATAATTGGTAGTTGTTTCAGTAACTCTTGCACTCCAATACAATCCTGCCCATAAAATTTCACTACAATTAGCTAGATTTAAACTATCGCTTGACGACATAAATGTGTTAGCTACGCCATCCACATCCACAAAACCCATTACAATGTTTCCATCTTGGTTGTGGTTTCCTGCAGGAGGTACTTGTTGTTGATAAGTTCCACAGTTGGCATTATTACTATTACAAGTAAGCGAAACATTTGATAGAATAACGATTCCACCTTTTTGATTTGTCTGATATCGGATATTAAATGGAGAAACAACTTGCGCATTAATAGCAACTCCAAATAGAGAAAAAAGAAAACACAAAGACAAAAACAGCCTAAGGAGCATTTGTTAAGGAGAGTTAAGAGTTTACGTTTAGTTAGACGCTAAGGTATAAAAAAAAAATGCTTTTGAGTTGATTACTAGTCATTAAAACCAACCTTTAGTCAATTTGTTTAGATTTTTAGAATTTTAAAAAAGAGGTACTTGTAATTCTAAAAATTACTTTATCTCTTTTTCAATATAAGCCCAAACCTTATTTGCCGATTGGTCCCAGCTAAATTCTTGGCTTCTTTTCAATCCATTAAATGATAACTCTTCTCTTAGATTTTTGTTTTTGAAAAGTTCGTTCATTCCATTAGCAATCGAATTTACATCAAAAGCATCACAATAAATGGCAGCGTCGCCAGCAACCTCAGGCAAACAAGTGGCATTTGCTGCTAAAATCGGTACACCACATTTCATTGCTTCAACTATTGGAATTCCAAAACCTTCAAAGTATGGCACATAAGTTAATGCGAATGCACTCGCAGTTACTTTGGTCAGATTTTCAAGTGAAAGATGTCCTAAAAAAATAATATCTTTTTCAATTTCTTTCGGAATATTTAAAAACTTATCCTTCCACATCGCACTTCCAACAATCACTAACTTCAAATCATTTAAATCTTTTTTGGCAAGTGCGAAACCTTCAATTAAACGCTGTATGTTTTTCCTTGGATGAATCGAACCGACGAATAAAAAATAGTCTGAATCAAAAGAAAATTCTTTTTTTACTGCTAATTTTTCTAGTTCACTTATTGGTTTGTACAAACTATTTGGTGCATTATAAACGACACTAATTTTTTGTTTAGAAATCGTATAAGTTTTTGAAATGTCTTCTTTTGAATAATTTGAAACGGTTAAAATATGTTTTGCTTTTTTCGCGAATTTTGGAAAGAAAAATCGAAAATAAGTCTGAACTAACCAAGGCATATCTTTTGGGTGATGCTCAAAGTTAATGTCATGAATCGTTATTATTTGTGGTGTTGAAGTGAACAAAGAACAAAATCCATCTGGCGACCAAAACACATCTATTTTATGTTTTCTTAAAGCCAATGGAAGTGAAAAATCAAACCAAAGTACCCATAAAAATGGATGACGTGTTGGAGGAAACAATACAATCGTTTTGACATTTTCTGGAAATATTAACGATGTATCTACAGCTCGATCGAAAAACAATACAAACTCATGTTCAGGATGAGATTCACATAGTCGTTTAGTTATTTCATACGAATAATGTCCAAAGCCTTCCATTTTTTTTGGAAGAATATTCCGTGCATTAATTCCTATTCTTGCCACAATTAAAACTCTAAAATATAATTCGTTTTCTTCTCTACACCAATTGTCGTTTTTGGTCCGTGACCACAATAAACAGTAGTTTCATCAGGAAGTTTGAACATGATATTAAAAATCGAAGCCTTTAAAGTTTCCAGATTACCTCCAGGCAAATCCACTCTTCCAAAACTCCCTCTGAATAAAACGTCACCGTTCACAACAAAGTTATCTTTTTCAAAATAGAAAACCACATGACCCGGCGCGTGTCCCGGAGTATGTAAAACAGTCATTTCTATATCACCAAACACTAATTTTTGATTGTGAACCAAAGATTTTGTTGGTTGAGGAGAAACTTGATAACCTTCAAAACCATATAAATGAGCGTACGATTCAACCGACTGAAGCACTTTTAAATCATCAGGATGTAAGTAATAGTCGACCTCATAATTATTCAAAATGAATTGATTTCCAAGAACATGGTCGATATGTGCATGTGTATTTAGTAGTGCAACGATTTTTAATTCATTCTCTTCAATATAAGAGATTAATTCCATTTGTTCATCACGAGAATAGCAACCTGGATCGATTACGACCGTGTTTTTGTGCTGATCCCAAACTATATAAGTATTTTCCTGAAAAGCGTTAAATTGGAAGGATTGAATAGTGGTCATAAGGGCTTATTTTGAATCAGTTTTTTTAAAAACATTTCCAGGGAAAGTTATAATATTTCGGTATTCTTCTATTTCTTTTGTAATTATTACAGCGTTAGCTGTATTTTCTATAATTTGGACATCGTAAAGCTCTTGAATAGCTGCTGTATAATTTATCTCTCCAATAACCTTTAAAGTATTCATGCAGAAAATTATCAAACCTGCATTTAATGAATTATCTTTTACTTCAAGTTTGTTGAAATCTGTTGAATTTTCTCTTATTTTCGACTTACCAATAAACGCTAAGTTATTAGAAAAAGTTAAACCTCTTATAAAACAGTTAAAGTTGAAAATAACTTCCGAGCTTTTTTCTTCAACATTTACTTTAATAAGGTTTCCTGTTCCAGATTCAAGTAGATATAATTCTTGGTTATAAAATCTTGGCGAATGAGGCATAGCTAAATTTGAAAGAATTACATCACCCGAAGGAACCTCCATTAGAATACCTGTATTGAGTTTGTTTTTTCTCCATCCTTGATATTGATCATCATCGCTAAGTGCAGTTACATATTTTGGGATATCATCTTTTAAAGCCATGCCATTTAGGTGACACTTATCCTCTGGAACTAACTTAGTTATAAAGGGAGGTTTCCATTTTGGCCTGTGACTGTAGTTAATATCAAATATCGATAAACAAGAAAAAAGCGTATTAACACCCCAAATTACACCATCACCAAAGTCTAAATCATGAATATCTAATGTGCTAGTATTGTAGGAAGCTCTTTCTATATAAACAGAATCATAGCTATTGTTTTCTTTGTTTACAAAACTTGCAATATTTTCATTTTTAGAAAAAAAAATGATTTCATCCATGCATGCAACGGCTAATTTTGAACCTTGAATTGCAATACCCATAGGCTTTTTGAACGAAATTGGGGTTTGAAATAATTCGTTGTTTTTAGAGCTAAGTATTATTACTTTGCCTGCTTGATAAGTTGAGAGTAAAACACAAATATTATTCTCTTTTAGAATTTGGGGAATGATTCCACTATAATTTAATTCAAATTTATTTTTCATATAAAAAAAGCCTCACGAGGAGGCTCATTAATTACTATTTAGTTAGACTATTTTGCTTCTAATTTCCAAATTTCACCATCGGCTGTTGTAATATCATCATCTAACCAAAGTTCTTTGTTCGTTAATCTTTTTATTTCAAATACGGTTGCTTCACCGTCTAATGTCAAAATTAAATTTTCTTTATCAGAAGCAAAATCCCAAGAACCAGCATAAGTTTCATTTCCTGACCCAGAATAAGTGTATGTAAATAACATCGAACCGTTTTTTTCAAAACTCATGTCAATTCCATATTCAGCATTTAGAACAGTTGAACCTAAAGATTTAACTTCCCAATCACCAACAATTCTAGATTTTTTTGTAAGTAAAGAGAAACCAGGGCCGTCTTCATATTTTCCACATCCTGAACTTGAAACTAAAATTGACGCACCAGCTACTGTTACGTAAGATATTTTTTTAATATTTTTCATTTTTCATTTTTTTTGTAAAATTAATAATTATCTCAATAAATTCACATGTCCAGTTAATTGATGTTTTACACCAAGAAAATCGACATAGATTAATTTCCAAGTGTAAGTTCCATCTTGACATTTTTTTCCACGATAGGTTCCATCCCAAGAATCATTAATCGAATGCAAAACTTTAACAACTTCTCCCCAACGATTAAAAATAGTACATTCCATTTCTTTTAAATTTCCGCCATAAATTCTAAAATAATCATTTATATTATCACCATTTGGAATAAATGTGTTTGGAACATAGATGGTTGCATCATAATTTATATCGACGTAACTAGAATTTTTACAGCCATTTATATCTTCAAAATATACAAAATAGGTAACATTTTGATTGGGAGATGTTACTGGATTTGAGCAATTTACACACGAAAGTCCTTCAGTTGGAAACCAAGTGTAGGTTCCTGGATTATGACTAAAAGCTTCCAATTGAATAACATCATCGTAAAATGCGTAAACGTTTGGACTCACTTGCAAACTAGGGTAGGGGTGAACAATAACTTCGACATAAGCAGTATCATAACATCCATTATTATCTTCACCAACAACCATATAATTTGTACTTCCAGGAGGTTTTACCTCTACAAAATTTCCAAACTGTCCAACTACTGTGTTGAATGGGTGCCAAAAATAATTTTCTGCTCCATTAGCCCAAAGAAATGCGGATTCTCTCGGACAAATTGTTGTGTCGTTACCAGCAACAATATTTGCTGTAACTATTTGAATAAATACAGAATCTCGTATTGTACCACAAGCATTAGCAATATCAACATAATACCATTTATTAATTGGTGGATTTACCTCGACTAGCGGACCATTGACATTAAGGATATACTCATTTGGACTCCATGAATAAGCATTTCCACCTGAAGCTAAAATTCCAATTTGACTACCAGAACACATATTCATAGAATCTGGTAGGTTGGCAATTGGTAGTGAAAAATAAACGGATATTTTTACTGAATCACTTAAAGTACATCCATTTGGAGAGGTCATACTTGCAACGTAAGTAATGGTTGTGTCGGGGGTAGATGATGTGTTAAAAGTGTTTGTACTAGTCAAAAAATCCGGTGGACTCCAATTTATTGTACCTGAACCTTGAACTTGAAGGGGCACAGTTGTCCCCAAGCAAATACTAGTATCTGGTGTAATACTCATTGAATTATCGAATACTGGAAGGGTTACATTTAAAGTGACCGAACCACAACTATCTGAAATTACAACTGTAAATGCTGTTGTTGTTTGAACTGTTGCCGTTGGGTTTGAAATTAATGGGTTATCTAATAAATTAGCAGGACTCCAACTGTAATTGGCTCCTCCAAAAGCATCAAATTGATAACTTCCTCCGGGACAAACTGGACTAGTAGGTTGAACAACTCCACCATCAAAAGCACCAACAACAACTTGTATAGAAACAGAATCTGAACTAAAGCAGCCACTTGTGTCGTAAACTATCAATTTTACGTCGTAAACGCCAGGTGTTGTATAATTGTAAATCGGTTCAAAGGCTGTTGAGGTATTTCCATCACCAAAATCCCAGAAATAAGCATTTCCATTGGTACTATTATTTTGAAAATAAACAGATTGCGGAATACAAATCAAAGGTTCAGGTTGTGCTGCAATTGCTTCAATGGAACTTAATTCAAATTTGAAAGTTGACATATTACAGTTGGTACTTCCATTAGTGGGTGACCAACTTCCAGGTGTGCTAGTAAAACCATTTGGATTTCCACCACATGCACCACAAACTGCGTGATAAATTCTACCAGCTTTGTCAAAACGACTTGTTCCTCCATCAACGTGATTTGAACTGCTATTTGTTCCTCCCATAAAGGTTGCATATTTTAAATTAATTGCATCTTTACCAAGAACGGCCAAATAAAAATTACTGCCATTTGTATTTAATTGAAAAGCGTTTGGTGTAACTTGAAAACCATTTGTTGTTGAACCTGTTGCTTGCCCACTTGAGTTAAGATTACCTCCCCAACCAGCTATATAAATGTCATAACAATTAGAAATCAAAAATGCCGTTGGTGATATTTCAACTTGTCCACTGCTTGCTCCAATCATTGTTGTCCAATTGATATTGATGAGGTTGGTAGAATATTTACGAATAAACTGTCCAGAATTTGGATTTCCATAACATCCTGGGCTTATTTGCCACGGTGATTCCGTTTGACCATAAACATAAACGGAGTTGTCAATATCGGTTTGCACAAAATAAGTTTGATCGTATTCACTCATTCCCATATACGTTCCTGACATAAATGCTCCAGTTGTTCCGTTCATTCGAATTACATACCCATCTGATAAACCACCATTGAATGTTAAATCGTTTCCTGATGTAATTGGTAAGGTAGAAGAACTTGTGCCACCTGCCACAAAAGCCGAACCATCCGTTCCAATTGTGATTGAATTGCCTGTTTCTAAACCTGAACCACCAAAATAAGTACTCCAAGTTAAATTACTTAGATTCGGTGTCAATTTAAAAATAACGGCGTCTTGTGTTCCGTTTAAACTTCCCTGACTTGCCGAAACAGTTGGGAAATTACTCGAAGCAGTTGTACTTGAAATATATACATTTTGGCTTGCATCTAAGGTAATTTCTCCTCTAAATTGATCTCCGTAATTATAGTGTAATGAATTTGTATTTAGACCATCAGTTCCTGAACCACCAACAAATGTGCTAGCAATAAGTGAAGCTCCATTTGCACTTAATCTTGCAACGTAAATATCTGCACCGTTGAAATTAAGAGAGTTTTCAGTAACGTTCGGCCCGCCATTAAATGAATTGTCATAAGGCGCTCCTGGCATTGGAAAATTATTCGAGGAAGTCACACCGTAAATGTACAATTCGCCATTGGGTGCCGCCACAATACTATGCGGTGTTTCGTTTCCTGAACCTCCGATATAAGTGGAATAAAGTAAAGAATTTCCTGTTGCATTGTATTTTGTTATTCCAACATCCATTGGAAAAGAGCCTGAACCACCATTGAACGTATTATCATAAGCGCCAGATGTAGTGGGATAACCAACTCCAAAAACAATTCCGCCGCCAAAAAGATTTGAGTTAACATCAGGAGTTGCTGTAAATCCCCAATTGTCAGCAGTTGAACCAGTAAATGTTGCAAAAGTTAAACTTGGGTCAATTATTAATTGTTGTGTTTCATCGTAACCATTTGGAAATTGAAAAGAAATAATATTTCCCTGTTTTTTGAATTTACATTTCACTTTCGATTTAGTGCCATCCTCTGAAATGTTCCAAGCAATTGGAGCAGATTGAATTATTTGCCCAAAGCTATGTTTGAGAATTAATTGCCCTGATTCTGAAATTTCTAGTTCATCTGCACCCTCGATTTCAAAACGAATAAGGTTTGGATTGGCACCAACGGAAATTGCGAAATTGTAACTAAGTTGTTCGTCTTTTCCATCGTAAAAGACATTTATTCCTTCATAAACTTCGCTAAAAGTTACATAATCAAAACTGAAGACATTTGATTTCCATTTAGAAGGATTGTTTCCAATAAAATAATTAGCGTAATGCTTTGAGGGATTTTTTTCGGTTTTTACTGGATTTGGATTTGAACCAATTAATTGTTGTTTAATCGCGTGATAGTGAATGATTCCTTCTTCCGAATAATCGTGGTTATTTTCACCTTCCGAATGATTGTGTGCTAGTGCATCCGATAAAAAGAAGGTCATTCCTTGATTTTCAAGGTACATTTTCCCTTGATTCAAGTCGATAGAATATTGAATTTTTTCCTCCCATTGTCCACGATTAGGATTCATCCAAACCGATTGCGAAAAAAGGCTGGAGACTGATAAAAGCGATAAAAGGAGAAAAATATTTTTCACGGATAGCTAAAGTACAATATAAATCAATTTATATCAACTGTTTATACTTATTTTAACGATTCAGGTTGCCTAAATGGTTGAGAAATGTTGTTAATTGAATAATGATGTTTCTGTTTTAAACTTGAACAAAACGCTCAACTTTCAGTATATGTCACTCCACTTCGTTAGGCTTAGTATTTACAATTCTCAGTTTTCAGTTTAATTCAATTCTCATCCTTAATTATAATAGTCACCTCCCTTAGTCCCTCCTCGAAGAGGGAAACCTATACACACTTTGACTAACGTTTTATTAAAATCTGCTTCGACCAACTTTCAACTCTTCACTCTCAACTTTTCACTTACATCATTCCAAATACAACACTAGCCCATTTTGATAATCCACCGAATAATCGAAAGTCAAAGTTTGTGTGCCAGTAATTCCTGATGGGAATAACCACGTGATGATTTTTGTGTTTTCATCAAGTTTACCGTTGCTGTAATTTCCTTCCTTCACTTTGATATCTTCATCATTTGAAATTGGGAATTGATCTTTAATAATAAAAGGAATTTTTGCTCCACCATTATTTTTGATTTTTAATTCCCAAGTTACTTCAAATTTCTGGCGTGAACCAATCGTTTTAGTTTTTGATTTTTCCTTGATTCTTGTTCTGTCTACACTGATTTTGTTGTCTTTACCGAAAGAAAAAGAAAGTGTGTCTTTGGTAGAATTCACATCCAAATAGGATTTCCCCATAAAAGTTCCATCGAAGTAAATGTTTGATTCTCCGCTCATTAAATTCAGCTTTTCCCAACCAGAAACTTGTGCTGCTAAGTAAACACTTGGGTCTAATTTTGGAATTACGTGGTATTCATAACTTGCGTTTAAATCGTAGCTTGAAATACTCACACGATGATCCATACCATCAGTTGGAATTGACATTTTTGAAACAATTTCATATTCAACACGCATATCTTTTTTCTGAACTATAGTTGAAACTGTTTTTGCATATTCTTCCTTTTTGAATTCAGATCTTTCACTTTGATAATTTCTAGTTTTACCACTTTTATTGCTATTATTCATTATTCCATCACTATCAGAAAACTCAATTACTTCCTCCATAATTGAAACAGGTTGTTCATCGTAAGAATATTGACCTCCCATCAAAGTTTGATTATCCCATTGGAAATTTTCTCCAGTTGCATATTCTTCTGTGACTTTCAATAATGACAAATCCAAGCCATTTGGAACAAGGAAGAACTTTAAATAAGGGGAAGTAATTTGCAAGTATTTTTCAGTATAACCAACAAACGAAGCGTTTAAATAAGTTTCACCTTTAGGAACGGTAATTTCAAATTTTCCTTCAAAATCGGTAACAGTACTAATGTTTGGTTTACCATAAAACGCCACTTTCGCAAAAGGCATTGGTTCACCTGTTGAAGCATCAATAACTTCTCCTCGTAATTTTTCACCAGAAAAATCAACTGCAGGAATGGAGCGAGAAGTTGTTTGTCGCTGTTGCGGATAATTGTTGTAAGAAATATACCACGG
This sequence comes from uncultured Lishizhenia sp., assembly GCA_964506255.1. Taxonomy (GTDB): domain Bacteria; phylum Bacteroidota; class Bacteroidia; order Flavobacteriales_D; family Crocinitomicaceae; genus UBA952. Next base: position 48,213 of record CAZDKE010000010.1, on the reverse strand, counting down.
ATTCAAGGTTGGTTCTTGTGCATTTTGATAAGGGTCATTGGTTGAAAGCACCAAATCCACATTTTTCCATTCAATTCCTGTCGTTTGACTTACGTTTGCTTTTGCTTCAAGGCGAACAGGTTTTCCGATTCCGTCGCTGCGCATATCGTAGTAAGGTTTCCAAGTTGCACGAGGGGAAATGTAATTGAAAACAAAAGAGGCATTCGTTGTTTTTTCCACATCCACTTCCACTACAATTTCTGAATAATTGATAACGGGTTTACTTCTTTGAGAAATAATTTCTTGTTCCAGTTGATTCATTTTCTTTTGTAAATCTTCTAACTCAGTTGTTATTTGGGAAAGACGGTTCGTGATTTCAGTTAATTTGGTGTGCATAAAAGTGTATGCTTCTTTCAATTCAGCGATTTTAAGTCCTTCGTTACTTCCTTTTAAATCTCTATTTCGCATCAACAAACTTTTGTCTAATTCCAAAATTGTATATTCATCACGAAGGCTTAAATCTTTCGCTGCTAATGCTTTGCGTTTTGCATTGAGATTTTTCATTTCTTCATTGCTGATTTTCAAATCTTCATAATTTTTCTTCGTGCGAACTGAAAGAATGGTTAAATCTCCAATAGCTTTCACTTGAACAGTATTTGGATCGATGAAATCTGTCAATTTTTGAAAGATAATCTCTTGCTTCCCTGGATTCAAAGTGAGTTTGTCTTCGTGTTGAATTTGTGCACCTGTGAAAAATACGGTTACTTTTTTCATAGCTGCGGTTGCGGTTACTTCTTTTTGAGCGGACAAAAAAGTTGTCAAAAAGAGAAATGAAAGAATTAGAAAATGTTTATACATAATTGAATGATTTGCTTGGTTTACAGTTAAAATTAAGATAGGTTCAAATTAAAAAATCTGAAATTATAAATCCTCATTTCTTTCGATGATTTCAAGTAGCACTTTATCGATTCTTCGACCATCGATATCCATAATTTCAAACTTATAATTATCGTAGATGAAGTTATCGCCTGCTTTAGGCATCGCCTTTAATTGGTCCATAACGAACCCAGCAATTGTGGTGTATTGACTATGATTGAATTCAATAATTTCTTTGTTGAAGTACTTATTAAATTCAAAAAGAGGTGTTCTGCCATCGATTAGGAAAGTACCGTCTTCTCGTTTTGTAATTTTTTCATTTTCATCATCTTCTTCATCGGGTAAATCTCCAACAATTCCTTCAATTAAGTCGTGAAGTGTAATAATTCCGAGCAATCCGCCATATTCATCAATCACAAAACCAAAATGTTGTTTCGTTTGCCTGAACGAGTTGATGATTTTTAAAGAAGGAGTATTTTGTGCAATAAATAAAGGTTCCTCAAGAATATCTTCAATCGAAAAAGAAGCTTGGTTGTATTTTTCAAGGAAATCTTTAACTCGAATATACCCTTTTACATTTTCAAGCGAACCTTCACTCACAATAATTTTCGAGTGACTGAATTCTATTATTTTATTGAAAATTTCTTCTTTTGATTTCTTAATATTTACCCATTCAACTTCTGAGCTATGTTTCATCAATGATTTTGCTGTTTGGTCTGAAAAACTGAAAATATTTTGATGAATTTCACTTTCTTCTGATTCTAGAACTCCTGATTTTCCTGCGTTTAGGATTAGAAATTTAAGTTCTTCTTCGCTTACGTGGTCACTGTTTGATTCTTTTGTGCCAAGTATTTTCAAAATCAATTTCGTCGAAAAAGAGAGCAATTTTACAAATGGATAGGATGCAAAAGTGAAATATTTAATGATAGGAACACAAACCAAAGCTATTTTTTCGGAATTGTTCATAGCAATTGTTTTTGGCACTAATTCACCAATAACGATTGTAAAATAAGTAATGCTTCCAATAACAATGATGAGTGAAATGGTATGCACATAATTTCCTAAAAATGTAAATTGAACAAGTACTTTTTCTAAATCGTCGGTTAGGGTTGCACCACCATAAGCACCAGAAATGATTCCAATTAAGGTAATACCAACTTGAACAGAGGAAAGGAAATTTTCTGGATTTTCAAGCAATTTTAAAACAGTTAAGGCACGCGTGTTTCCTTGAGCCGCTAAGTGTTCCATTCTACTTTTTTTCACAGAAACTAATGCAATTTCAGATAAGGAAAAGAAACCGTTTAATAAGGTTAAGAAAAAAATGATGAGTATTTCCATAATTTGGTAAAGGTACAAACTAAGACGGTTGCAAAACCCTAAAATCATTTTTAGGAGGTAAGCATTTCGTTTTTATTTTAAATTGCTACCTTTGGTTTAGGATGTTGACACAACAAAATATTTTGAATTTTTTAAGCGAAAATAAATTGTTTTTGCGTGAGCAATTTCATATTGAAAAAATTGGCATTTTTGGTTCCTTCGCTCGTAATGAACAGAATCCTGATAGTGATATTGATATCTTAATAGAAATGGAAAATAATGTTTCAAATGTTTACGATTTGAAATGGAATTTACGTGAGTTTCTAAAAAATCAGTTTCAACGTGATGTAGATATTTGTAATTCTAAACACATCAAACCATACGCCAAAGATTATATTCTTAAAGATGCCATTTATGTCTGAGAATAATAAACTTGCATTAATGGCTATGCAAGAGTCTATTGATAAAATTCTACGATTCACCTCTGATTTATCAACTTGGCAAGATCTTAAAAACGATGAAGAAAGTTTTGATGCTTGTTTAATGAATTTTGTAATTATTGGGGAGTCTGTATTGAGATTAGATGTTAATTTCATTGAAACCAATAATCAAATTGAGTGGCATAAAATTCGAGGATTTAGAAATTTAATTGCTCACGATTATTTTGGAATAGATATCGAGGAGGTTTGGGATATTATACGAAATAAAATTCCTGAGTTAAAGCAATTTATTTCTGAGTTGAATTAGTTTTCCTATTATTTATCAATACGATTATAGAGTATTAGTAATCGTACCCACAAAGTACTCGAATATTAAAAATCAATAATTTAATCGAAGTGAGAGCTATTTGGTGAATATTAGCGAACAATCTTCGGCCTTGAATTTCTTGGTTTTAGCTACTAAACTGAAACTGTTAATTTTTAAAATTTCTGTAAGAACATTTTTAAAAAATTTCAGTTTCAGAAAGGAGTTAAAATTGTTCGCAACGAGTTACAACTATTTACAGGACAATGATTTGCGAACAAAGAGAAATTCAGAGCCTTGATTTTTTGATTCTTTTTCATCAAGGAAAAAGAATGGCAAAATGAAAATAGTAGCTCAATTTGGAGTTTTCACTCGAATTATGATTTTAATTATTGGTAGAATGGAAGAGCTCACTCCTATTTATCTTTTAGAAAAGCTTCAGTTAAGTTATTTTTAAAAGGATTTTAAATCAATCTTTATTCGTCTTTCTGTTTACTTTTTAAAAAGTTAGCATATTCTTTAAGGAATTCATTTTGCTCTCGAACTTCTTGTAATTCTGATTCAATTGCTTTGTAGGTTTTACTCAACGGTTTAAAAAAATCGTATTCCAAAACTTCAGAGATTTTGGAGAGTAAATTTGTATCAATGGACTTCCTTGAAAATATGGAATAGACGTTTTCGCGTGATTTATTGATGCGTTTTGCAAATTCAGTTACTGTTATACCTCTCGTTTCAAGAACCAATTTCACTTGTTGTCCAATATGAATTTCTTCCATTTGGCAAAATTCTTTATTACTGTGGAAATTAAGTTATCATTAATGGTTTTATAATTACACATTAACGTTTGAAATATTTAACACTTTAAGTATATTTGTAACCTAAATTTTTACACAAAATGCTTAAAGTCAAGTTGTATTTAACTTTTACACTCCTAACACTTTCTCTTTCTGCCCAGTCTTTTGACCGAAAAGTATTCGCTAGCGCTGGGCGTGATGCGAATAATGGTTTAACAGGTTTATCGCAACGATTCATGACCTACACCATTGGGGAACCTATTATTTATCGGGGATCTAATTCAACACGACAACTGAATAACGGATTCATTCAACCCATTGGTATTACAGCGGTAAGTCCTCCAAATTCTTCTTCCATTCCCTTATTAAACGGAGAAATAGCTGTCTACCCCAATCCTTTCGGAACTTTTATTACCGTAAACACTTCTGAACAACAAGAAGAAGCTATTCGGGTTCAACTTATTGATTTGAACGGAAAACTCATTCTTCAAGAAGAAATCCTTCCCAATCAACATCGCTTAGAAATCCCATCACATTGCGCTCCAGGAACTTACTTATTGAATTGCTACACCTTATCGGGACAATTCATCCAACAAACGCGCTTAATTAAAATGGACATTTAATCCATTATTCAAATAAAAATAAAATCAAAACCCAACATCACATGAAATTTTTATTCATTTTTCTTAGCCTTTTTGTATCTTCTTTACTTTTCTCACAAGCACCCGAAGGCATCAACTACCAAGCAGTAATGCGCAACAGCAGTGGCAATTTAGTAACCAATTCAACCGTTGCCATTCGCGTACAAATCCGACAAGGAAGTGCAACAGGAAGTGCGGTTTACCAAGAACGACAAAGTATAACTTGTACTAGTCAAGGATTAATCAACATGGTTATTGGCGCAGGAACACCACAAGTTGGAACCTTCAACAACATCAACTGGGCAGTAGGGCCTTATTTTGTAAATCTTGCTGTTGACTTTTCAAACGGTGTTAATTATCAAGATTTTGGGACACAGCAATTAATGAGTGTTCCTTATGCATTGTACGCAAAAACATCAGGTGCTCAATTAAACCAATGGCGCTATGGGAATACGGTACCTTTCAACTCACTTGGTGTTCTTGGTGATTTTTACTTGGATGTTGTTACGGGGAATGTGTATTACAAAAATAGCACAACCACTTGGGTATTAACTGGAAACATCAAAGGTCCGGTTGGTCCATCGGGCGCTACGGGAGCAACAGGAGCACAAGGTCCGCAAGGTATTCAGGGAGCGACTGGTGCACAGGGAATACAAGGTATCGCAGGTGCCAATGGTACAAACGGACAAAATACTTTAGTTAAAACCACCACCGAATCCGCAGGTGTAAACTGTACAACGGGCGGAATTAAAATCGAATACGGTTTAGATGCGAACAACAACGGCATCTTAGACGCAAGCGAAATCAATGCGTCTTTGACGAAATATGTTTGTAACGGAGCAGTTGGCGCTACGGGGGCACAAGGTATTCAAGGAGCGACTGGTGCACAGGGAATACAAGGTATCGCAGGTGCCAATGGAACAAACGGACAAAATACTTTAGTTAAAACCACCACCGAATCCGCAGGTGCAAACTGTACAACTGGCGGCGTAAAAATTGAATACGGTTTGGATGCCAATAACAACGGAACTTTGGATGTCAGCGAAATCAACGCTACCTTAACGAGATATGTGTGTAATGGAGCAACTGGTGCGCAAGGAATTCAAGGTTTAACAGGTGCTCAGGGAATACAGGGAGTTGCAGGATCAACTGGTGCGGCTGGTGCTGCAGGTAAAAATACCTTAGTTAAAACCACCACCGAAGCCGCAGGTGCAAATTGTACAACTGGCGGAGTGAAAATCGAATACGGTTTGGATGCAAATAGTAATGGAACATTGGATGTGAGCGAAATCAATGCTACGTTAACGAGATATGTTTGTAATGGAGCTACGGGTGCACAAGGAATACAAGGTTTAACTGGTGCTCAGGGAATACAAGGTGTTGCTGGAACAACTGGTGCGGCTGGTGCTGCAGGTAAAAATACTTTAGCTAAAACCACCACCGAAGCCGCAGGTGCAAATTGTACAACTGGTGGCGTAAAAATCGAATACGGTTTAGACGCTAACAACAACGGAACATTGGATGTGAGCGAAATCAACGCTACGTTAACAAGATACGTGTGTAATGGAGCAACTGGTGCGCAGGGAATACAAGGTGTTGCTGGAACCAACGGTGCTGATGGAAAGAACACTTTAGCAAAAACCACCACAGAAGCCGCAGGTGCAAACTGTACAACTGGCGGAGTAAAAATTGAATACGGTTTGGATGCCAACAACAACGGAACATTAGATGTAAGCGAAATCAACGCTACATTAACAAAATATGTGTGTAATGGAGCAACTGGTGCGCAGGGAATACAAGGTTTAACTGGTGCGCAGGGAATCCAAGGCGTTGCTGGATCAACTGGTGCTGCTGGTGCTGCAGGTAAAAACACCTTAGTTAAAACCACCACCGAAGCAGCTGGAGCAAATTGTACAACTGGTGGCGTAAAAATCGAATACGGTTTAGATGCTAACAATAATGGAACATTAGATGTGAGCGAAATCAACGCTACGTTAACAAAATATGTGTGTAATGGAGCTACTGGTGCGCAAGGAATTCAAGGTTTAACAGGTGCTCAGGGAATACAGGGCGTTGCAGGGCCACAAGGAGCAACAGGTTTGTTGAGTAATGGTTCAGTCGCAGGAAACACACCGTATTGGAATGGAACGGCTTGGGTAACAAATAATAGCAATGTTTTCAATAATGGTGCAAATGTGGGTATCGGAACAACAACTCCAGCAGTTAAACTACAGGTGAATGGAGCAGCAACCAACACCTTAGCTTTCGATGCTGGAACAAGTTCTACAATTGATTTTTCTCAAAGTAACTTAGCTTACACAAGTGCAGCCGCCGCAAGCTATACCTTGAATAATTTACAAAATGGAGGAGCTTACTCGCTAGTTCTAACAAGTACTACAAACACAGGAAGTGCAACATTTACAGCTTCAGGATTCACATTTAAATACATGGGAACAGGTGCTAGAACTTCAGGGAAAACACACATTTATTCCTTTATTGTCATAGGTACTGTAGTATACGTGAGCATGGCAACAGAAAATTAAAAAAATGAAAAACTATCTTTTAATCTTTTTTTCTATTTGTGTTTTCAATAATTTAAGTGCGCAACTTTTTGGAGGGCAAGTAAAATCTAATGCAGATTTAACATCAAAATACCCAGTAGGCTCTGTTTTTTGTGCATCTGGTCCAACGGTTATTGTTGAAGTTACAAACCCCACCACAGGGAAAATTTGGATGGATAGAAACCTCGGAGCATCTCAAGTAGCATCGAGTGCTACAGATGCTGCCGCCTATGGAGACTTATACCAATGGGGAAGAAGAAGTGATGGGCATCAATGTATAAATTCAGCGACAACTACCTCATATAGTTCAGTTGATCAGCCATTACATGGAAAATTTATTTTAACTCCAAATTCTCCATACAACTGGCGAAACCCATTAAACAATAATCTATGGCAAGGCATTAATGGAATAAATAATCCCTGCCCAATAGGTTTTCGTATTCCAACAAAGATTGAGTTAAATGCAGAAAATCTAAGTTGGACCCAAAATAATGCAATTGGCGCTTATAATTCACCCCTTAAGTTTCCTTCTCCTGGTATCAGATCATATATAAATGGCGCTCTCATTGGGGTTGGTGGTGGAGGTTTTATTTGGTCAAATGAGGGATTCATTACCGGCACTTCATCAGCATTAGATGTAAATGGAAACTTGAATTCGAATTATAGAGCCACTGGACAAACAGTTCGTTGTATAAAAAACTGAATAATATTAATAAAATAAAAAAATATGGAAGAACTACTTTATGTAATTGTAAAAGACATTGTAGAAATACTAATTAATATAAATAGGGGAAGAAGATTAACTGAAAACCAAAATGAGTTTTTAATTGATGTCTTATTGGATATTATTACAGTTAATGCGACCACTCGTCATTATATTCAAGAAAATGGGGGTGTTTTTAGAGGAAGTTTAGAAATTAAGAATCAATTTTTACGTCTTCATGAAAAGATGAATAATGCCAATCGCATAGCGGAAGACTTGTTCCCAGAGCAGCTTTTAGAGTTGATGCTGATGAAATCTAATTTTTGGGATATACCTGAGTTTTATTATGAAAGTGAATCATTATTGGCTACCGTTCCGACATTGGATGAGATTGACAATGCTTGTAAACAAATCTTACTAAACATAAAATCTTAATTAATGTTCAGATTTTCTATATTCTTAATTTGTTTGTTTCTAACAACCTTAAATATCTATTCTCAACTATTTGGAGGGCAAATAAAAACGAATAAAAATTGGGCAAATTCTTATCCCGCAGGTTCTGTTTTCTGTGCCTCTGGCCCAACACCAGTTGTTGAGGTTATAAACCCATCAACTGGGAAAACGTGGATGGATCGTAATCTAGGAGCATCTCAAGTCGCAACCAGTTCAACGGATGCTGCTGCGTATGGAGATTTGTACCAATGGGGTAGAAGAAGTGACGGTCATCAATGTCGGAATTCAGCGACAACAACAACTTTAAGTTCTGTAGATCAACCAGCCCATGGTGATTTTATTTTAGCTCCAAATACTCCTACGGATTGGCGTAGTCCTCAAAATACGAATTTATGGCAAGGGGTAAATGGGGTAAATATTCCTTGTCCAATTGGTTACAGACTACCCACAGAAATTGAGTGGAATCAGGAAAGACTCTCATGGTCTATTCAAAATTCAAATGGTGCAAATCTATCTTACCTAAAAATAGCTTTATCTGGCGATCGTTACAATAATAATGCTTTTATTTATGGATTAACACAATATGCAACATTTTGGACATCAACAGTTTTTGGGAATTTTTCAAGAGATTTTTATGTAACTACTAGCTTTTTAGGTTTTAATGATAACGATAGAGCAGATGGTAGATCGGTGCGTTGCATCAAAAATTAAAAATAAAAAAATGTTAAGTAAAGAACATACCGAAAGTTTAATCAAAGTCACTTTTGAAATTGATCTCAATACACCAAAAGGGAAGGAAAAGTTTGATTATAAAGAATTAGTAACTTTTTTGGATCAAGTCGAGCATATTCATGAGGCTGCTTTAAGAATAGCATATAGTGAATCAAAAAGTAGAAATCTTGAAAATAAAAAACTAGTCATTGACAATTTAAAATTAGACAATTCATTGAGGTTTTCGATTTCATTTTTTATTGATTTTGACAGTTTGTTTCCTTATTATTTTGCTCTAAAGGCTATTATTGGCGTTTGCGAAAAATATGGGAAAAATACTGGTGAACTTTTAAAAACATTGAAAAGAATTCTTCTTTGTTTTCAAAAGTATATTAAAAATAATCCAACCATCTTAAGAAGACTTGGCCCAAAAATAAGGGATATGATTAATAACCTACATGAAAATATTTATTTGAAGGAATTAGAGGAATTAATAAATAATCAAGGATTTAAAAGAATTTATAATTCATTCTGTAAATCAACTATTTCGATAAAAAATATTATTTCTTTTTTTGAATTTCTAGGAAAAGTAAATGAGGATGTTCTAATTGATAACCAAGAATGATTAAAATCATCGTCATATTATTCATTACACTCAGCAACGCACTCTTTGCCCAATCCCTCCATGGCGTCATCCCGTCCATATCGAATCAATTGTTAAAACTCGGCACATTCGATGGTTTGCAATCAAAAAACTTGGATAGCACTTTTGTGAATGAAAAAGGAGTGTTTACTTTCAATTTCACCACACAAAAACCAGCTGTTGGCTATTTAATTTCCGCAGAAAACAAACCCTATTTTTTGATTCTCGATAAAGATGAGCAAATTGAACTTTCAGGAGAAGATTTATCTATGCCTGAAACGGTAAAAGTACTTTCGGGTATACAAAATCAAGCATTTACACAATACGCATCAGAGCATCCAAAACGAGAGCAAACCCTAAGTGCATGGCGTTATTTGAATCAGATATATAGCTTAGACCCTTTGTTTGCCAACGATAAAAAAGCCAAGAAATTCATTGATGAACAATACGCGCTAATCAAAAAACAAGACCAAAATTTTTTGAATCAATTAGATACAAAAAGTTATGTTGCTTGGTATTTACCCATTCGTAAATTGGTAAGTGATGTTTCCATTATAGCACAATACCGAACTGAGGAAATTCCTGCAACGATAGCCGCTTTTCGAAAATTGGATTATTCCGATGAACGATTGTATCGAAGTGGTTTGCTAAAAGATGCGATTGAAAGTCATTTTTGGTTGTTAGAAAACTCAGGCAAATCCTTGGATTCGGTTTTCATTGAAATGAACATTTCCATAGATTCCATGATGACTAAATTGGTGAAAGACGAAAAGAAACTCAATGAAATTACCGATTATTTGTTCGATTTATTGGAACGCCACAGTTTGTTTCAAGCATCTGAATATTTAGCACTAAAGGTTTTGAATGAAGTAAGTTGCACCATTAACAGCGATTTAGCGAAACAATTGGAAACGTATCGTGCGATGAAAAAAGGAAACACAGCTCCTGATTTTGCTTTTTATCCGAACACCTTTTTTCCTGCCGACATTTCAAAAGAAAAAACTAAAAAACTTTCCGACATAAAATCTCCTTACACCGTAATGGTTTTTGGTGCAAGTAATTGTCCACGCTGCCAAGAAGAAATTCCTGAAATAGCTAAATTGTATTCAAAATGGAAAGCACAAGGCGTTGAAGTTGTTTTTATTTCCTTGGATGAGACTTCTCAAGATTTTACAAAGTTCACAGCTAGTTTACCATTCATCAGTTCTTGTGATTTCAAAAAATGGAATAGCCCAATTGTAGAATCCTATTACGTCTTTGGAACTCCAACGATGTTCCTATTAAATAACAAACGTGAAATTCTTCTTCGCCCAAATTCAGTGAAGCAAATGGATGCTTGGGTAGATTGGTTTTTAATACAACAAAATAAATGAAAATAAAACGTAACAAATTAGTGCTGTTATTCTCCATTCTAATTTCAGTATGGAGCTACGGACAAACGCTTGATTGCACCATCACCGCCTCGGCAAACCCAATTTGTTTGGGAGATACTGCCATTTTGAGCGTCAGTTCCAATCCTTCGGAAACGGTGTATTGGTCGGATGGTACAGTGGGTTTTGATAGCATTGAAGTTTTTCCCACGCAAACTATCACCTACGATGTCATAATTTCGGATGGTGTTAATTCATGCACACAAAGCATGACCATCGTAGTCAACAATCCACAAATCAACGCTGGGCAAGACCAACAAGTGTGTGCAGGTACACAATTTACACTTACGGCAACGGGCGCTCTTAGCTATTCTTGGAACAATGGCGTTACCAATGGTCAGCCTTTCACCTTTACCACAGAAGGGTATTACACTGTTGTGGGAACAGATGCCTTGGGTTGCTCCAACACGGTTTCGGTTTATTTGGATTTAATTTCACCCACTTCAAGCACCATTTCACCAATAGCTTGTAACTCCTACTCAGCTCCTGATGGCGCTGTTTATACCAACTCAGGAACGTACACGGCTATAATTCCCAATGTGGTAGGCTGTGATAGCACCATTACCATCAATTTAACGGTTCACAATTCCAACGCAGGAACAGACACGCGCACCGTTTGCGATTCACTCGTTTGGATAGATGGAATAACGTATTACACCGATAATAATTCGGCCACTTTTACCCTTCAGAATATGAATGGATGTGATTCCCTGGTTACCTTGAATTTGACTGTTAACCGATTTACTAACTTGAACGCTGGTGAAGATGTAAGTTCGTGTAAAGGACTACTGATAACCTTAAATGCAACTGGAGGTGTTTCTTATTTGTGGAGCAATAATGTCAGCAACGAAGCTAGTTTTGCGCCTGCACTTGGTCTTTCCACCTTAACGGTTACAGGAACCGATAGCAACGGATGTACGGCAACAGACGAATTGCAAATCGAAGTGAAGGAATGTTTCTCCATACCAAACGGATTTTCACCAAACGGCGATAATGTCAACGATACGTGGAAAATTGAAGGCTTATGGGAATTTCCAGAAGCAAGTTTAGTTGTTTTTGATCGTTGGGGAAAAAAAGTCTTTGAAGGGGATGCCAACAACAATTTTTGGGATGGAAAGATAAAGGGCAATGAACTCCCAAGTGCCGATTACTACTATGTAATTGAATTGGGCAACGGACAGAATTACAAAGGAACAGTAACGCTAAAACGATAAGACATGTACAAACGAATTTTACTAATATCTTTTTTGGCGTTGAATCTGATTTCTTACGCACAACAAATGCCCATGTTCAGCCAATATTATTGGAACGATTTTATGATTAATCCTGCTTTTACGGGTATTAAAAATACCAATCGTGTGCAAGCAGCTTACAGAAGCCAATGGGTTGGTTTTGATGGAGCACCGAAAACGTTTCATATTGGAGGACACTCTTCGATTAAGAAATATAATTTAGGTGTGGGAGGAGCTGTTTTTGCCGATGACAGAGGAGGAGCAATTCGTCAAAATGGTTTCCAATTGAACCTTGCTTACAACTTGAAATTTAATAATTTTTCAGGGATAAATTTTGGTGTTTCAGCCCTAGTTAATCAATACAGCTACAACGGCGCTGAAATGGTTAACATAGAACCAGATGCAGTTCTTCAAACGAATGTACAACAATTGGTTCCCGATATGAATTTTGGTTTGGTGTATCATTGGAAAAATAAATTATTTGTGGGGCTTTCAAGCAATCAATTGATTCAATCAAAACTCAATAAATTTAATGTGCTGAATTTGGCAGGCGAAACACAACTCATTCGTCATTATTATTTATCAGGTTCTTACCTTGCCAAGCTAAATGATAAGTGGGACGCCGAGCCTTTTGTTTTAACTCGTACCACTTTTAAAGGTCTTCCACAGTTTGAATTGGGTTCAAAATTCACTTTCAACAAAATGTTAACTGCGGGCTTAAGTTATCGTAGTAATGAATCGGTAGTTTTATTAGCAGGAATCAATTACAAACAATTTATGTTGGCTTATAGTTATGATGTGATGGTAAGTAAGTTGCGCCAGTATGCAGGAGGTTCGCACGAGCTGTTACTTTCTTATCAATTTACACCAAAGGAAAAACAACCAAAGATAAAAGTTGAAAAAGTGAAGGATAAGGATGGTGATGGAATTGCTGACCAAGTTGATTTATGTCCTGAAGTTAAAGGAGTGCTTTCTGCTAAAGGTTGTCCAGATCAAGACAATGATAGCATTGCTGATAATCAAGACCAATGTCCAACAATCGCTGGATTGAAAGAATTTAATGGATGTCCAGATGCTGATAAAGATGGAATTGAAGATTCAAAAGATGAATGTCCGAATGACAAAGGTCTTTTAGCATTAAACGGATGTCCTGATTCGGATGGAGACGGTGTTGCCGACAAGGACGACAATTGTCCAAATGTGGCAGGATTGTCTACTTTTAAAGGTTGTCCTGATACAGATGGAGATGGAATAATTGATAGCGAAGACAGTTGTCCATCCGTAAAAGGAATTCTTGAAATGAAAGGTTGTCCAGAAACTGACTCAGATTTAGATGGAATTGTAGATAAACTTGATGAATGTCCAAATGAGAAAGGTTCTCTTGCATTAAATGGTTGTCCTGACAAAGATTCAGATGGAATTGCAGATAAAGATGATGCTTGTCCAACTATTGCAGGACCAATTGAAAACAAAGGTTGTCCGTTGAAGCAAAAACGAAACATTGATGAATTAATGAAGAAGAAACTGGTGTGTGAAACAGGTAAAAACGACATCACGGCAGCTTCAAAATTGGTGTTACAAGAAATCGCTCTAGTTTTGAAAGAAGAACCAACTTGGACAATAGAATTTGCTGGTCACACAGATAATGTTGGCGATGCGGCTATGAATCTTCAACTATCGAAAAAACGCTCAGAAACCGTTCGAAATTTATTAATCAGTTATGGTATCGAAGCAAGTAGAATAAAAGCAAACTACTTCGGAGAAACTAAACCAATAGCTGATAATAACACACCAGAAGGTAGAACCAAAAACCGCCGCATTGATTTTAAAATTGGGATGGATTAAACCATTTTTTTCTTTACTAAATATTTCAAATTGATTATATAATAATCTTTATTTTGATTATTTTTTCGTATATTTAATTTATAATTGAAATGTATGAAAAAGGAAATCAAAACATTGGGGATTAATATTGTTATCCAAAAAAAAGAACAATCAAGATTATTTGACCTTAACAGATATTTCAAAGTTTAAGAATAGTAAACACAGCGATTATGTAATTAAAAACTGGTTGAGAAATAGATTTACAATTGAACTTCCTAGTTTTTGGGAAAAAAATTATAACACGAGTTTTAATTCCTTCGAATTCGACAGGTTTAGAAATATTAGCTACAATATCAAAGTAAGAAAAAATGAAAAAGGAAATTGAAGTAAAGGGGGTCAAGGTTCAAATTAAACAATTCAAAGGCGAAGATTATATTTCATTGACTGATATTGCTAAAAAGTCAAGGCATTAATATTAGGCCTGCCGATTTGATAAAAAACTGGATTCGAACCAGAATCACAATAGAATTTATTGGTACTTGGGAAAAATTAAATAACCCTGAATTTAAAGTGGTCGAATTTGACCACTTTAAAACACAAACTGGACTTCCCACATTTGGTCTAAGTCCAGGTTTATGGAAAGAAAAAACAAATGCAATTGGGTTTATTGTTATTCAAGGAAAATATGGTGGCACATATTCGCATAAAGACATAGCCTTCGAATTTTGTTCAGCAATTAACCCAATTTTCAAATTATTTTTAATCATGGAAATCTACAATTTTCATTGATTTTACAATAAAAAAGCGAATGTATTAGTTTTATTGAGCTTTAACCAACTCCAGCGCTTTTTCAATATGACCTAACGGATTTGTTTGTGAATTATAAATTCCTTTTACGATTCCATCAATTCCGATGATATAGGTTACTCGACCTGGAATCAAACCAAAAAGATTACCTGGAACTCCAAATAGTTTTCTTGCTACTTTGTCTTTGTCAGCCAATAAAATGAAAGGAAGTTGATGTCTAGAAGCAAAAGCAGCGTGTTTTTGTTCATCATCGGAAGAAATACCAATTACTTCGCAATCATAGTCTTTAAAATCTTCATAACTATCTCTAAACGAGCATGCTTCTTTAGTGCAGCCTGGAGTGTCATCTTTCGGGTAGAAGTAAATTACTAACTTTTTATTTCCAATGAAATCAGAAATCCGAATCATTTTTCCTGTTGCGTCCGGAAGTTGAAAATCTGGACATTTATCGCCGATTTGTATCATATTTAAATTTCGTTTAATGCTTGTTTAAATCTATCTAATACGCGTTCCCTTGCAAATTTGTGCTCAACAATTGGAGTAGGATAGGAGTTTGTCCCAAATTCAGGAACCCATTTTTTGATGTATGTAAATTGTTTATCGAATTTTTCTTGTTGTGCACTTGGGTTAAACACACGGAAATAAGGTGCTGCATCACAACCAGAACTTGCTGCCCATTGCCATCCACCGATATTGCTTGCCAAATCAAAATCCATTAATTTTTCCGCAAAATAAGATTCGCCTAAACGCCAATCTTGTAGTAAATGTTTGGTTAAAAAACTGGCAACCACCATTCGAACACGATTGTGCATAAAACCAGTCGCATTCAATTCACGCATTCCTGCATCAACCAACGGATAACCTGTTTTTCCTTCGCACCAAGCTTTGAAAAGTTGAACATCTTTTTCCCAAACAATTTTGTCGTATTGTCTTTTAAAAGAATTGTTGACCGAATGTGGAAAGTGAAAAAGTATCATTTGATAAAAGTCGCGCCAAATTAATTCATTCAAGTATGACTCATTTAAGTTCACCGCTTGTTGTGCTAACTGGCGAATGCTAATCGTTCCAAAACGTAGATGAACACTCAATTTTGAAGTACCTCGAACCGCTGGAATATCGCGCTGTTGTGAATATTTGATAATAATTTTTTCGTCAGGCAAACGTTCAGGAATTGGAAATAATTGAGCCGATTCAAAACCCATTTCTTGCAAGGAAATCAATTCTTGTAAGGCTGATTCTTGCAGGTTTTCGCTGTATTTTAAGGTAGGGTAGGAGGAAAGGTAAAAATCGTTGAGTTTAGCTTTCCATTTGCGTGAATAAGGTGTAAAAATCGTGTAAGGTAAACCATCATCTTTGAGTACCTCGTTTTTCTCAAAAATCACATGGTCTTTAGCTCCAATGAACTCACAATTCAAACTTTTAAGACTTTCAAAAATGGAAGCGTCACGTTCTAACGCATAAGGTTCATAGTCACGATTCGTGAAAACTTTTTCAATTCCATGCTCTTTTACAATTCTTGGAAGAATTTCCAATGGCTTTCCATAAAACACCTTGATATCTGAACCTAATTGTTGATATTCTTCTTTTAAACGTTTGATTTCCTGATGAATGAACAAAACGCGCTGGTCATTTTTTGGAAGTTTCTCCAAAATGTTTTGGTCAAAAATAAAAATTGCTTGAACCTTTAAACCAGATTTTAGTGCTTTGTAAAGTCCTGCGTTGTCTTCAATTCTTAAATCACGTCGATGCCAAAAAAGTGCTTTATTACTCATAACGTATTTAACAGAATTGCTGAGGTTTTGTTTTCAATTCTGTTGGTATGGAAGTTATCTCTTAAAATTGGATAGCAAAGAAACAATAAGTTACATGATTTTAATACGAACTCGTTGCTCCACCTACATTTTCGATTGGATGCCAAGTTGTTTTAATTTCTTGTAAGTCAGCAATGTAATGAAGAGCTTGTGATTTTTCTAAATTCCAATCAGGCGTGTAATCGAATTTACGTTTTAAGTTATCTACTGCTAAAATCGAAAGTTCCTTTTTGAAATTGTCTTCCAAATGAGAAACGAGCAAAGCATTTACATCTTTATGACTTGCTAAAGTTGGTGCCATTTCCGCAGGTGAACCAGTTAAAATATTCACAACTCCTCCCGGTAAATCAGATGAATTCAACACCTCAGCAAACGTCACAGCGCATAATGGTAATTTCTCAGAAGCTAAAACAACAACTGTATTTCCTCCACAAATAGCAGGTAGAACCAACGAAACCAAACCAATTAAACTCGTTGATTGTTCGGCTATAATTCCCACAACTCCCATTGGTTCACAACTCGAAAAGTTAAAATGTGAAGATGCAACTGGATTCACTGAACTCAAAATTGCGTTGTATTTGTCACACCAACCAGCATAGTAAACGATTCGGTCGATGCTTAGATTAACTTCTTTTGTAGCATTTGCTTTTGAGAGACCTTGTTTCACTAATTCTTCCACAAATTGAGCGTGTCTTCCTTCTAGCATTTCAGCGATGCGATATAAAATTTGTCCTCTGTTGAAAGCGGAACGTTCCGCCCAAGAGCATGCTGCTTTTCGTGCTGCAACAACTGCATTGCGCACATCTTTCTTCGACGATAAACAAACGTTTGCTAATGCTTTTCCTTTAGCATCCAATGGCGTGTAATATCTTCCAGACTCCGTTCTCGGAAATTGTCCGCCGATGTATATTTTGTAGGTTTTTAGTATTTCCAATCTTGTCATTTTTTTTTGATTTTAATGTCAACACTTGTCTTTGAGAGCCTCAGCCAACTGTTGACTGAGGTTCTCGAAGACAACAGTTCATTTTACATTCTTTTCAACTCAACTTTACATATCCACTCAACCCGTGCACTCCACCTTCGCGGCCAAATCCACTTTCTTTGTAGCCACCGAAAGGAGAAGTTGGATCAAATTTATTGTATGTATTTGCCCAAACAACTCCTGCTTTTAATTTTGTAGTTAGGTTAAAAATACGAGAGCCTTTATCTGTCCAAACTCCTGCTGCTAAGCCATACGGTGAATTGTTAGCTTTTTGAATCACTTCGTCAACTGTTCTAAACGTTTGAATCGTTAAAACAGGACCAAAAATTTCTTCTTGTGCAATAATACTCGACTGCGCAACATCCAAAAATAAAGTTGGAGCGCAATAGTAGCCTTTGGAAGGTAAGTCGCAAGCAGGTTGGTACATTTCTGCACCTTCTTTTAATCCAATCTGAATGTATTTGTTAATTGTTTCTAATTGCTTTTTAGAGTTGATTGCGCCGATGTCCGTGTTTTTATCCATTGGATTGCCAACATATAAACTTTCCATTCGCTGTTTCAATTTTCGGATTACTTTTTCAGCAACACCTTCTTGAACAAACAAACGCGAACCAGCACAACAAACATGACCTTGATTGAAGAAAATTCCGTTGATAATTCCTTCAACAGCTTGGTCGATTGGAGCATCTTCAAAAATAATATTCGCCGATTTTCCACCCAATTCTAACGTTGCTTTTTTAGGTGTTCCAGCAATTGCTTTTTGTATCATTTTTCCAACAGCGGTCGAGCCTGTAAATGCAATTTTATTTATATCAGGATGATTGACAATTGCCGCACCTGTGTCGCCATAACCTGTAACGATATTTACAACGCCGTGAGGTAAACCAGCTTCTTCAATGATTTCAGCTAATTTCAAAGCAGTCAGTGAAGTTGTTTCTGATGGTTTAAGAACGACTGTATTTCCAGTTGCTAAAGCAGGAGCAATTTTCCAAGCAGCCATCAATAATGGGAAATTCCAAGGAATAATTTGACCTGCTACACCCAAAGATTCAACCTTGCGATTCGGAAATGCATACTCCAATTTATCTGCCCAACCTGCGTAATAGAAAAAATGATTGCAAGCCAACGGAACATCAATATCGCGTGATTCACGAATTGTTTTTCCAGCATCTAAAGATTCAATCACTGCAAATTCTCTGGCGCGTTCTTGCATCAAACGAGCAATGCGATAAATGTATTTTGCACGTTCAGAAGCAGGCATTTTCGACCACACATTGGTATATGCTTTTCGAGCTGCTTTCACCGCTAAATCAACATCTTTTTCGTTTGCATAAGCAATTTCAGCCAGTACTTCTTCCGTTGCCGGATTGATTGTTTCAAAGTATTTTTTTGACGAAGGAGCTACCCATTTTCCGTCGATAAATAAGTTATATTTTTTATTCAATTTGATATGTCCCGTTCCTTCCGGAGCCGGTGCATATTCCCACGTTGCTTGATCTTGTGCCATAATTAATCGATAGAAAAATAATCTGAAGATTGATATACTCCAGTTTTTGTTTTTTGAATTTGCATCAATACATCGTTTGCTAAACTACTTGCTCCAAAGCGAAACCACTCGTTCGTTAGCCAAGCATCGCCAAGGATTTCTTTCACCATTACCAAGTTGTGCAATGCCAATTTAGAAGTTGAAATTCCACCAGCTGGTTTCATTCCAATCATAATTCCTGTTTCGTCGTAGTAATCGCGAATGGCCATTAACATCGTATAAGTTACTTGCATCGTTGCTGCAGGTTGAATTTTCCCAGTGGACGTTTTGATAAAGTCAGCGCCAGCATAAATAGCGATATCACTTGCTCTACGAACGTTGTCCAAAGTCACTAATTCACCTGTTTCTAAAATAACTTTCAAGCGCGCCGCACCACAAGCTTCTTTAATGGCTGCAATTTCATCGAATACAAAATTATGTTCGCCAGCTAGAAATTTTCCGCGCGAGATAACCATATCGATTTCATCCGCACCCGCTTCAACTGCAAATTTTGTATCCGCAATTTTCACTGCTAAAGGTGCTTGTCCTGAAGGAAAGGCTGTTGAAACGGAGGCAACTTTCACTCCTGAGTTTTGCACTTCTTTTTTAGCAATTGCCACCATTGAAGGATAAACACAAACAGCAGCAACGGTTGGTAAACCTGGAAATTCATCGTGGAGATGTTGCGCTTTGTAGCACATTTGTTTCACTTTTCCGGGCGTATCTTTACCTTCGAGCGTTGTTAAATCAATCATATTCAAGACCAGTTTCAGCCCTTGTTCTTTAGTTTGATTTTTTATACTTCGAGTTTGAAAGCGCGCCACACGTTCTTCCACACCGACCTTATCCACAGTTGGCGAAGGCGGAATCGTTAAAAAATTTGGAGTTTTATTTGACATAATCAATTTCTACTTTCAAAAATAGGAAAAGATAACTAGATAATAGGAATTTGGTGATTTCCTTACTTAAATAAGTGTATGCGGTATAGGATTTAAGATGTTATTAACTTTAAGTTAATGTGAGTTCGATATAACTATAGATTCAAATACATTTGTTTTGTGTCAACAAATTGCCAATTCTCCTTTGTCATTACAGATAATGTGAAGTTTAAATCCATAGAGCCACCCTAACGAACATTGACCACTTTGCGCAATATTTTTGAATGTTTTGTGTTCATAGATTCTTCTGTTAGAAAACACTCATAACGGAGTCGAATCAACAAAACTAATTCCCGTAAAATCTCCCAAACCAAAACTTTTCAGATAGGCAAACAAGCGAAGCATACTAGCTGAACAAAGCTCAGTCATTCTATTATAACTAACTGTATTTGGAAACAAATCTCGCAAATGGATTTGAACATAGCCGATTTAAAATTCCTTAAAATTTTTAAATCCTGAAAGGTGAAATGCTACCTCAATTGTCATCACTTCAGACAGTGATAATTTGGAAGGTTTATTGCGGATTTTGGCTTTACCGATTAACTTTTTATTCAATTCAGGTTCAAAAATCTGACAGAAATCGTCAATAGATACATATATTTCTATAATTTTGTCTTTAATAATCACGATGAATTATTTTGTTAGTTACTTGATATTCATTACATTAAACATACAAAATAATTCGCTTGATTAGAATAAATCTCCAGAATTTTATATCGAACTCACGTTAAATTAAAAACGGAGATTCGATCAATTTTGACCAAATCTCCGCTAGAGTGACCCCGGAGGGATTCTAACCCCCAACCCTCAGAGCCGAAATCTGATGCGCTATACAGTTGCGCCACGGAGCCAAAATTTAACTTTTAACGTTACAAATTTAACCAACTTTTCGAGTTACTTCCTATTTTGGCAACAATGCTACCATCGTTCTGTATTCATTTATAAATCGTTCTGAACCTTTACATTCATTTGCTTCTTTATTCGTTTGGAAATTTACTACCCGATTTCCTGGATCTGGATGAGTACTTAAAAACTCGGGTGTTCGACCTCCACCAACTGCTTGGATTTTTTCAAAAAAACCTGCACCTCCAGCAGCGTTGTAAGCTGTGGGACATAAATATTTCACTGAATATAAATCTGCTTCCGTTTCATGGTTGCGAGAAAATTTCAATCCTATCAAAGCGCCACTAACTTGCTTAACTAATTCACGGTTTCCAGCAACAATTTGTAACATCATTTGAACACCAAACATCTGTGTCATTTGACGTGTGGAATGACGTTTATCTGCATGTGCAATTTCATGTGCTAGTACGCCTGCAAACTCATCTTCAGATTCTAAAAATTTTAAAATCCCTGTATAAACATAAATGTAACCACCTGGCGTACAGAATGCATTCAAAGTCGAATCATCGTGAATAATTCTAATTCGCCATTGAAAATCAGTTCTGTGTTCAACTTGACCTGAGTTCAAAATGTTATCGCGCACCTTGTATACATACTTATAAATAGCAACATTTTTCGACGAATCAAGCACTTTGTATTTCTTTGGGTCGCTTTCGATTTCAGTTGCAACCTCGGCGCCAAACTTTTTATCGTCAGCAATAGAAAATAAATTGAATCCGCCGCCATTTTTTGATGTGGCACAAGAGGAAAGTGTTAATACTATTAGCCCAAAAATTAAAACAATTTTTTTCATTTCTTTTGATTAACTAAAAACGGTAAAATTCACACCATCATACGCAGCGAAAACAATTTTCGGATGCGATTCTTGCCAAAACATATTTCCGTATTTATCTAAACCAATTGCGCCAGCAAAACCATCAAATTTTGCTAATTCAGAAAAGGTTTTGTCAAATGCTTTATCAATTGTGAAACCGTCTGTAACTCTTGTCGCAATGGACGAAGCTACTGCTGCACTTACGATATCTTCCCCAACACCTGTGCAACTTACAGCACAATCGTCGTTTGCGAAATTTCCCGCTACCGTTGCAGAATCAGAAATGCGACCAGGTATTTCAAAACCTTTTCCACCAGTAGAAGTTGCAGCGGCCAATTTCCCTTCAATATCAAGGGCAACACAACCCACTGTTCCCAATCGTGATGCTGCTAATTTTGCTTCGTATTCAGCTCTTCTTTCTGGAATTTCAGTAGAAAATGTTTCAACACCAATCGTTTTTGCGTATGCATTTGCACCTTCACCACCTAACACGCGATCGTCAACTGTAATCAAGTTTTCAGCCACACGAATTGGATTTTTCACTTCTTGAATATTGATGACACCGCTAAATTTTTTAGTTGTTCCATCCATTAAAGAAGCGCTCATACGAATTACGCCATCGTTTTGGATTTGAGAACCAATTCCTGCATTAAAAAGCGAATCGTTTTCTAATTGCTCGACTGCAAAAACAACAGTTTCCACCGCAGAATGTGTTTTCAAATACTCAAAAGAAGCTTTTGCAATGCGCTCCATCGCATTTTGTTTGGCAACTTTCGTTTCGTTTGATTGAGAAAACTCGCTGAAAAATCCGCCGTGAATTAATAATTTCATTGTTTTTATTTAGTGGTTATGAATGGTAAACTGATGTTCTTTCAATAAATAATTATCTCCCTTACTCAAAACGTGCACCACTAAATTTTTAATTGAAATAGGATCTCCGATATTTACATCGGTAATATTTGTATCTGAAATGTTACGTCCGTCAACCAAAATTACCAATCCAGAACCCAATGCTTCCATTGAATTTCCTTCGGTAATTAGCAAACCTGTGTCTTCTCCTAAACCAATTCCTAAAGTTTTTGGATTGCTTACTACCGCTTGAAACAAACGTCCGATTCTTCCGCGTTGTACGAAATGTGTATCTACCACAACATGATCAATCAAACCTAAACCACTTGTGACTTTAATTTCGCCTTTCAATAACGCTTCGTGACTTGAACCTTGGTAAATCATACTTTTGCTCGCACTCGCAGCACCAGCCGAAGTTCCAACGTAAATGAATTCTTCTTCTTGGTATTTTTGTAAAATCAAATCGTGCATCGGTGTTCCACCAATAATTGACGTCAAACGCAATTGGTCGCCACCTGTAAAGAAGATAACATCTGCATTTTTGATACGATTGTAAGAATTATCAGAAAGTGCTTCTTCGCGTTTTTCGATGTTCAATACCTCCACATTTTCTGCTCCTAAATACTGAAAAGCTTTTGCATATTCAGGTCCAACTTGATTGGGGATTTTGGAAGCTGTCGGAATGATTTCAATGCGTGAAGCCTTGCCATTCTTAGATTCGTCAATGATTCTTTTAAGAATTCCTTTTTCGAAAAAATTTAAGTTTTTCTCCACGTTATCCGTGAAATTACTTTCGGTGAAACTGCCTTTATCAACAGCACCACCTATAATGATTAGTTTACCTTTTGGAGTCATAGTGGCAAAAATAGAAATTTTAACGTCGTTTAACTTTTGCTTAACATGGACTTTTCAACAAAGTTTTTAGAAGAAAGTTTGGCAGTATAGTCTTGTGGCGCTTTCGTTAAATTATTAATCACATCTGAAATTCGGGAACATATAAATTAATATGACATTTTACAAAAGAACAAAATTCCAAACTGCAAACTGATTGCACTACCTTGATTTTTCTTTGCACCGATGATGGAAATTTCTGTCTGAGGTGGAATCCTGCGAGCCAGATATACAGGAAAGTTGAATTGTCAAAAATGCAATGTATCTATTTCTTTTAGTTGAAAACAGTTGTAAAACGATTGCTTGCAAAAAGTGTAGCGTAATCGGGACAAATTCTTTTCTCATTCTACTTAGTGGTATATGCACTTAGAAAAACTGAGAAAATTCATTCATTTAGTGGAGCGCAAGCAGACTGGAAAACCTGCTGATGTTGCGAAATTATTAGGCGTTTCGGAGCGAATGATTTACAATTACACGAAGTTTATTCGCGAAGAGTTGAACGCACCCATAGCGTGGAATAACTTCAAGCAAAGCTATCTGTTTTCTGAAAGTGGCGCTTTGATTTGGAAATACGATGAAGATCAAACGGTTGAACAACCCAATGCTGTTTTCAAGAACAAACAACTGGCAACCTTGCAACGCATTTATTTAGGAGTAAAACAACGAAATACCGGTTCTGCAGCGCAGTTTGCAAAGCAGCTAGAAATTTCTGAACGCAGTTTATTCAATTATTTAAACGTGCTTAAAAATGAATTTCAGTGCCCTTTAATTTTTGACAAAAGCAGCAACAGTTACCAATTTAAACAAGCTGGAAATCTGAATTTTAAATGGCAAGTAAAATAATTTCTAGACTGCAAAGTGGTTGCAGTGAGCATGTTTTATTTTGCACTCGAACAGACTTACTGCTGATTTTCAGTAAGAGCGGAACTAGAAAAGCTGGAGAGTAGGGGGGGTAAAAAAATTTGATTTATGGAATTACGTGAGTTTATACAAGATGTCTTAATACAAATGGAAGATTTAAAATCTGATCCTAGAAAACAAAGTTATATGGTAGAAGAACTAGAGTTTGAACTTTCATTAACAGAAACACAGAATGGTAAGGTTGGCATTTCAATAATAGGGCTCGGTGGGGATTTAAACAAAGGAAATCAGAATGAGCAAAAAGTAAGAGTAAAATTAATACCATCAAAGAGATTAAAAAATCAAATAACAATAAACAATATCTAAACAAGTAATAATGAAAAAAAAGTACCTATTAGCAGCCTTCGCATTTGGGCTTAGTTTAAGTGCAAAAGTGATAGCGCAAGTACCCAATTATGTTCCAACAAATGGCTTGTTAGGCTATTGGCCATTTAATGGAAATGCCAATGATGTGAGTGGAAATGGTAATAATGGAACTGTGAATGGTGCTTCTTTGACAAGTGATAGATTTGGGGCAGTAAATAATGCTTATAGTTATGATGGAATAAATGATTATATTAATGCTGGACAAAATATAAACTTTACAAATTTTACAATTTCTACATGGGTATTATTAAATACATCATCTTCAAATGCTATAAATGCAATAATTAGTAAAATAAGTTCAAATTTTCAGAATTTTGAAATAAGAATGAATCCAAATCCAACTTTTGCTATCGGTACTGGAACCTCTTGGGATGGACTTTCTTCCAATCAATCTATTTCGAATTTAAGTTGGACGAATATTATAATATCTTTTGATTCAAACAACACATTAAAAATGTATATAAACGGTGCTGTTGAATCTTCAACTTACTTATCTAATTATGAAGATGTTCAAGGATTTACAACTTATTTTGGTGCACGTCCTAATAATCAAGGAGTGTCAAGTACTGATTTCTTTTTTAACGGTAAAATTGATGACGTAGGTATCTGGAATCGTGCTTTAACGCAGCAAGAAATCACAGCATTGTATAATGCTTGTGCTGGAATTCAAATAACAAACCAACCAACAAATTCAACAATAAGTGCAGGTTCAAACGCACAATTTACGGTAAATGCAGCAGCGGGTAGTACGTTTCAATGGCAAAGTAATCCCGCTAATTTTGGTTGGCAAAATGTTCCTAACAATTCAAGTTATTCAGGTGGGACAACAAATACTTTGACAGTTACCAATACAACTGTTTCTAATCATCATCAACCATTCAGAGCAATTGTCAATGCAGGTGGTTGTATTGATACTTCTAATGTGGCAGAAATCATTATCGGTGATACCTGTTTAACAACGGTTACAGATACACTAATTATCAATACAACAATTGGTTTGCCAGCACCAAACAACGAGAATACGATTTTAATTTATCCAAACCCTGCCAGTGATCACATTACTATTGATAATGGCAATTTTACAGCTATGACGGGTTATAGTCTTAAAATCACCAACAACACAGGTCAACAAGTTTTTCAAAGTGCTATTAATCAAGCGCAATTTTTTGTTGATTTGAGTACTTGGTCAGGAGATGGATTGTATTTTGTGCATTTGATAGATGCGCAAGGAAACACTGTTACAATTCGGAAGATTGTATTGCAGTAATAAGTTTTATAACAGTTTAGTTTAAAATCTCCCATCAGCTTTCGTTGATGGGATTTTTTTGTTTCAAGTTCTATGACTGCAAAAATATTTCAGTTTAATTTCTTTCTTTTGCTCTTTTATGTTTCGCAAAATTTGGCTGCTTATTTTTTCAATTTCTTTTCTATTTTCTTTCCAAAAGGATATAGGTAAAAGATACCATCGACAACAAATTAGTAAAATAGAGTCGTTAATTGAAAAAGGAAATCACCCTGGAGCTATTGATTTAGCTGATAATTTATTAAAGAAAAGACTTGATCAAAAAGAGAAATATACTGTTCTATCTCTAAAATCTAAGGCTTTCTACTTTAGTGAAGATTTATATGGTTTTTCAAAAGCATCTGAGGTAGTTTACCGACTAAACAAAGATAAAGGAGAGATATTTAAAGCCTATTACTATGCTGAAAAAGCCGCTTTTTGGCACTTTAACATGGTTGGAGATAAAGCTACCTATTTTTCTGATGAAGCTATGCGGATCTTGAAAAAGAATTGGCGTGATCGTAATAAAATCCCCTATCATTTTATCTATCAAATGTATGGAACAACTTTTTTATATAGAAGAGGTTTAACGAGTTCAAGTAGTATTAATACTGATATTGGAAGAAAGGTTCACCTCAATCCAATAATGAACTATCTTGATTCCTCTTTAGCAATTTTAAAAACATACAAACACTTTAGTTGCGAAGAATCATTGATTCATCGAAGTAAAGGTTCACGAAAATTGGACATGTTAAATTATATCTTAAAAACAAAAGCTGAGCAAAAAAAATTTACGCCATATCAACACCAATTGTTCCAAGAGTTAATTCAACATTACAATAGAGCTTTAAAATCTACAAATACTTCTGACATTAATTTAAAAATCAATATTTATTCTTTAAAAACGTTGGCTTATTACTGTTACGGTGACAAAGAAAATGGAGATTTAGTCTTTAATACGTGCTACAAATTGTACAAAGACAAAGCAAATCGTTCGAATGAAAATAAACCGCTCCATCAAATATTATCCTTGATTAAATATAAAATAAGCAACGAAGTGATAAATAATGTTCCGCCAAATTCATTGAAAAAATTCTATCGGGATATATCTCAACTAACAACTTCTTGGGATGTTTATATTGCTAGTCAAAAAGAAATTGCATATGACTCATATAATATTTCTCCATATATTTCTTTGGCAATTTTAGATGAATATTTCTATCAAAAAACAAAGCAAAATAAGTACATACGTCGTTTGACCAAAAATGTGATTAATTCATTTATGTATTATGCAAAATGCAATTCTAATCAGATTGATATGGTGCGGCAAATTCAAAATAGACTCAACCCCGATGAAGCCTTCATTTTATACATGAACTATAACTTAATAAAGGAGAAAAAGAACATTCTTATTTTAAAGGATAGAATAATTGTTTCAACTTTCAATCATTCAAAACAACAGGGACAAATTGATATATCAGAAAAAAAACTAGCTGATTTCAAACGTAAAGCATATGATAAATACATTCATTACTTTAAAAAGTTGGAACCTGAATTAGAGGGGATTAAGAAAATTTACCTTTCGATGGATGCTCGTCAAGAATTCCCTTCTATGATTTCTGATACTATTGGAACAACGTTTAAAAGTCTTAACTATTTATCAAAAAGATTCAATTTTGTTTTTGTTTACAATCCAATCGATTTTTTTGCTGAACAAAAAAACTACTTTCCAAGTCAGTTAACATTTTTCAGTATAAAAGAGACAAAAAGTAGAAGTTTGCCATTTATGAATCAAATGATGCATATTGTTATCAAAAAATGGAAAGGTAGAATAGAAGAAAGTACACAAAAATTGTATTCATTATTTGATAAAAATGGTATATTAAATATTGTTGGTCATGGAACCATTTCAATTTTCAAACCAACTAAAACTTTACAAAATGAGATTTTAATGAACAATAAAAACTTTGTGCAGTCATCAACAGAAATAAGAAATTGTAAGCAAGATTTGATTGTACTAAATAATTGTTATGCTGGTGTTTTTGAATTTTACACTTATTCAAATAATTACCTACAGCTTAATTTACTAAAAAAAGGCGCTAAAGCTGTTATTGCCTCGCGCTATGCAACTGTCGATGAAAGTTCAGCTGAAATAATGGAATGTTTTTACAAGAAATTAAAAGCAGGTTTTTCAGTTGAAGATGCGCTTTATATTGCAAAACAAAATTACTTCAAATCCCACACAGGCGAACAAGCACATCCAATCTATTGGGCGGGTTTACAACTAACCTCCAACGTAAAAGATCTGCGTATAGCCACAGAACCAATACCAGATAAATCGTGGCAAGCGTATTTAGTGCTCTTAGTTTTGATTGCAATAGTGTTGTGGTTTTATCTGTATTGGGTAGAGAATTGAATTTCATTAAACACGATTTCTAAAATAAGTTGGAAAATGTTTTAAAATTAACATCGGAAGTATTAAATTTGTGAATTAGCCGATAGTATGTGGAAGAATCAATTTATTGTAGATGATGAAATCAACGTTCACCTTTCAAGGTTAGAATCCAAGAAAAGGGAATTGGATACACATCGTCCTTTGCCAACATTTATCGTTGAGAAAATTAAAACGAATCTTGCACTAGAGTGGACCTATAATTCCAATGCCATTGAAGGAAACACCATTACGCTACGTGAAACCCAAATGATTCTCGAGGAAGGTGTGACAGTAAAAGGGAAAAGCCTTCGGGAGCATTTTGAAACGTTCAATCACCACAAAGCGATTTCTTTTTTATATCAATTAGCTGCTGCTTCAGAACCAGTTCGGGGTATTGATATTTTGAAGTTGCACGAAATCGTATTAAATAACATAGAAGAACATTATGCCGGTAGAATCCGTACAGGAAATGTCCGAATTAATGGTGCAAATTTCACGCCACCAGCTGCTTCAAAAGTAAGTGAGTTCTTTGATGAGCTCATCGAGTGGATTCAGTTAAATCCGGATGGGTTGGATATGATCAGTTTGGCAACGCTTTTTCACCATCGCTTTGTTTGGATTCATCCTTTCTTTGATGGAAATGGAAGGACCGTTCGTTTGGCGATGAATCTTCTATTATTGCGAAATGGCTATCCTCCTGCAATAATTCTACATGCTGATCGAAAGAAGTATTATGAAGCATTGAACCAAGCAAACAATGGACAATACAAGAAACTTCAATTGTTAATCATTCAAGCTGTTGAACGTACCTTGAATATTTATTTGGCTGCACTACCAGGTTCAACCTATGAATATTCATCTATTACCACCTTAATCGAAGAAGAGCGCTTGCCTTATGGGCAGGAATATCTGAGTCTTTTGGCCCGACAAGGTAAGATTGATGCCTATAAAGAAGGAAATGTTTGGTACACTTCTAAAAACGCAGTGAATTCTTATATGGTAAATAGAAAACGCCAACGAAAAAATTGAATACTAATGAGTTGATATAGAAATAATGTCAACTCATTTTTTATTCTGAAGTGTTTTCAATTTCTTTAATACGATTCTTAGCAGCTTTTTTTAGCTCTAAATCTGTTGAAGAAGTGAGTTGTTGGAACTTTTTCTTTGCTTCTTCTCGCTTGTTTCGTTTCCAATCAATCATTGCTATAAAATAAAGCGAACGGTCGTTGTAGGTACTTTGAATTTGACGGTTTCGCTTAAAATATTTTTCAGCTTTTTGTATTTGATTCGCGTTGAAATATATAAGACCACCAAAATAAAGAACGGTATCATTTTCAGGTGCAATTTTTTGAATTTTTTGCCATTCTGAAATTGCTTTTGATGTACTTTCTTTTTTGATAGCAAACATCAATTTTTCCCAAGCTATTTTCGAAGTTTCACCCATATATATAGGTATTCCAGGTTCAACGAAAATTTCTTTTTTATCAGCAGTTTTTGAAGTAAGATTGTTTGCAGGAGTTGAATAATAATAGAAATAGCCGCCAAGTCCAATTAAGAAAGCAATTCCAGCAGCATATTTTAAGAACGAAAATGAAGTTAATTTTGGCTGTAAAGGCGCAAGAATTTGTGTTTCAGTAGAACTTAGATATTTCTTGATGGCTTTGCAGTCCCCTTCAAAACTATCGTAAAGTACAATGAAACCATTTATTTCCTCCGAAACGTTAGCATTTGAGCGTAGCATTTCTATTTCAACTTGAAGTTGAGCAGGATTATCTAAGAGTTTCTTTAAATCTTTTATCTCCATACGAAAGCAATTAGTAGTATCATTTGGTGCCACAATTTCCAAATAGACTTTCTTGTTAAACTCAATTTATTGCGAACCGTTTTTTCACTTAGATTCAATTTCAAAGAAATTTCATCGTTGCTATAACCCTGCAAATGTAACTCCACCAATTGTTTTTCATCTGGTTTTAATTCTTGAATACAAGCAGTCAAATGTGCAATCATATCTATTTTTTCAACGTCGGAGCTTGTTTCAACAAAAAGTTCATTGTTTATTCGCTCTCGATTTTGTGTAATTTTTAAGAAATCTAAACATTTATTTCTAACTATTGCCAATAACAAAGCTTGATGGCTTTCAATTTTATTCCAACGCGATTGTCTTTCTTCTTTGTCCAACTCCAATAAAGAGACGAATAAACTACTTACAATGTCCCGAGCGATTTCAGGTTTTTTTGTATAATAAACAGCTTTAAGAACTAACGGCTCAAATAAATCCACGTACAATTTAGCGAGTGCATCGTTGTCGCCATTCAGATAATTTTGCCAATATTTTGTTTGATTACTCAATAAAGTAAAGATAGGAATTAGTAGAAAATGAAAACAAAATTGGTTTGAAAAAAGGATAAAGAATTCCCCAAGCATTAACTTTTCATTAACCTTAACCTATTTTAAATCAGTTTAACTTGCATCAAAAAATGCGAATTCTACTCACTTTACTCAGCTTGCTAATTGTTCAAGTATTACATTCACAAGCGAAACTGACCTTTGATTCCACAGTTGTGAATTTTGGGAAAATCGTTCAAGGAACTTATTTATTTGAAAAAATTTGGTTTACAAATACAGGAAACGAGCCCTTGATAATATCGCGTGCTTCAACTGGAGACGGAGGTTCTTATGTAGAATGGCCAAAGGAACCTATTGCTGTTGGTCAACGTGGAGCTATACGGTTTCGCTATGATACGTATCGAATTGGTATTTTCAATCGTTCAATTTATGTAACTTACAATAGTAATTCTGCACAAATAACTGCTAAGGGAGAAGTAATTTACAAACCAACTTATATTGCTGTTAATCAACAAGTAATAGACTTAGGTGAAATTCCTTACGGAACGTTAGATTCAGCAAAATTTACTTTCACAAATACAGGAAATGAAATTTTGTATATCAACTTTGACACTTACAATTATAAGCACCAAGATCTTTTTTATGTAACGTTTTCTGAATCCATTCACAACCAACCACCCAAGAATCAATATGCGCCCGGTGAAAAGATTGATGTAAATTTTGTTTTCAGAAACATTTATGGACAAAGTGGTCCGTTCGAGCGAAATCTTAAAATCAGATACAATTCACACGACACACTTTCGGTTATTGTGAAAGGTACATACACGGGTTTTCCTAGCTCACCAGTTATTTACGAACGCAATCGAATTCTTACCTACAATAATCACTCACTTTCAACCATTAAAGAATTGAACTGGTCTGGAAAAGTGGAGAGAACGCATTACTTTTTGCATTCTAATTTTCAGAACACAGATAAATAAAAAAGCGAATCTTCGATTGAAAATTCGCTTTAAAAAAAATGTGTTTTATCGCTTAGAATGGAAGATCGTCTTCTTCTTCGTTGCTTGCTACTGCTGAAGTTGTTGCAGCAGGAATTGGGTCAGACCCTAACGACATTGCTGAAGGACCACCAGCTGGCATTGCATTTCCTTGTCCAACTTTTTCAATTCTCCAAGCTTCCAAAGTATTGAAGTATTTAACCTCTCCTGCAGGACTTGTCCATTCTCTTCCTCTTAAATTGAAAGAAACTTCTACTTGGCTACTTAATTGTACATTGTCTAATAATGAACATTTGTCTTGTGTTGCTTGAAACATTACAAGTTGTGGGTATTGATCTTGCGTTTCAATTACAAATTCTCTTTTAGAAAATTTCTCGCTGATAACTTGAGTTGGGTTGATGACTTTAACAGTCCCAGTTAATTTAAACATTGTTATTTGTTTTTGTTGTTATTAATTATTGAAAGAAAGCAGACTCAACCAAGCTTCCTCCAATTTGTTTTCTCGTAATAATTGTTGTGCACGTATATGTAATGCTTGCTCTAAAGCTTTCGCATCATCTTCTAAAGATAGAAATAAATCACTTAATTCCAAAAGTTTATATTCATTTACTGCTGTTTCATCTGGTAAATTTTCAATTCCAGCCAGATGTCCAAGGTCATTTCCTGTAAGAACAGTACTTTGAAGGATATCTTTTGGCAAGGCATCAAATCCAATTCCACAAGTAGTGATTGGTTTTTGGATTTCAAACATAGAATGTTGATCTGCTCTGCAATACCAATTTCCACCCATACGCGAAACTAAATCAATTTTATGCTGGTCAATCATTCCATTTTCATCTAAAACTGCTTCGTTGATGTGAAATTTCACAACCTCACAAATGATTAGATTTCCTGCGCCACCTTCCGTTCCAAGTTCTTTAACTTCAATCACTTTACATTCAAATTGAACGGGAGATTCTGCTACACGCATTGGTTGTACTAAATCTGATTTTAAAGCTGTAAATCCTGCTTTTTCAAATTCACTAACACCCGGAGCGTAAGGAGAACTTGCTAAACTCATCTGATGAACGATGTCATAATTCACAACATTTATCACTACTTCTGGATGAATTTTGACATTGTTGTAGGTGTCTTTCGTGGTATTATTTCTTCCTGAACGTGCAGGCGAAAAAATCAGTATCGGTGGATTTGCGCTAAAAACATTAAAAAAGCTAAATGGGGCTAAATTAGGATTCCCGTTTGCATCTACTGTTGAAGCAAAAGCGATAGGTCTAGGACCAATTGCACCCAATAAATATTGATGTAATTTTGGAATCGGTAATTCTTTTGGGTCTAATGTCAACATAAAAAAAATATAGGCTTCAAAATTAGTATATATCTCATTGTCTTTGGACGAGGTATTTAAGTATTTATTCACAGAATGAAAAAAATGATTGGAAGATATTTTATCTTTACAAAGATTCTTTAGAATATGAAATTAATTACATTTATTTTCTTTTTTACGTTGATAACTCCTTTTAGTTTTTTGTCCCAAAACAAAAAAGATAAAGATGGAAAACGCACGGGTAAATGGGTTTTTACGGGGAAAGATAAGCCAAATTCAGGCGTTTCACCCAACGGAAAAGCTGAGGAAGGTTATTTCAATAAAGGTCGAAAAGAAGGAGTTTGGACGAAGTATCATTCAGATGGAAAGACCCCACTTTTAAAAGGAAATTATATTAATAATCGTCCAGAGGGAGAATACAAGCGCTTTTTTAAAACAGGTAAGGTTAAAGAATCAGGAGCTTTTGGTAAAGAGCATTATAAAGGAGAATTAACACGTTATCATAGTAATGGAAAAATAGCTTACAGTGGCTCATACAACAACGATGGAATGGAATCAGGTTCAATAAAATATTATTATGAAAATGGAAATATTGAACTAGAATACACTGCTAAAAATGGTGTAATTGTAGGTGAATTAAAACGATACTATGAAAACGGTTCACTGAAAGAAATACAAACATTTAATGCACAAGGAAAACCATCTACAACCAAAACTTATAAAATGGCAGAAAATCCTGTGCCAAAAGTAGAAACAACAAAAACTGTAATTTACCCACCAACAGTTAAAAATCCAAGAACAAAAGGATTAAAATTTGTGCCAAATGGATACAATAAAATTTACAATGAAAGCGATGAGATTTGGATGGATGGTGAATTTAAAAACGGACAATTATGGGATGGAAAAGTCTTTGATTACAGCAGAGATGGTATTTTGTTAAAAGTGCGTGTTTTTAAATTGGGTAAATATCATTCGGATGGGCAGTTATAGTTAACGTAAAAAATTAAATTTTACCACTTATCCTTTTTGTCTTATTCAAACTAATTGGTTCGATTTTATTTTTGTAGTTTTGGCTTACTAATTTATTATAATGAAATTAACCCTTACACTTTTAACTTTCTTAGTTACATTCATTTCTTTCAGTCAAATTCCTTGCGGACCAGCTGATAATTATGAAACAGTTTGCGAGTCTAATTTACCTTTTCTTTGGAATGGTGAATTGTATAATTCAGCTGGAACTTACACGCAAACTATAACAAATCCAGGAGATTGCGATTGTGTTTATACGCTTTACCTAACTGTTTTACCAACAGAAACAACTCAAGAAGATGTTGCGATTTGTCAAGGGGATTTGCCTTTCATTTGGAATAATGAAAATTATACGGCTTCAGGTTCCTACATTGATACTTTGCAAAACGTAAATGGTTGTGATTCTCTAGTTACCTTGAATTTAACAGTAACACCAACGGTAACTGAAACAACAAATGTTACTGTTTGTGAAGCTAATTTACCCTATTTATGGAATAATGAAAGCTACACAATTGCTGGCACTTACTACGATTCAACCTTCACAGTAAACGAAGGATGTGATTCAATTAACGTTTTGAATTTATTCGTAATTCCTTTTCCAAATGTAAACTTAACTGATACCGCTATTTGTCAAGGAAGTTATGTAAACCTGGTAGCTACTACAAATTCGCTAAGTTGTGATTTAGCGGATCCAATTTGTGTTGACGGAGTTACCGCTTATCCAAATCAAATTAATACGACTGCTCCTGCAGGAAACAATTACGGATGCTTGGATGAGCAACCAAATCCTTCGTGGTTTTATTTGACAATTGATCAAGCTGGAAGTTTAGATTTCACTGTAAGTCAAACGGTTACTGCTGGTTCTGGTCAAGATGTTGACTTTATTCTTTATGGTCCTTATTCAAGTTATAATGAAGCTCAATCTTACTGTGGAAATTTAGGGGCTGAAACTTCTGGTTCTTCTGTTAATGCTATTGTTTCTTGTAGCTACTCTGGCAACGAAGTTGAAACGATTGCTGTTGATACTGTACAAGCTGGTCAGGTTTACCTCTTAATGGTTACTAATTATGCAAATGAAATTGGAACTTATACATTTACCCCAGGAAATGGAACTGCAACAATCGATTGTTCGGTTGTAACAGATAACAGTACAAGTTATTTATGGTCTTCGGGTGACACGACCTCATTCATTCTTGCTGGACCATTTGAAACGACAACTTACACAGTAACAGTTAGCCAAGGATCTTGCCCAGGGATTGTGGATACAGCAATCGTGACTGTCTTACCACTTCCAGAAGTTACATTAACCGATCAAACTATTTTGACTGGTGAATCAGCTGTTTTAAATTCCGTGGTTAGTCCTGAAGGGGGAACTTATCTATGGTTGGAAACAGGAGAAACAACTCCAAGTATTTCGGTTTCACCTACGTTTAATACAAGTTATACCTTGGAATACAATTACAATGGTTGCACAACTTTAGCTTATGTAAATGTGATTGTTGGAGATGCTTCTATTAAAGAAATCAATGCTGGAAATGTAAGTTTGTATCCAAATCCAACAAGTGATAATATTACAATCAAATGTTCTAATTTTATTCAGTCTGCGATTCAAATTTATTCAATGGATGGACGATTAGTTGCAACCCATCAAATGAATGGAACTGAATTAAACATTGATGTTCAATCACTGATTAAAGGAATGTACACTGTTTCAATTGGAGGGCAAACCAAGTTGTTTGTGAAGGAGTAATTGGTAATAATTAAGTTTACTTTTTTTCCGCAGTAATAACTTTTGATTTCAAGATACTGTCAGCTGTGATGGTTTGTATTTCATCATTGTCAGAAGGTAAATTGTTCGAAGAAACGGTTTTTCCTTTGAATAAAGTCATACTGTAACCTCGCATAAGTACATTTTCAGGGCTTAAAATACGAACCGTTTTTTCAAGTTGATCGATTTCTTTTGAACTCTTTTCAAGCAGGTGTTGAACTCTAGGTTTCAACAAAATCGTAAGTTGAGAAAGTTGATTGTGGTTAAGTGTTAAACACCTTTTAGCTGAATGTCCAAACTCATTCTGGAAATAATTCAGCTGATCTTTATGGTGCTTGAGATAAACTTTTGTAGATCGATTTAGTTGCTGTTGTTCACTTTCGATTTCTTGTCGAACATGTTTTGTGTAGGAACTAGCAACTTGCTTAAATAACCTTAATTGCGAATCAAAACTTTGGTTTACTTGAACTAAAACTTTCTTCGAATAATCAACTATCAAACGTTGTGCGTCTTTGACTTCTTGGTCAAATTCACGAAAAGTTTGAATCAAAAACTCAGCAAGTTTGGAAGGAGTGATTTCATTTCTATGCGCAATCATTTCAGCCACATTCAAATTTGTAGAATGACCGATTCCTGTTAGTATCGGCAACGGAAACTCCGCAATTGCTTTACACAAATCATAATGATTGTAACAAGTCATTCCTACTTCAGCACCACCACCTCTTACAATTACTACTACATCAAAATAAGATTTAACCTTTTTGATTTTTTCAAGCGCATTAATAATACTTTGTACCGCAACATCTCCTTGTAAATAGGCTGGAAACAAATGAGTAATAAAGGTGTAGTTGTTTGATTTTCCTTCTAAAACTTGCATAAAATCGGATAATCCCTTGCTAGAATCAGCAGAAATAATGGCTATTCGTTTCGGTAATAAAGGAAATTCAAGATTTTGATTCAAATTCAATAATCCCTCTTTCAGCAAACGTTTTAGCGTTTCTTCACGTTGACGTTGCAATTCGCCTAAGGAAAATGAAGGGTCGATATCTAATATTTGTAAACTTAAACCAAAAGTCTCACTGAACGTTATTTTCACTAATAATAATAAGGTTGTTCCTTCTTTCAAAGGTTCTTTAACAACATTGATGAATTGTGAATTGATGCGATCCAGATTTTGTTTCCAAATGGTGCCTGTAATCTGAGCTAGAATTTTGTCTTCCTCTTTTTGGACTAATTCTGGAAAAGCATGTCCACTTGGATAACGATTTAGTTTGTGCATTTCAGCTTTCACCCAATAAGTTTGAGCATAGCGTTCCTCCAAGGTTTTTTTTATGGATTTTACAACTTGATGAAGCGTGAAGATTTGCTTTTCAGACATAAACTAAAGGTACTGAAATTTTGATGAAACTAGAATTTAAAATTTTTCCAATCTCTCAAAAAGTCGTTTATTCAACTGAAACTATTGAACTTTTGGACCGATATATTCCAAGCATGGTTTTAAACCAACTTGACATTTAGCTTTGAAAATGAATTCAGAAACACTTGACCAATTTTCATCAAAACTAAATTGAAAATCAGCTTCTTTTTTCCATTTTTCTAGACATGCGATTCCATTAAAACGATATAATTCAGAATCAATTAAATTGTGTTTTTTAATTAATTCTTCTGTAGTTAGAAATTTATCTTCTTGAAAAATTAAGTAATTCCCTGGTGTTAAATCTCCAATCCACATTCCATCTGCATCCAAGGTTAGCCATTTGTAAATTTTTGTTTCCCTTTCTTTTACGAGTGCAACTTTTAAGTTGGAACAAGGTTCTTTTCTTCCTGCTGCCATTTCAGGCGTTGGTTTTGCTCCACCACAATAAGGCGTTTGTGTACTAAAGGAAAGGCTAATTTTTTGCGCACTGCAAGAATAAAGGAATAATGCAAGAATTAATAGCGTTGTTTTCATGTGTTTTGAGTTAATTTTTAAATTCTATTTAATTAATTCTAACGCTTTTTGTCTAGCTAGGCTATCTGCGACAACAAAATCTTCATAAACAGGATTCAATTTATTTATTGAAGTATTTACAACTGACTCGTTTAATTCCGCAATTTCTAAAAAGCTAATTTTTTCGTCCAAAAAGGCAGCTACTGCAATTTCATTTGCTGCATTCAAAGAACATGCCGCAGTTCCTTGCATATCCATAACTTTATAAGCAAGGTCAAGATTTTTAAAAACGGTTCGATTAGGTGCTTCGAAAGTTAAATTTGGGTAATTCATAAAATTAAAGCGTGGAAAATCAGTTTTGAATCGGTTTGGATAAGTCAAAGCAAACTGAATGGGCAACTTCATATCGGGCAAACCCATTTGCGCTTTCATACTCCCATCTTCAAATTGAACCAAGGAATGAACAATCGATTGCGGATGAACAATAACATCAATTTGTTCAGGCTTTAAATTAAATAACCATTTCGCTTCAATCACTTCTAAACCTTTGTTCATCAATGTTGCAGAGTCTATTGTGATTTTTGCTCCCATTGACCAATTTGGATGTTTTAAAGCTTGAGCTAAAGTCACTTGTTTTAATTGTTCAAACGAAAACCCTCTGAATGGACCACCTGAAGCAGTGAGATAAATTTTTTCAATTGGATTATGAAATTCGCCAACAAGGCATTGAAATATTGCGGAATGTTCTGAATCAACAGGATAAATGTTTACCCCTTTTTCACGAGCCAATTTTGTGATGTATTCACCAGCAACAACTAAAGTTTCTTTATTTGCTAAAGCGATTGTTTTTCCAGCCTCAATTGCATGAATAGTTGGCTTCAAACCTGCGTAACCAACTAATGCGGTTAAAACAGTTTGAACTTCTGTTGATTCAACTACTTGACACAAAGCTTCTTCACCGCAATAAACGTGAATATCGTCCTCCCAAAGTGCCTCTTTAACTTTTTTGTAAGCTGATTCATCACCAATAACAACTGTATTCGGTTGGTGTTTTTTGGCTTGTTGAATAAGTAAATCTGCGTTTTTACCTGCAGTAATTACTTGTAAATCAAAATAGTCAGGATAAGCTTCAATTACTTCTAAAGCTTGAGTTCCAATCGAACCTGTGGATCCTAAAATAGCAATTCCTTTTTTTGTTGACATAGTAACAAAATTAACATTTTGAAAAGGAATAAGTTTGAAATCCAGCGAAAGGAATCTAAAATTTAGTTCCTGAAATAGTTAAGTAACTGAAAGCGTTTAGATTACTCTTCTTCGTCGTCAGCGTCGTCCTCGGGTTTGTCGTAATCGTCGTCGTCGTCGTCGCTATCTGCATCCAAATCATCTTCTTTTAAATCTGGAACTTTATCGAAGTCATCTTCAAATTCGTCGTCATCATCGTCAGAAACTGGTTTAACTTTAGGTGTTATTTTATTGATTTTAACTAAGTAGATTACCTCCTCAGTTTCCCAAATCAAAGCATCTAGCATTTCACCTGTTGGCGTTTTGATAGTAGTTAAATGATTAATATAACCATCAGGAAATTCTTTAAGAATTTGCTTTTTCTGTTCTATGGTTAATTTATCGTAGCTAATTATTGACCTTCTTTTCGACATAACTTTGATTGAAATAAATTCTTGAGCGACAAATTTATATTATTTGTTTTTCCCACAACCATTACTACTCAAATTTTTCATAAAAAAAATTATCAACGACTTAACGTTGGTATCCTTGCGTATATTTTTTATTTTTATGCAAAATTACTACATGAACCTATCAAGAGAAATGAATGTGCGTTGGCTGGGAGTCTTCTTTTTGATATTTATCCCTACTATTTTTTTTGCCCAAAGTAGAAAACCAAAACCTCAACGATTTAGTGCTGCCAAACTGAGTGTTGCTCCAATTTTTGTTGGAGAAATTGCTGGATTATATGAGCAGTCTTTTTCAAAAAAAACAAGTTTTGAAGTCGGATTGGGATTACTTACAGATAACTACATTCAAAATGCGCTCCAAGAAGTGTTGGTTGTAAATGCAAGAAAGGTTGTTCCTGGACCAAGTGCTAGCATAGCATTACGTTACTATCCAATGGCGATGGGAGAAAATCTTTACTTCTCTGCAGAGTATAAATATCGTTTATACAGGAAGAATTTTTCGCAGGATGGTGGCACATTAATCACCAAGGAATATTACCAACGGATGATTCCACGAGTTGGATTTGGCTTCCATTTTTACCTAGATAAACGATTTTTTATAGATTTCTCAGCCAATTTAGGTTTTGCTTTGGATAAAAAATTTCAGGTAGGAGATCAGGCTCCCATCAAAAATATAAAGTTAAATGCAGGAATAGGATTAAAATTTAGTTACCGTATTTCAAAAGCTAAAGAATAAATGTCCAAAATAAAATCCGCGTTTTTTTGTCAAAGCTGTGGTTATGAAGCAGCGAAATGGTTAGGTAAGTGTCCTTCTTGTAGCGAGTGGAACACATTCGTTGAAGAAATGATTGAAAAGCCTTCCAAAAATGTTGTTGCTTTTTCAAAAGAAACGAAACACGCGAAACCTCAACTTATTCAAGAGGTTGTTAAACAAGAAGAAGAGCGAAGAGTTTTAAAGGATTCTGAATTGCACCGTGTTCTTGGAGGTGGATTAGTTCCTGGTTCTATTATTCTTTTAGGTGGTGACCCTGGAATTGGAAAATCAACTTTGTTACTTCAACTTGCAATTGCTGATACAATCAAAACGCTTTATGTTTCAGGAGAGGAAAGTGATCGTCAAATAAAAATGCGCGCTGATCGTATAGGAAGAGTCAACGACTCTTGTTTTCTATTAACCGAAACGAATCTTCAAAACATTGTCCTTCACGCGAATGAAATTCAGCCGGAGATTATTATAATTGATTCTATTCAGACTTTATTTTCATCGCATATCGAAAGTTCTCCTGGAAGTATTTCTCAAGTGCGTGAATGTACTGCTCAATTATTGCGCTATGCTAAACAAACAAATATTCCGATTTTTTTAATAGGTCATATCACCAAAGATGGAACATTAGCTGGTCCGAAAGTTTTGGAACACATGGTGGATGTTGTGCTGCAATTTGAAGGTGATAGAAATCATATTTACCGCTTGTTGCGAACTATTAAAAATCGCTTTGGTTCCACAAATGAACTTGGAATCTATGAAATGCATGGTGCAGGACTTCGTGGCGTTGAAAATCCTTCAGAGATATTAATAACAAATACAGATAAAGACTTAAGTGGAATTGCAATTGCTTCCACGATTGAA
This sequence comes from uncultured Lishizhenia sp., assembly GCA_964506255.1. GTDB lineage: Bacteria > Bacteroidota > Bacteroidia > Flavobacteriales_D > Crocinitomicaceae > UBA952. The sequence goes on along the minus strand of CAZDKE010000010.1, from coordinate 7,069 downwards.
GGTATGCGACCTCTTTTAGTCGAAGTACAGGCATTGGTTAGTTCAGCAGCTTATGGAACTCCTCAGCGTTCTTCAACAGGCTTTGATGCCAAACGATTGAATATGCTATTGGCGGTTTTAGAAAAACGTTGTGGTTTTAAATTGGGTTCAAAAGATGTATTTTTAAATATTGCTGGTGGAATCAAAGTGGACGATCCAGCGATTGATTTAGCAGTTGCAATTTCTGTACTTTCCTCCAATGCTGATTTAGCGATTCCAAAAACGATTGCCTTTGCTGGTGAAATAGGTCTTTCTGGTGAAATTCGTCCTGTAAATCGCATTGAACAGCGCATAAGTGAAGCCGAAAAATTGGGATATAAGCAAATTGTAGTTTCAAAATATTCAAAAGGATTAGAGATTAAAAAATCAGAAATTGAAGTTTTTAGTTGCGGAAAAATTGAAGAAGTTGTTAAATTCGTATTTGCATGAGCACTGTAAAACTGACTTTTAAATCTTCTCAATATGTTTTGATTGATTTCGAAGCTGCTTCTGTTTTTCAACGAATTGGCGCATACATTTTAGATACAATCATATTATCGGTTTATTTATTCATCGCGATGATGTCGATTCAATTTGATGATTTGTTTACGGATTTCGGAACTTGGATGTTTATGACTTTACTATTGGTGAAACTTCCTTGGATTTTGTATCAACCTGTTATGGAATATATTACAGGTGGACAAACGATTGGGAAAATGGTTGTTGGAATTCGAGTTTTGAAATTAAATGGTCACCGAGTTGGATTTAAGGAAGTGATGACACGTTGGTTTTTTAGAGGAGATTTCCTCTGGATTTCAGCGAATTATTTCATTTTACTTTTACCATTGTTGAATATTATAGATGCTTTTATTTGTGGGCTTTCTATTAATAATCAACGCATAGGCGATTCTTTGGCGGGTACAATTGTTGTTAAAACTAAATCTGCCCAAAGCTATAGTTTGAACGATGTATTGAAGATTCAAACCAATGAAAATTTTACACCATCTTACCCGCAAGTAATTCGATTTACGGACGAAGATATGATTTATATTAAAAATTGTATTCAGCAAATAAAGCGTTACAAAAACAAAGATTTAGAGGATTTAATTTCAAAAATTGCAAATGAAAGTGCTCGATTGATAGGTTTAGAACAAACACCAAAAGAACACTTAAAATTTCTTGAAACGCTTCTAAATGAATATGTTGTATTAACTCGATAAATGGCAAAACTAGCACTTCTTCCAACACCAATTGGTAATTTGGAAGATATTACCCTAAGAACAATTCGTTATTTCAATGAAACCGCTTTTATTTATGCGGAAGATACCCGTATGACTAAGCGCTTGTTGGATCATTTAGGGATTCAGAAGAAAATCATTCCTTTTCACGCGCACAATGAGCATAAAATGCTTGAAAAATGCATAGAAGCGATTCAAGGTGAAGAATTAGTTGTGCTTGTTTCAGATGCTGGTACTCCTGGTATTTCTGACCCTGGCTTTTTGTTAGTTCGAGCGGCGATTCAAAACTCAATCCAAGTAGAGTGTTTACCTGGACCAACAGCCTTTGTTCCTGCGCTTGTTGCAAGTGGTTTTCCGTGTGATAAATTCGTATATGAAGGATTTCTTCCACATAAAAAAGGAAAACAAACACGCCTTAAAATTCTAAGTCAAGAAGAGAGAACTGTTGTTTTGTATGAATCACCTCATCGCTTAGCAAAAACATTGGAACAAATGCAAGAATTTTTTGGCAAATCAAGAGAAGTATGTGTGGCACGTGAAATCTCAAAATTCTATGAAACCTTCCACCGTGGTACCTTAGAAGAATTGACAAGTTATTTCGTAAATACGCCACCAAAAGGAGAGATTGTTGTGGTTATAAAAGGTTTGGGAGATTGAGCGCTTTTTAAACTAACTTGGAATTTTAACTTAAGTCTGAAAAAAGAATATTTACCAATTCATATCAGTTTAGTTTTAACTTACTTGTTTCCGTAATCTACATTAAGAGTTAGACCTGTTCTAAAAGGATAAACCGCAACAGTTTTTCCATCTTTAAAAAGTGTGTTTAGATTGTAAGTAGCAAATAATCCAAATGGTCCAAAACCAGTTCTAACAGTTGCTTCTAACGTGAAAGGTGCTAAATTATACTTTGATCTTACATTCAAGTCAAATCGATCGCCGTTATTAAATTTACCTGTTTTTCTCGTATTTGAAAAAATTCGAACCCCACCTATAACACCTGCTGCAAAATAGAAACTTTTCTTTTGTTCTTTCTTGGAAGCAAATTCTAAAAGCAAAGGAACAGTTAGGTACTGAGCATTTAAGGTATTTGCACGATAGGTTTGAATGGAATTACTAGTAGCATAAATAGTATCTATTGTGTGAACAATATCATAGTTTTTATTTAAACCAATAGTTGAAACGTTCCAACCTAAACCAGTTGTTAAACCCAAATATTGCTTAAAAATTGGGAATTTATAATCAAAGAAATTGAAGTTGAAAACAGATGAACGAGCCACATTGTTTTTCCAATAATCGTTTGCAACAAATTCTGTTTTGAAAAAGTCACTCATTAAAACTAAAGTTCCTAAATCAAAGCCTGCCCAATGAGCATCGTATAGTTTTCTTTCTTCCTTCTCTTCTTCTAGATCTTCCAACTCTTCATCATCCGTAAGTTTAAAATTAATAGGTATTCTCACTGTTGATTTAACTGGTTGATTAGCAAGTAAGGCTGGTTTCCATTTAGGCATTGATTTTACAACACGAATCGCTTCTGCGTTTAAACTATCACTAATCCCTTTTTCAACTTTAACTTCGGAAATTGAACCATCAATATCAACTAAAAACGAAAGAAATACCCTTCCTTGTTCATTCATTTCTATGGAAGACTGTGGATACCTCACATTTTCTTGCATAAAATTCATCATCGCATCAATTCCACCGGGAAATTCTGCTTCAATATCTGGAAGTTCATCTTCTTTTTCAGACGCTACTTCAACAACTACAACATTACTTTCAGGTTCTTTTACTTGTGAAAAGACAACTATAGGAGAAAAGAACAAACAAAACAATAAACTCGATTTCATACTTTTAAAATTAATTTTCTAAAGATAAAAAAATCGAGTTGTTTCGGGATTCATTTACTAATTTATTGATTATAATTTCAACAAAATTCGTCCTAGAACATTTCTTCCTGCTTGCGGGTAGTAAAAATTCTCTGTTGTTGTTTCACCAGCATAGATGTAGGAAAATGTGTAACCATTATTCGAATACATTGAATTGAAAATGTTATTAACTAAAAAGCCAAATGTTATTTCTTTAAAGAACTTATTTTCAATAGTGTATGATAATGTTAGGTTTGAGAAAGTAAATGGATCAATACTACGGTTTAAATTTGAGGTATTATCTAAAAATTGTCTACCTACATATTTTGACATCCAATCGATTGTGAAATTTTTCAAAGGCATAAAAGTAAATCCAGAATTTGCAACAATATTAGGAGAAAATGCAAGATCTGTATTTTTATGATTAATCAATTGTTGAGTATAAAAAGGCTCATTATCCAAATATTCATCTACATATTCATCGAATTCTTTGATTTTATTTTGACTAAGGGTAATCGCACCATTTAATCGAAGCGATGAAACAATTTTATAGGTAGAACTTAGCTCAATTCCAGCACGATAACTGTCTTTTGTGTTAGTTCTTGTATTTCCACCCACATCATTAATTTGACCTGTCAAAATCAATTGATTGGTGTAATCCATCCAGTATAAATTCCCAGTAAAACTTAGTTTTGAAGAAGTATACATGTACCCGACCTCTAAATCTCTCATATTTTCAGCTTTTGGTCTATTTTCTGGCGTACTTTCACGAAAATCTCTTCTCACTGGTTCTCTATTGGCAATTCCATAAGAAGCGAATATATTTTGAAGTTCATTTATACCATAATTAATTGCCACTTTAGGATTGAAAAAATTAAACTTCACACTTTGTTCTAAATCCAATAATTGACCACTAACATCATCAATGCCAAGAAATGTGTAATCCACATAGCGATATTGTAAGTCACCAGTAATAATAATTCTATTAACTGGTCTATAGGTAGCTTTTAAATAATTACTGAATTCTGTTTTTTGTGCATCATTATCGTAATATCGATCTCTAATTTCACCATCAGCTGCAAACCTTGCCCAAATTACTTCTCCAAAATGTCTTCCAATGTAAGTATTAGCAGCACCTCCGAACACCAATTGTAATTTTGACAATTTATATTGTAAAGAATAAACCCCACCAATGAAATCATTATCTAACCATCTTCTTCTAATTAAATCAGTGCTTGTAATCGTATCATTCCCAATAACAACTGGATTATAACCGTAATCGGCTAAGTCATCATCTTTTCTATACTGCTCAAAATATCCACGTCCATAGGTATAATGACCAGCTATATTCATAATTAAATTGGGTTTAAAAGAATGTGTAAAATGTAATTGATAATTATCTTGCTGATAGTTGTCAACTTCATTTTCGTAAGTATAGAAATTGTAAGTCCTTCCTGAATTTAACAAATTTGCACGTTCTTCATCACTTAACCCATTGCGGTCAGCGTAAGCGTTCATTTCAGCAACATCACCATTTACACGACTTTCAGGAGTTCCATACCAAGATTGATAAGTTACTTCTTTTCCACTAAAAGCAATAGCTTTCACAACAGACTTTTTACCAACATAAGAACCTGCTAAATAAAAAGATTTGAGATCTGAGGTTGCTCTATCTATATAGCCATCTGATGTTATACTTGACAAACGAGTTTCTAAAGAAAATTTGTTGTTGATAAGACCAGTTCCAGCCTTTATTGTTGTTTTTAAGGTATTAAATGAACCATAAGAATTGTCTAAAACCCCATAAGCATTGGTAGATATATCTTGAGATTTAATATTTAAACTTGCACCAAACGAAGCTGCACCGTTGGTAGAAGATCCAACCCCACGTTGTAACTGTAGATTTTCTATTGAAGAAGCTAAATCGGGCATATTTACCCAATAAACATCGTGTGATTCTGGGTCATTAACAGGAATTCCATTGATGGTGACATTTATTCGCGAAGCATCTACACCTCTAATTCTCAAACCGGTATAGCCAATTCCAGTTCCTGCATCCGATGTGGTAACAACAGAAGGCAAGGCTTCCAATAGGGTAGGGATATCTTGACCGAAATTTTTCTTTTCAATTGGATTAGTGCGCTTAATAGTCGATACAGAAGTCGATGATTCGATGGCTCTGGTAGAAATAACTTGTACCTCCTCTAAATTCTTGGTATTTGAGTAAAGTTTAACCTCGACAGGATTATTAAAATCTGATGCTTTGACTTCCTTTTTTGATATAAAATAACCAGGTATTTCAAAAACTAAATTTGTGTTTGAAACATTTAGGTTACTTAAAATAAAATTTCCATTAAAATCTGTTACTGTACCATAAGTTGAACCTTCCAAATAAACATTTACCCCTGATAACGGAGTTCCACGATCATCTTTTACACTACCAAACAAATTGTTTTGAGCATAAAAGTTTAAACAAAAAGCATAAAATACACCGATTAAAAAAAGTCTTGTTTTCATTTTTTAAAAAATTAAACAAGAACAAGGGGCTAATTCTTGAAAGTTATACAATATAAAATTAGCTCAGTCATCTTCCCTGCGCAAGCATTACCTTACAGGTTCAATGGGTATAATCTCAGCCTTTTGATGGGCACCCCTTAGAGACGGTACGAAATTAAACATAAAATGAATATAGATTCCTAGAAAACAAAAAAGAATGAAAATTTCTTTAATGAAATGAAATTTAGCCTAAAGCAACGTCCAGAATCATCATTACCACGAATCCTGCTATAAAACCTAAAACTGCCACATCAGTATATTTATCGCGTTGTGTTTCTGGAATTACTTCTTCAACAACCACAAAAATCATTGCACCAGCAGCAAAAGCTAAAGCGAAAGGAAGTAATTGTTCTGTATAAATTACAGCTGCCGCACCGATTACACCAGCTATAGGTTCGACAATTGCAGAAAGTTGACCATACCAAAAGCTTTTAAATCGACTTGCACCTGCTCTTCTAAGGGGCATGGCAACAGCAAAACCTTCAGGAAAATTTTGAATTCCAATTCCTATAGCTAAAGTAATAGCCCCAGCAATTGTTGCACCTTCCATTCCATTTGCTGCCGCTCCAAATAAAACACCAACAGCTAAACCTTCAGGGATATTGTGGAGAGTTATTGCAAGAACTAGCAATGTCGTTTTATGTAATTGTGTTTTCACACCCTCTGTTTCATTTTCACTAAAATTTATGTGTAAATGAGGCATACTTTTGTCCAAAAAGAAAAGGAAAAGCGCTCCTGCAAGAAAACCCACTGCTGCCGGCATCCAAGGCATAGAAGGGTAAAAACGTTCTGACAATTCAATAGAAGGCATCAATAATGACCAAAAACTTGCTGCAACCATCACTCCACCTGTAAACCCCAACATTCCATCCAAAACGCCACGATGAATTGTTTTAAAGAAAAAAACCAAAGATGCGCCTAAAGCAGTAATTAACCAAGTAAAAGTTGTTGCTATTAAAGCAGCAAAAACGGGATCTATTCCTTCAAAAAAATGTGTTAAGGTTTTCATTTTGTTATTCGTGATACGAAGTTACTTCATTAACAAATTAAAAAAACAACTAAATAAAAAAATCCCAACTTTTCAGTTGGGATTTAAACTTTAAAACTGGTTTTTAACGTTAATTTTTAACGTGTTTAATAGTTTCAGAATCATTATTTGTATTTTCAACCGTAATGAAATATACTCCATTCTCAATTTCATTTGCTGCAATTGGGAATAAATTTGTTCCTTCTTCAATTGTTATTGATTTTGTTAAAACCACTTTACCCATTGCATCACGAATAATTAATGTTGATTCACCTACTAATTTTGAATCAGCAATTGCAAGATTGAAACCATCTTTACTTGGGTTCGGAAAAGTAATAAATTGACTTTCATTCTCCTCACAATTTACC
>CAZDKE010000009.1:58743-76888 GCA_964506255.1 uncultured Lishizhenia sp. | reverse complement strand
TTTTAACAATTTCCTTCCTAAACAAGTCAAATCATTACCTTTGCGCTCGTAAAATGAGCATGAGAATTTTTGAAGGTCTAGAAAATGTGGGGCAAATAAAAAATCCGGTCGTAACGATTGGAACTTTTGATGGCGTTCACATTGGACATCAGAAAATAATTCAACAGCTGATTTTAGAAGCAAAGAAAATTGATGGAGAAAGCGTTTTGATTACCTTTCATCCTCATCCTCGATTGGTCTTATTTCCAGATAATCACAATTTACAATTGCTACAAACACAAGCTGAGAAACTTCAAACTTTGGCAGAAAATGGCTTAGAAAATGTAATTATTCTGCCCTTTTCAAAAGAATTCGCACAATTGTCAGCTTTAGATTTTGTACAGACAGTTCTTTATAAAAGTTTGAAAGCGAAGAAAATAATTATTGGTTACGACCATCAGTTTGGAAATGACCGCAAAGGAAATATTGATTTCTTGATTGCACACGCCAACGATTTCAACTATGATGTTATCGAAATTCCAGCTGAAGAAATAAATGAAGTAAATGTAAGTTCAACAAAAATTAGGACAGCATTACAAGACGGTTCTGTTGAAATTGCCAATGCCTTTTTAAATAAGCCTTTTGAACTTTCAGGAACAGTCATAAAAGGCGAACAGTTAGGGCGAACAATTGGTTTTCCAACTGCGAATTTAGATTTGAATGACAGCACAAAATTGATTCCTGCAAATGGTGTTTATGCAGTGAAAGTTCAATTACAAAACGAAGAAAAATCGTACTTCGGAATGATGAACATCGGTTATCGTCCAACCGTTTCACAAGCCCAAAAACAATCTATCGAAATTTATCTTTTTGATTTTCAAGCAGACCTCTATGAAGCTCATTTGAAAGTTAGTCTCTACAAACGTATTCGACAGGAGGAAAAATTTGTTAACTTAGCTACTCTCAAATCCCAGTTAAGCAAAGATGAAGCTCTTATTCGCTCTTATTTCTCTATTATTTCTAACCATTAGTTTCAGTCAAAAAACAACTGAAAAGGTTTATAAATGGGAGGAAGTAAAGCTGGCAAATCCAGATACCGTTTATAATCTTTCTTTGTCAAAAATGAAGTTAACTGAACTACCAGCAAGTTTGTGGCGATTCAAAAATCTTCGAAAATTATATTTAGATAAAAATAAATTAAGTGCACTTCCCGATAGTTTTGATCGATTTAGCAGTTTGGAATTTCTTAGTTTAGACCACAATCAATTTGAATTATTTCCAACGCCAATAACGCGTTTAAAAAGCCTCAAGACTTTTATAGCATCCAATAATCGATTAACTTATTTACCTGATAATATCAGCAATGCGAAAAATCTTCAAAAAATGGATTTTTACAACAATGAAATTGCTGATTTTGGAAAAGGAATATACGAGTTAGAAGCTTTAGATTATTTGGATATCAGCGGAACAATGTACGGCACTATTTTTCAAAAACAGCTAGAAGAAAAATTACAAAAGGTGAAAATTGTAATGGATCCTCCGTGCAAATGCTTGGATTGAGTTTTAAACGAATCCTTGCTGAAAACATATTCGCTTTGTAAAAAGCTGGTATTTCTATAATGTTAATTTTGAACGATTATAAAACTATGAGAATACTTCTATCTTTTTGGGTTCTTGTCCTTTTAATTCCAGCAAATTATTTTGCACAAAATCTCATCAACAACGGCACGTTTGAATACGGCGGTTCAGGTGTTGGTTTCGTTGTGGATGGACAAGGCTACAATTTACTATCGCCTCCTTACTCAGGAAATACATCAGCTGGAAATTATGCTTTTGTAACGAATCCACAAACAATTAACACACAGTTCTTTGTGAACTCAGGTGACCATACCACAGGAACAGGAAAAATGTTGGCTGTCGATGGAAACTCAACTGGTGGACAACAACGATTATGGAAAGCTGGAAACAATGGCGGAGGAATTTGTAATTTAAACGTTGGTCAAACGTATGTATTTAGCTATTGGATTCGCTCCATCTCAAATGCAGTTGCAAACAATGGTGAATTAGCAAATATTGGAGTTTCTTTCAACAATGCAAGTAATGTTTCACTTGTTTTTGGACAAGCTTTGGCACCTCTTCCAAATTTTGGATGGCAACAAGTACGCTATACATTTACGCCAACAAACGCTTGTGTCAATATTGAAATTTACAACAACAATACAGGTTTTGTGGGAAATGATTTTGCTTTAGATGATATTGCCTTAACACCGCCACCATCACCATTGTCGTTTACTTATTCTGTAACTAATCCAAACTGTAGTGATCCCAATTCTGGGTTTATCGCAATTTATCCAACAGGAGGAATTGCACCTTATACTTTTAGAGTAGAAGGAACGGATTCAGTTACTAATTCAACAGGAATTTTCACAGATTTAACGGCAGGAACTTATTTAATTGGTTTGGAAGATGCAACTGGCGACAGAGATTCTATTTTTAATGTGATTCTTAGCACTAATTCTGTTCTTTCAATAACACCAGGAGACACAGCAATTTGTCCAAACTCCAACCTTACTTTTACAGCTAGTGGAAGTAGCTCAGGTTATTTGTGGAGTTCTAGTCCAAACGACCCAGAATTAACCGTTACGAACACAGCAAGTATTTCAGTTTCTCCATCTTCACCTTTTACTTATACTGTTTCTTCTAATGTTACCGATGTAAACTTGGTTTTTAATGGCGATTTTGAACTAGGAAATATTGGTTTTCAAACGGAATATATTTACTACAATCCAACAAATCCAACGGGTGCGCAACGAGCATATGGAATTGTAACAAATTCAAATAATTGGTATTCGTCGTTTGGAAACTGCATCGATCACACAATTGGTGATGGAACAGGAAAGTTTATGGCACTAGATGGTTCAACTTACAATCAAGGAAATGATAAGTTTTGGTGCCAAAAAATAGCGGTTGAACCAAACAAGGATTATACCTTTTCTTACCGAATTCAAACAATTTCTGCTGGAAATGAAGCAATCGTTTTAACGAAAGTAAATGATGTTTCAATTGGGTCTTTTACTGCTTTATCTCAAGTTTGCTCATGGACGGAAGTTTCGTACAATTGGAATTCTGGCACTGATACAATTGCTGAGTTTTGTTTAATCGATCAGCAATTTTCTGCTGGAGGAAATGATTTTTCAATCGACGATATTAAATTGATTGCAGATCAATCGTGTACACAATCCGTTAATGTCACAATGGCATCTGTAAATCCTGATTTAGGACAAACCTATCCAGAGAATGTTTGCTTGAATGAAGGAATTGTATTACCAATTTTAAACCCAAATTTTGTAAGTGGTGGAATTTATAATACGATTGGTCAAGGTTTGAATATCAACAACTTAACTGGTGCTGTTAATCCAATTGGATCCACTCCAGGAACTTACAGTATCACTTACACAGCGCAAGTTTGTGGGGTGAACGTAACAGATACAACAACAATTATTATTCGTCCATTGCCAGGTTTATTAGAATTAACAGGTGGTGATTTTTACTGTGAGAATTTCCAATTTAATCCTTTAACTTTATTCGTGGAAGGAACACCAAACTATACGATTTACTACAATTTAGATGGTGTACCTCAAGTTGTAAGCGATCAAACAACAGTTCCAATTTCAATCGGAAATGCTTTCGGAGTATATGATTTAGATTCAATCACTGATTTATATTGTACGAATGTGATGGTAGGTTCGCAAACAATTTCAATGACAGATGGACCACAAATACCAATCATTACGGGCGACAGTACTTATTGTAAAAATTCAAATGTGCAAGAGATTTATGTCACCAACGCACAAGGAACAATTAATTGGTATGCAGATTCAGCCCTTACCGTTTCTCTAGGTTCAAGTATTTCGTTTTTGCCATCTAATCAAGAAACGATGACGTATTATGCGACTGAAAACTTTAATGGTTGTGAAGGTCAAGCCACAGCAGTCACTATATTTATTGAAGATTGTCCTTTGATTATTCCAACCGCTTTCACACCAAACGGGGATGGAACAAATGATGTTTGGGAGATAATTGGTTTAGATGAGCAATTTCCTGAAAGTACTGTAACTGTTTTTAATCGTTGGGGCGAACCAATTTATGAATCCACGCAAGGAAATTACTCCAACAAACCGTGGGATGGAAAATACAAAGAAGGCGTACTTCCAGTTTCAAGTTATTATTTCGTGATTCAACGTTCGAGCGATGGTTCTGTAGAGCCTTTAAGTGGAACCGTTTCTATAATTCTTAAAAAATGAGAATAGCACTTTTTATAATTACTTTTCTTGCAGTCGGAAGTTTGCAAGCACAACAAATGCCTCAATTCTCGCAGGTAGCAATGAATAGAAGTTTGTACAATCCAGCTTATGTTGGTTACGAACCTAAAACAAATATCACCTTAGGCGGAAGGTGGCAAATGATAGGTTTTGGAAACGAACCTCAATCAGCATTTTTAAACTTTGAACGCAACATTAAAATCAAAGCTAAGCCAATTTACAATCCTGCAATGCGTGTTAGTATGCCAATTCCTGACGACAATAGAACGCAAAAAAGTAAATTTTCTCAAGCTTTTGGTGGACAATTAAGCTCAGATAAATACGGCGCATTCAAATCCTTTCAATTGGCTGGGCTTTATGCTGCACATTATCAATTCACAAGTTTGCTTAAAGTTTCAGGAGGATTGAAGCTTGGAATAAGCAATAATGGTTTTGATGCCGACAAAGCAGAAGTTTTAAATGTGAGTAATCCTGCGTTGAATTATCAAGGTGGTGATAATGCTTACGATGAATTTACAGCTGAAAAATGGAATTCCAATATTATCAATTTAGGAGTAGGAGTTAATGTTCAATATGGTAATTTCTTTGTTGGAGCTGCTGCAAATCAATTGACGAAGGATGCAATCCAATTTGGACGTTCAAATGTAAATTTCAATCTAACTTCTCACTTGTTTTTAATGACAGGATACAATTTTCAAATTACTGAAGAATTTAAAGTCTTGACAACTGTAGTGGTGAAAAAAATGTCGCCTGCACCAACCTCTTTAGAAGTTTCAGCGATTGGAAATTTTGGAGACGTCATCTTCGCTGGAGTAAATTATCACCATAACGCAACAGCGGGAGTTATTGTTGGATTTCAAGTAAGTCCAGCTTTCAGAATTGGTTATTCTTTTGATGCTTCTACTAACAAGATTATTCAATCTAGTTTTGGTGGACACGAATTGGTTCTTAACTATAGATTTTAATTCAATGAAATAAGCCAAAACGAGATTCGTCACAACCAAGTATGAATTTAATTGGCGATTCCATATGACCATTAAAAAAACAATTGAACACATATGAAAAATTATTATATACTCTTTTTACTTTCCTTATTGGGCTTAGATTCTTTAGCGCAACAAGGTTACAACGAAATGGCAACTCCAAAACGTTTGGGTGCATTTATCAATACTTCAGCTGAAGAAAGTTTGCCTTTGATTTCAGCTGATGGAAAGGATTTATATTTCTTTAGAACGTTTGATGAATACAATTACGGTGGGGTAAACGATCAAGATATTTGGCTTTGTTCCAAAAATGAAAAAGGAAATTGGGAAGAAGCATACAATGTGCAAGAGTTAAATAACCGAGATCACAATGCGGTTGTAGCTTTGGGTCAAGATGGAAATAGCTTGTATGTTTTGTTTTCAAACGGAATTAAAAACGAGAATAAAGGACTTGGGAAATCTACAAAATCTGCTTCAGGAGTTTGGTCAAAACCTGTGAAAATTGAAATTCCTGGGTTGTTAATTACTGGTACTAATTTTGGTTTTACTGTTTCAAAAGATGAAAAAGTAGTTATCATTTCTTATGCTGGTCCTACTTCCAAAGGGCAAGAAGATTTATACTATTCAGTGAATACAACTGGTGTTTGGTCGAGCCCGAAAAGTTTAGGCGACAATATCAATTCCAACGGTTATGAGATTTCTCCGTTTTTAAGTCCAAATAGTGATACCCTTTATTTTGCAAGCAATGGTCATGGTGGAGAAGGAGATAGCGACATTTTCTATTCCGTGAGAAAGTCTGGTTGGGGCGATTGGTCAACACCAGTAAATATGGGTAACAAAATCAACTCTCCAAATTTCGATGCTTACCTTGTGAAATATGGCAAAACGTATTATTGGTCAAGCAACAGAAATGCGAAAGAATCGGATATTTATTTCACGGAACAATTAACTCCTCCAGCATTAGAAATATCAGAAACTCACACAAATATTACAGCTTTTGGTGGAAATGATGGAACAATCGATGTAGCTGTTAAAAGTGGAGTTGCACCGTATAAATTCGCTTGGTCAAATGGAAAAGAAAGTGAAGATTTAACTCAATTGAAGCGCGGAATTTATGAGATTATCGTAACTGATGCAATTGGACAGCAAAAATCACTTACTATAGAATTGACGGAGCCAGCACCGGTTGTACAAAAAGTCATTCGCTTACCAGAAGTGCGTTATGCTTTGGGTACTTGGGAATTTGTTAACGATGCAAGTATTAAATCAACAGATTCTTTGGATAAAGTGGCACAATTACTAACGGAATATCCAGGAATGCAATTGGAATTGATTTCGCACACAGATGCACGTGGCGATGACAAGAAAAACAAATTACTTTCTGAAAATAGAGCAAAAGCTGTTTACAAATATTTAGTTGAAACCAAAGGAATCGACGCTCGAAGATTAGTACCAATTGGAAAAGGAGAATTAGAACCTGCAAAATGGATGGATGAAGCCGGAGTTGAAACAGTTTTAACAGAAGCTTACATCAACCAGTTTAAAACGACCGACAAAGAAAAATTCGAGCGTTTACACCAAGTAAATAGAAGAACAGAAGGAAAAGTAATCGGATTGGACTTTAATCCTGAAACAGCACCTCAAGCACCGAAAGAATACCTTATCTTTAACAAAAAATAGAAAATGGATTTATTGAATCTCATTTTTCGCTTAGGCGTATTGTTTGCCATCTACGGATTTCTTTGGTTTTTCATTGAATTAGGTTTGACTTTTCTGCGTGCTGGAAGACAAAAAACGATTGGCGAAAATTACTTAATCAAATCAGTGAAATACTTGTTTTTGGTGAATGTAACTTTCTTATTCTGCTTGGATTTGAATAAAAATGATGTTTCTTTTTACAACGCGATGCCCAGTGCAATCGTTTTGGTGACTTATTTTATCGGTAAACTCCAACAGCAGCAACAACGAGTACAACTTTTCGGACAACTAAATGCACAAATCCCTCAAACGAATGATTTTAATTTAAAAACTGAAATCATTTTAATAGTTGCGTCGATAACCTTATTCATTGGATTTTTGTTCTTCCCTCAATATGCAAGCAACAACATTGCAAATTGGTTTAAATCAAGTATTTTAGACATTGAATCAACGGTAATAATTGGCTTTATATTTAAAGTAATTGGGTTCTTCTTCTTGCTTGGAATGATTATGAAAATGATTAACGCCATCAATTACATAATTTCTGGGAAACCAGTTGTTGACATTAAAACAAACTTTCAATCAAATTCAAAAAAAGACGAAGACAAATTTGATGACTTTGAAGAAATTAACTAAAACGAAGAACAATGGATGAAAAAGAATTAATTGAATTATCAGACGAACTCGTTCAAGGTTTGACGAAATTATCATTGGGTGAAAAACCAGGGTTTTTAGCAGGTTCTGTTTATAAGAAATTAAGTACACACACGAATTTTCACGCAATCAAACAATGCTATATCGACCATTTGACGGAGTTTAAAGGATCGTATGAAAATGCTTTTGAGTTAAAAAAATTAACAGACTTCAGGTATAAAATCGTTGAATTGTTCAACGCGTAAAAAGTAAATCTTACTATGAATTTTTCCTTCGGAAAAGAATACAAATTGTGCAGTCACAAACAGATTGATTATCTTTTTAAAGAAGGCAAAAAAGTCAAAGAATACCCGATTACAATTATTTATTCACCTGCTGAATTGCTTTTAACAACGCAGTTTCAATTACTTATTTCCGTGCCGAAGCGTCTTTTTAAAAAAGCGCACGACCGCAACTATATCAAACGTTGTATTCGCGAGATTGTGCGAAAAAATAAACACGAACTCGAAACACAACTCGAAACAAACGATAAGAAACTTATTTTTGCAATAGTTTATACTTCCAAAGAACAACTGGCGTTTTCAGTCTTGGAACAAAAATTGGTTAAGGCTATTGCCAAATTAACATTACAAATAAATCAGAATGATAAAATTTAAATCTTTCATTTTAGTACTCCTTTTTGCTTTCAACTTTGGAGCAATTTCCGCTTTTGGTCAATCCAATGGGTTTGAAGTATTGAAGAACCTTGAAATTATGAACCAAATCTATGAGCATTTGGATTTGTATTTCGTGGATGAACCGCAAAATGGTAAACTTTCTAAAACTGGAATTGACGCAATGTTGAAAGAATTAGATCCTTACACTGTTTATTACCACGAATCAAACATTGAAGATTACCGTTTAATGACAACTGGGCAATACGGTGGAGTAGGAGCTTTGGTAAGAAAAATGGGTGATGATACCTATTTCGCGGAGCCTTACGAAGGAAATCCAGCGCAAAAATCAGGAATCAAAGCGGGTGATAAAATCGTATCTATTGATGGGAAAAATATGCACAAAAAATCAACGGATGAGGTTTCAAGCGCTTTGAAAGGTCCGAAAGGGACAACGATTAAAGTGGAAGTTGACCGTAAAGGAGAAGGAATTAAAGTGATTGATATTACGAGAGATGAAATTAAGATTCCAGATGTGCCGTATTCAGGGATTTTGGAGAACAAAATTGGCTACGTAAAATTAAATAGCTTCACACAAACAGCTGCGTCAGATGTAAAATCAGCTATTGAGAAAATGAAAGGTGAAGGAATGGAAAAATTGATTCTTGACCTGCGTGGAAATGGTGGTGGATTGTTGATTGAAGCTGTGAAAATCGTGAATTTCTTCGTGCCTCAAAACACAGTTGTTGTAACCACTAAAGGTCGTGTGAAAGAGGAAAATCGAGTTTACAAAACCTTGGAAGAGCCAATAGCTGAAAACATAAAATTAGTAGTGTTAATCGATGATGGTTCAGCTTCTGCGAGTGAAATTGTTGCTGGAAGTTTACAAGACTTAGATCGCGCTGTGGTTATAGGTCAAACGAGCTACGGAAAGGGGTTGGTACAAAGAACGTATGATTTGAAATACGGTTCAAAAGTAAAAATCACAATTGCAAAATATTATACACCATCAGGGAGATGCGTGCAGCGATTGGAATATTACGACAAAGAAAACGGAAGTAAACCAAAAGAAGTTCCAGATTCCTTATTGAAAACATTCCAAACAAAAGGCGGACGAAAAGTAATAGACGGAAGAGGAATTGAGCCTGACATTGCAACAGAATTAGAAGATTTAAGTCGTTTAGCAGGAATGTTGTTGACTGGAAATCACATTTTTAATTTTGCTACCGATTATGCAATAAAAAACAAAACAATTGCAGAAGCTGGAACTTTCAAACTTTCGGATGAAGAATACAATGATTTCAAAGCATACGTTTTAGCGCAAGATTTTAAGTATAATACAGCCTCGGAAGAAATGCTGAAGAAAGTGAAAGAAACAGCAGAAAAAGAAGGTTATTTCGAAGACGTAAAATCGGAATACGATCAAATGCTGACAAAACTTACGCCTTCAAAAGAAAGAGATTTAGACAAATTCAAGACTGAAATTTCTGAGATGTTGGAAAACGAAATCGTATCGCGCTATTATTTCCAAAAAGGACGCACACTTGATTCTTTCCGCTACGACCGAGCGCTTAATAAAGCGAAAAGTGTGTTGATGAGCGATTCGGAGTATAATGGAGTTTTGAAGAAATAAGCTAAAAAACTTATAATTTATATTTCAAACTATAAATCAAATTAAGAAATCAATTTTATTTTTATCGAACTTCTAATTTTTGTAAGTTTCAATAATTGACGGGGGATTTATTAATGACTGTCTTGGCTTTAAGATTCAATTTCTTATTTTTTTAATCCTAATTGTTTAAAGAAAACGGGGATTATTTTCGTTTTTTCTCTTTAAAGGGAAGTTTAAATACAAATTAGGAATCTTATTTAAAAGTTGGTTTCTTTTTAAAAAGTTATAATCATTTAAATATTATTACAAACAAATGACAAAGAAAGCTATCCTTCGCATTATCTTTGTCGGCTAAAACAAAAACAGTATGAACAGTTGGTTTACCGTTAAAGTAAAATACACCAAACAATTAGAAAATGGAACATTCAAGCGTGTTTCAGAACCTTATTTATTAGCTGCAATGACATTTACAGACGCAGAAGCACGCATCTATGAAGAGCTTGGAACTACCATTCGTGGAGAATTTTTAGTGACAGGAATTGCACGCACAGATATTCACGATATTTTTCAATACGATGAGTCAGATACTTGGTTCAAAGCAAAGATTTCTTACGATAAATTGGAAGAAGAAGGCGATAAAAAGAAAACGATTTCTCAAAACTTCTTGGTTTCTGCTGAAACGGTAAAAGAGGCGTATGAACGTATCGTAGAGAGTCTTTCAACATTAATGATTGATTATCAAATCACTCAAATAATTGCATCACCAATTGTAGATATTTTCCCATACAATGATAGCGAAGTTGAATCGCCAGCCGCAAAAAGAATAGTACCAGAAATTGAGCACGAACCAAAAGCCGCAGGTAAAGTTTTCAGTGCTTCAGGTTCCGATATCGATGATTTCGACGACGATTTTGAAGGAGAAACTGCTGAGCAAAACAATGACGAAGAGGAAGAATTTGAAGGAAGTGAAATTTCTGATGAATATACAACCGAAGACGAAGATTAATGAGTGAATGGCTGAAAAAATTGCGAGATGAACACGGTGACTTTGATAAAGGGTCGCTGGAAATAACCGCTGGAAAAAAACCGTTTCATTTATTTTCGGAATGGTTTGATGAGGCTTATAACGTTAAAGAAAATGAACCCAATGCTTTTGTATTGAGTTCTGTCGATAAAGAAACACTTCAAGCAAGTTCACGCATTTTGTATTTGAAAGAATTACTCGATGAAAAATTTGTTTTTTATACCAATTACAACAGCCAAAAAGGGAAAGAATTAGCTGAAAACCCTAAAATGTCAATGCTGTTTTTTTGGCCAAATTTACAACGCCAAGTGCGCATTGAAGGTTCGGTAGAAAAAGTAGAGGCTTCGGTAAGTGATGCATATTTTGCTTCACGTCCGCGCGAAAGTCAACTAGGTGCTTGGGCATCTCAGCAATCTGAAATTCTTGAAAATAGAGAAGATTTAATCACGCGTTTGGAATCATTAGAAAATCAATTTCCGAATGAAGTACCTCGTCCACCGCATTGGGGAGGCTACGCTTTAAGTGCCACTCACATTGAATTTTGGCAAGGTCGTCCGTCGCGTTTACACGATCGAATTGTTTACGAACGCAACGCTGACGATTGGAAAATTTACCGTAAAAATCCTTAATGAAGCGATTTCAACCCTCCATACATACACTTCCAAATGGTGTGCGTGTCGTTTATCTTCACGTACCAAACCAAGTTGCCCATTTAGGTTACTTTTTTGCTGCGGGATCGCGCTTTGAAGCAGAAAATCAAGTGGGCTTAGCGCATTTTTTAGAACATTGCGTTTTTAAAGGAACACATAAGCGTAAAGCAATTCACATCCTTTCAAGAATCGATTCTGTTGGTGGAGAATTAAATGCATACACAGCGAAAGAAGAAATGTGTTTACATGCATCGTTTTCGAAAGAACATACAGCAAAAGCCATTGATTTATTGTCAGATATTTCGATTCATTCAATTTTTCCTCCGAAAGAAATTGAAAAGGAAAAAGAAGTCATTCTCGACGAATTAAATTCGTATATGGACAATCCAGGAGAAAAGATTTTTGATGATTTTGAAGCAGAGTTATTTAAAAATCATTCACTTGGAAACAACATTCTGGGAACGAAAGAAAGTGTTGAAAGTTTTACCTGTACGGATTTAGAAAAATTTGTAAGTTCTTATTTCACTGCCGACAATTTGGTGATTGCTTTTGTTGGAAATGTTTCATACCCGCGTTTAGAAAAGCTGCTTTTAAATTCGCTAGAAGGAATTCCATTGACAGCTCAACGAAACGAAGTTGTACCTTTTTTAGATTATAAACCTTTCCATATTCGAACGAAAGAAGCTAATTACCAAACCCACGGTGTAATTGGTGGAATGGCGCCAAGTTATAAAAGCGATAATCGAATTCCAATGTCCTTACTGATAAATTTATTGGGAGGTCCTGCTTTAAATTCGCGTTTGAATTTGACCGTTCGAGAAAAATATGGCCTTGCTTATACAGTTGAGGCAAGTTATAATACTTATGCTGACACTGGTTTTTGGCAAATTTATTTAGGTTCAGAATCTAAAAACATTGATAAAGCTATTGAATTGATTTACAAAGAAGTTAAATTACTGGAAACAAAAGAATTAACTTCAATTCAATTACATCGTGCAAAAGAACAATTGAAAGGACATTTAGCTTTAGGAATGGATTCCAACTCTGGATTAATGCAAGGTTTAGGTAAAAGTATGTTGGCTTTTAATCAAATCGACACCTTACAAGAAATGCATCAAGGAATTGATAAAATAACAAGTAAACAACTTCTCGAAATGGCCGCAACATTTATGAAACGAGAAGCAAGTTCTGAGTTGATTTTTGATTGTTAGAAACCTAATTTCACTCCTCCCGCTTATCCAATCCATCAAAATGACGGAAGTAAGTC
This sequence comes from uncultured Lishizhenia sp., assembly GCA_964506255.1. Classification (GTDB taxonomy): domain Bacteria; phylum Bacteroidota; class Bacteroidia; order Flavobacteriales_D; family Crocinitomicaceae; genus UBA952. The sequence continues at coordinate 64,046 of CAZDKE010000009.1, read as the reverse complement.
AAGAAAAGCGATTGACTCATTTTCTTAGCTTTTTTGAAATCTCTTGGACTAAAGGTGTTTTGTACATACTGTTTACTATCGAAGTTGTAAAGTAATCTTCCCTTCGGATGAATAAAACCATAGCCGCGAATGGTTGCATGAAATGCGAATTCCTCTACATCTGGACTCAATAAATCTTTACTGAACACATACTGCTCGTTCGGCATTCGTAGTTGGTGCATCAATGTAGCCGCTAAATCGGCTTGTGAGCCAATATTTGCCACAACTTTTCCTCGTGCTTCTTTTAAAATTGGTTCGCCATAAATCAAAATTGGTATTCTAAAAAACTCGGTGGTGTAAGGCATTTCAACTGCTTGCGAACCGTGACTGTGGTCGGCTACAAAAATGAAAATAGTGTTTTTATACCACTTTTGCTTTTTTGCTTTCTTGATAAAATCACCCAAACATTTATCGGCATAAACCATTGAATTCATAAAGTCTGCCTCAGTCCCAGTGAATTTTACTTTCCCTTTTTTCGGATAATCGTAAGGTGAATGGGTGCTACCTGTGAATGCGCAGTGCATAAACGGTGTTGAAGATGCATTGATGTTTATAAGGAAAAAACGATACAAATCTTTATCAAAGTAATTCAGTTTTCCTTTTGGCAAACCAGCTGGGAAGTTGTTTTCGTCCATTACTTTGTCGAAGCCGTGTTCAACAATGAAACTTTGAATATTGCCGTATTTTAAATCCCCACTAAATAAATAAGAAGAGGTATAACCGTGCTTTTTCAAGTCTTGGTTAATCGAACGAATTTTGCGGTGTTTTTCTGGATAAAGGGAAATTGCAACTTCTGGAATCCCAGGGTAACCTGCCAAAATAGAAGTGTTTCCAATTTCTGAAGTGGTATTGGTTGCGTAAATGTTTGAGAATAATACCCCATTTTCGGCCAATTTATCAAAATTTGGAGTTGCTCCTTTGGTTGGACTTAAACATCCGATTGCATTTGCTGTCCAGCTTTCAAGAATCACAAACACCAAATTAGGCTTCGAGTCTTCCAAAATGTAATTGCTGTGTTTTCTGTCAAAAGTAAATAGTGATTTCGTTACTTTTTCTGCTAAACTTGGACGAATCGATGGTAGAATATCCTTGAAATCAGTTTTGAAAAATAAAAAATAACTATTGCCAAAAAAGTAGGTAGAATTGACGGATAAATCGTTTAGCTTTTGATTTTTTGAATAGTAAGCAGCGTCAATATTTATTGGAATTTGTTGCCATCCACCTCTTGCAAATAGCAGTGAAAAACTTAGAATAAGAATCGTTGTAAAACTTAAAATCGCACTTCTAAGCAAGGAATTTTCAGATTTTAATGTTGGAATTTTGTTGTGAATTAGCTTCTTGTAAATTAAAAAATTGATTCCTAATTCGAGGAGGAGCAGTACAAAAAACCAAATTGTAGAAGCGTAATCCGCTGTTCGCACCACTTCATCTGGATTAGAAAGATGCATAAATACCCGCGAAGTCAATTTATGATTCCATTCAAAGTAAGCGTTAATTTCCGCGCTGTGAATAGCTGATACAATTAACGTTAAAGTCCCGAAAACGAAGTAAAATAGCGCTTTTGTCCATTTGTTTTGGAAAAAGGAAAGCACTAACAAAAGTAAAATGATAGGGCCTGAAAGAAAGGAAGCTGTTGCTAAATCAAGGCGAAGTGAATGATAGTAAACACCTAAGTAGTTCCAGAAACCATTCTCAAAAACATCGCGATGTAACAAGGAAAAAACCAATCGTTGACTAGCAAAAACTAAAAACCAAAAAAGAAATAAATAGGCTGTAGTTTTTAATAAGGGAATTGCTCGTTTCACGTAGTAAAAGTAAGGATTCTGATGGTTTATTAATTAAATCCACCTATTCCAAAATTCAAGATTTTATCAGAACTAATTTGTTTTGCTGCTAATCAGAAATAATTGTTTGAAATTGAGAAGCATGCGCACTAAAATATCCTAAAGCTCCACCTTTAATGTTTGATTTTGGATTGGCCGGAGAAGCAACACCTCCACCTGGACCACTACTATTCGCTTCCAAACTTTCAAAGTAGAAATGTACGTCCTTATCAACATTCATAAATTGAACTGAAACAGTATCAAATTTTCTAATCTCTTGATTAAAAGATTGTAAGCCTTGTGTGTTGTAGTTTCCATCTAAAAATTCATCATCGTAAATAAACGATTCGATAAATTCGCCATTGATGTACATTCTTGCGCGGTAGTAATTTCCTTTACCAGCTGGATCTTGAAAATGTGGAACCACCGAACGACTAACACCACCAAAACCAAATGATTTTAAAATACTTAAGCTATCTACTGTCGTTCGAACAGGCATTTTACATATTGAAGTGTACGTTTTACCATCGTAAGTCACTGTTAAATTATAAGTTCTACCAGGTACCCCAGGTAAAGTAGTTGTTTGATATTTACCAGGCGAAGTTTCAGAAAGAAAAACTGAATTTCCAGCATCATCTGTAATTAAAACAACTGCTCCAGAAACAAATAATTGATCATTTGTAGTTTGAAAATCTGTTGTTTTAGAAATCGTTATCGTTTGCGGATTGGTAGGGTCATCTGTCAATTCTCCTTCAATTACAATAAGTGCTTCACTTTCATTAAACTCAATATCAATCACTTTTTCACAACTGTACAAACTTAAGCTCGCAAAAATAAAACCGAGGATATAAATACTATTTCTCATGATTAAAATTTAAAATTATAGGTAATAGAAGGAACTAATCTGAAAAGTGCGATTTGAACTGCTTCTGTTTTTGTTGGGTCTGTTTCGCTTTCACGGAATGAAATCGTCCACGCATTTTCACGTGCATAAGCATTGTAAATTCCGAAATTCCAGCTACTTTCAAATTTATCTGTCTTCTTGTTGTAATAAGTCACACTTAAATCTAAACGGTGATAATTTGGCATTCGGTAACCATTTCTTTCTGTATAAAGCCATTGGATATTTCCGTCAATGTAATATTTACCCGATGGAAAGGTTACTGCGCTACCTGTATAGAAAACCCAAGTTGCTGAAACAGATAGTTTTTCGTTGATGTCGTAAATTCCTACTAAAGATACATCGTGTGTTCTGTCTTGGCGTGCAGCATACCATTCACTGTTATTGATTCCATCAATTTGTTTTTCCGTACGTGAAAGCGTGTAACTAATCCAACCATTAAAACGACCATATTTCTTTTTGAAAAATAACTCTACACCATAAGCGCGACCTTTTCCGTATAATAATTCACCTTCTACCAAATCATTTGCAATCGTACTTGCTCCATCTTTATAATCAATTTGATTTTGCATATCTTTATAATATGCCTCTACACTTAATTCATAGCGATTATTAAAGAAATTTCTAAAATAACCCAAAGATAATTGATCAGATATTTCAGGTTTTACATTCGCGCTACTTGGTATCCATAAATCGGTTGGAGTAGATGATGTAGAGTTGCTGATTAAATGAAGGTTTTGTACATTCCTTGCATATCCCAATTTTAGTGAACTTGTACTATCAATCATAAATGATGAAGTAAATCGAGGTTCTAAATTAAAATAATTTTGAACGATTTTCCCATTTTCATAAATCGCTGTATCGGAAACAATTCCTTCCGAATCAAAGGAATAAAACTCACCTGGTCCCATCAACGAGAAGTTTGTTGCACGCAATCCATAAATGAAACTCAAACGTTCACTTGGATTCCATTCGTGTGAAATATAACCTGCATTTTCCCATGCGAATCGGTCTTGTAATTCTTCGAAAACAAAATTCGGATCATCCGATTCTATTTGACCGGGAGTAATTGTATGATGAATGGCGTTTACTCCAAATTTTAATTTATTGGTTGGATTGATGATATAAGTAAAGTCTTGTTTTATGTTATAATCTTGAATCTTTGAGCGAATATCAACTGCGAGTGTCCCTGTATTTATCGCAATTTTATAATTATAGTTACTAAAAATAAGCGAGGTATTCGAAAACAACTTCGGACTTATTACTGAATTCCATCGAATAGTTCCTGTAGCATTTCCCCAGTTGATTCCAAAAAGTTCTCCTAGTCCTAAGTTGTCTTGTCCAAAATAGCCCGATAAGAAAACGCGATTTTTATCATTGATTTTATAATTGGCTTTTAAGTTTAAATCGTAAAAATAGAGGCGATTGTCTTTAAATTCATCTGTCAATTTCAAGAACACATCCGCATACGTTCTTCTACCGCTAATCATAAATGAACCTTTGTTTTTCACAATTGGACCTTCGACACTTAAGCGTGAAGAAATAATCCCAATTCCTCCACCAACGTGGTATTTTTTGTCGTTTCCATCAAGCATTTTGATGTCCAAAACAGATGAAGTTCGTCCACCGTATTGTGAAGGCATACCACCTTTGTAAAGTGTTACTTCTTTCAACGCATCAGAATTAAAAGTTGAAAAGAAACCTAATAGATGAGAAGCGTTGTAAACAGGTGCTTCGTCCAACAAGATTAAATTTTGGTCTGCGGCACCACCACGAACAAAGAATCCAGAGTTTCCTTCTCCAGCTGTTTTAAATCCCGGAGTTAAGGTGAAGGTTTTTATAATATCTTTTTCGCCGGCAAAAACTGGAATTTTCTCCAAAGCTTTTACGTCCATTTTAACCATTCCCGTTTCAGCGCCCGAAACATTTTTATTTTCTTTTGTTCCAGTAACCTTTACTTCTTGAAGTTCTTGAACTTTATCTAGCTTAGGTTTAGATAAGTCAATATTCACAATTAGGTTCTTCGTCAACTGAATAGGAATTTCTTTTTTCGCAAAGCCAAATGAGTTGACAACAAGCGTGTAATTTCCTTCTGGAATTGTCAAAGAATAGAAACCGTATTCATTGGAATAAACACCAACGTTGCTTAGTTCTTTCACACGAACAGCAGTACTTAGTAAAGTTTCACCAGAAGAACTATCCTTAATGGTTCCGCTTACCGTAAATTTTGTTGTTTGAGCATTTACTGAATTGGAAACAAATAGGAGACTGAGAATGAAGAATAAAACTCGATTTGAATTTTGTAGAATAGCTTGAAAACGCATATAAAAATGTCATTATTTGAAGGTGCAAAATTCGACATATTAATTTGTAATAAATTCACAATAAATGTGAATAGCTTTTTAAATTATATAAACGGATGAAAAAGGAGGTTTTCGTTACTATTTTTTGAATAAATCCTACTATTAACAAAAAAAGCCATTGGAATTTCCAACGGCTTTAAAGTAGCGAGGGCCCGACTCGAACGGACGACCTTCGGG
>CAZDKE010000009.1:0-58733 GCA_964506255.1 uncultured Lishizhenia sp. | reverse complement strand
GACGAGCTACCAACTGCTCCACCTCGCAATATATCGTTAAATTTAATTTTCTGTTTTAAAGATTTCGTTAAATCCTTTCCCGATTGGGAGTACAAAGATAGGTATTTAATCCTTATCTGCAAGTATATTTTAACAATCTTTTAATTTATCGCACTTCTGGACCAGCTTCAAAGGCTTTTTCAGGAGATAAGAAACTCAATTCACCTGCTTCATTTTCAGCCATTAGTATCATTCCCTGTGACTCAATTCCTCTGATTTTTCGAGGTGCTAAATTCAATAAAACTAAAACTGTTTTGCCAATTACTACTTCGGGTTGGTAATGTTCAGCGATTCCTGAAACAATTGTACGCTCATCAACACCTGTTTTTACAGTCAATTTCAATAATTTGTCTGCTTTTTCTACTTTCTCTGCATGAAGAATTGTACCTAATCGCATGTCTAACTTCGAGAAATCGTCGAAACTAATTGCTTCTTTAATTGGCGGAAAATTATTTAGAACTTCATTCGTGCTGTGCAATTTTTGAACTTCAGTTTCAACTAAAACATCTTCGATTTTTTTGAACAAGATTTCAGAAACACCAATTGAATTTCCAGTTAGCATCAAGTTTGAATTACCTAAATCACTCCAAGAATTTGCTGAGAAATTCAACATTTTTTGAAGTTTCAAAGCTGAATCTGGTAAAAACGGCAAGGTTGCAATAGACAAATTGGCAGTGATTTGTAACGCAACATACATAATCGTTTTCACACGTTCTGGATCAGTTTTCACAACTTTCCACGGTTCTTGTTCTGCCAAGTATTTGTTTCCAAGTCGAGCCATATTTATCATTTCAGCTTGAGCTTCACGCAATTTATAAGCATACACCAATTTTGAAATGCGTTCTGGAATCGTTTTTAATTCTTCTAAAACTGCCTCATCCGTTGCTGTAAATTCGTTTGGCGCAGGAACAACTCCTTCATAATATTTTTGAGTTAGAACCAATGTTCTATTTACGAAATTACCGTAAATATCAGCTAATTCGCTGTTCACACGAGTTTGAAATTCCTTCCACGTAAATTCTGAATCTTTGTTCTCTGGTGCGATTGCTGTTAACACATATTTCAACTCGTCAATTTTATCAGGATAGGCGGCAAGGTATTCGTGTAACCACACTGCCCAATTTCTTGAGGTTGAAAATTTATCACCTTCCAAATTCAAAAACTCGTAAGCTGGAACGTTGTCTGGAAGGATGAAATCTCCGTGATCCTTTAATAAAATCGGGAAAATTATTGCATGAAAAACGATGTTATCTTTTCCAATAAAATGTACTAATTTTCTATCTTGAGCTTCTGTTTTACACCAGTAATCTTTCCAATTTTTACCAGCATCTAATGCCCATTGTTTCGTAGCAGAAATGTAGCCAATTGGTGCATCCAACCACACATAAAGTACTTTTCCCTCCGCATTTGGTAATGGAACTTTCACTCCCCAATCCAAATCGCGCGTCATGGCACGAGGTTTCAAACCTCCATTTATCCACGACATACATTGACCAATCACTTGATTTCTCCAAGCTTTTGGGTCATGTTGTTGTTCGCCATCTAAAATTCCTTTTTCAATCCACTCTTTCAACCATGTTTCGTGTTGATCCATTGGTAAATACCAGTGAGAAGTGGTTCTTAAAACAGGAGATTTCCCACTTAAGGTCGAAATTGGACTGATTAAATCAGTTGGACTTAAATCGCTACCACATTTCTCACATTGGTCGCCGTAAGCTGATGGATTGGAGCATTTTGGACATTGACCTATGATGTATCGATCGGCTAAAAACTGCTGAAATTCTTCGTCATAATATTGTTCAGACGTTTCTTCAATGAATTTACCGCTATCGTATAATTTTTTGAAAAAATCTGCTGAAGTTTCGTGATGAATTGGAGCTGAAGTACGGTGAAAAATATCAAAATCGATATTGAAATCCTTGAAAGCATCACGAATTAAAACGTGGTATTTATCTACAATTTCTTGCGGGGTAATCCCTTCTTTTTTCGCACGTAAGGTAATCGCAGCGCCGTGTTCATCGCTACCACAGATAAAAGCAACATCGTGATCATTCATTTTTAGAAATCGCACAAAAATATCCGCAGGTAAATAAACTCCTGCTACGTGTCCTAAATGTAGTGGGCCATTTGCGTAGGGCAAGGCTGCTGTAACTGTGTATGCTGCTTTTTTCATCGTTTTGCAAAGATAACAATTCAGTAAAACAAAAAGGGCCGACCTAAGCCGACCCTTTTAAATAGATTTAAAAAATCTTATTTTTTAGTCACTTTGAATTGGGAAGTTTTACCGTTCTCTAAAGCAACATTAAATACATAAATACCTGCATTTAAAGAAGCTATATTCACGTTTGCTTTACCAGCATTTAAAGTCACAGCATTTGAGATAACAACTTTTCCAGCTATATCAGTTACAGTTAAGTTAGCAACGCCTTCACCGTCAATAGAGATAGTTACAGCATCTGTAGCTGGGTTAGGGTATGCATTCCCTTCAACTGAAGAATTTTCACCCAATCCAATTGTTGCAACATCAATAAGTTTAACAGCTAATGCATTTGGAATATCAGCACCAAAACCAGTTGCAAAGTAAGTACCATCGCTTTCTCCTGGGCTTGTAGGTTGTAAGTAGTAATCTACATTCCAAGTTAAATTTGTAGAACCTTCATGACCCAAGAATACTTCAAGGTTAGTTGTTTGAGCACAAGCTAAATATCTTTGATTATTTTCCAACGCTACTGCGCTATTATACTGAGCATATACAGTTTCATTTTGTAAGTCAGATGGGAAATAGTAAAATCCAGAAGCAATTTCAGTTAGTGCATTAAAACCAAAAGCAGCATCATTTAGGTCTGTGAAAGCATCTTCCCATTTATATAAGTACAATGCAATTTCTTCACCAGCTAATGAAGCGGCATTATTGGTTGCAGCGAAATATACACCAGCAGCTGCTACTCTTGATGCATTTGGATTGTCAATAACTGTACATATTGAGAAAGTATTATTGTTTGTTCCAGGTCTATAAAACAATGTTGGTTTAGGAAGATTAGTTGTTGGATCTAATTGTGCGTAACCATAAATATCTTCATTTACTGTAAACGTTGAAGACAATGTATTATCGCTGTCATACTCGTCAGTTACACCATCAATTGAAATAGTGTAAATTAAAGTATAACGACCAGCTGGATAGCTAGAAAGAGAAAATTGCGGGAAGATATTTGTTTGTGAAGGATCAACATCAATACTGTCATTAGTTGCAATACTTAAACCAGTAACGGTATTATCATATACTGTATTTGCAGATGGTCCAACGATTTTTGCATTAATACTTACGTTTGTTTGAGGATTGCTTCCAGGATTGTAGATTCTTGCTCCTAAATCAAAGTTAAATTCAGTACCGCTTTGAGCTAACAATGCAGGAACTGCCCCTAATTTTGGTATTAAAGCTGCATTTCTTGAAAGTGCAATATCATTTGCAAATAAACCAGTTTTATTACCCATAAAAACAACAACAGATTCTGTTTGCATTGCCTCTACTAAAAGAGCGCCTTCTGCATTTCCAAGCATAACAACAGGAATTGTTACATCCGGACCATTTGCTCCACCACCCATTGGAATTACATCTGGATCGCGATTGATTATGATTACACCAACAGCACCAGCATTTTGAGCGTTCAATGCTTTTGCTCCAAATTCGCAAGTGTTACGATAAATAACTGCAATTTTACCTGTTAGGTTATTTACTAAAGGATTACAACCTTCTTGAGCAACTGGATGACCTTGTGCGTTTGTACCTGTTGAACCATCATCTACAAGCATTAAAGTATCTTCAACAAAAGTACCGGGAATGTTAAAGTCTGGAGTTCCCCATGCACCTGGCTCAGCCCAAGTAAAAGGATAATTAGCAATAATTGAAGTAGGTGAGACACCTGCAACAATTACCTGAGCGCTCGACCAATAAGCCAAAGCAACTACCGATAAGGAAAGTAATAATTTTTTCATATACGTTTTGATTATAGTTTACACAAAATTAAAATAATAATCGAAAAACGAAACAAAAATTACACTATTTGAAAATTTGTATCAAGTAATAAAAGATTGCAGCTAAAACAGCGCTTACAGGAATTGTTAAAATCCATGCCCAAAGTAAGTTTATCGTAACACCCCAACGAACGGCACTTAAACGTTTAGTAGCTCCAACACCAATGATTGAACCAGTAATTGTATGTGTTGTTGAAACCGGAATTCCAAATTGAGAAACCGTAAATAAAGTTAAAGCTCCTGCTGTTTCAGCACAAACACCCTCAAGTGGAGTAACTTTAGTGATTTTTGTACCCATAGTTTTCACAATTTTCCAACCACCCATTAATGTTCCAAGACCAATCATTAAGTAACATCCAAAAGCAATCCAAAAAGGCATTGTTTCTGATTGAACTTTCGTTTTAATTTTATAACCTTCTTTTAATTGTCCGTCTTCTTCAACATATTCTCCGAAAATAGAAGCATATTTATAATTCTTGTTTAAAACTTTATCATTAAAAATTGTATCGTTCGTTTTTGAATCACAAAGTGCATCGCCAAAAGTGTAAACCTCAATTTTTTGTGCTTCCTTTTCAATTTTTTTCAACTCAGGAATAGAAACATTTTTGTAGTTTGGATTAAGCCTACCTTTCTTGTCGTAAACTACTTCGTGTGAATTTGCATCAACTATAGCTTTATGTTCAGTGTAGAATAAATGTCCATCAATTTCAATAACTTCAGGTTTAAATTTTTCCAATTTACCTTCCTTATTATCGTATTCAATCTGCATTAACTCTGTAATTTGAAGGTGTTTTGGAATGGCTTTTTCTAGTTTACCTTCTCTTCCCATGTTTCCATAAACAAGAAGAGCAGCACAAATAATTCCCATTACTTTTTGTGAATCTGCACCTCCATGTCCTAGCGAAAATGCTGCAGAGGATAGTAATTGTAATCTTTTATGCATGTTCGCTTCTTTCAAAGCTGAAGGTTTTTTTCCGTATTTAATTTCAAACCAAATGTAAACCAAAATGAAAACTAAAATCATCCCTGCAACAATATAAAGCATGATAGGCTTCATATCAATGTAGATGATCATGTAGTCCATTACTCCAATTGTAATCCCAGAAAGAATCAAAATAACTAACATTTTCTTCCAAAAGGATCGAGCAATTGTGACTACAGCAATAAGATAGGCTATGAATCCACCAATCAAAGGAGCTAGAAAAATGAATAAAATAACTTTGATAATTTCACCACCACTTATAACATCAAATCCAGCATGAGCTACGGCTGCACCAGCAAAACCACCAATTAGAGTATGTGACGAAGAAGATGGGATTCCCAGCCACCAAGTCAATAAATTCCAAAAGGTTGCCGCTAGCAGTCCAGCGAGAATTACCCAAAGGTCAATTGCATTGTTATCTACCGTTTTTGCCACCGTATTTCCTACACTCATGTCGAAAACCCAAAATGCAACAATGTTAAAAGAAGCAGCCCAAATTACCGCTTGAAAAGGAGTTAAAACTTTTGTTGAAACAACCGTTGCAATTGAATTTGCGGCATCATGAAATCCATTTACTAAATCAAATAGAAGCGCAATTACGATAACTGTAACTAATAAATAAAACATAGAAAAGATTGTTAAAATTTACAATTAAGCGTATTTCACTACGATAGATTCGATAACGTTTCCTGCATCTTCACATTTGTCAGTAGCTGTTTCCATCACTTGATAAATCTCTCTTCTTTTGATAAGTTCTTTTGCATCAACATCAGATTCAAACAAGCGTTCAATACTCATGTCAAAAATATCATCAGCACTGTTTTCGATGCTGTTAATTTTGATAACACATTCAATAATTTTTTGGGTATTCTTTAAATTTCTCAATTCCATAACCGCTGCTTTTACCGCTGCTACTGCTTCTTTAATCGCTTCAGCTGTTTTTTGAATTCCTTGATCAGAAATTGGGTCTATTTTATAGAAATTGATTTTTTTGGCAGCAGAATAAATATAATCAGCAATATCATCCAAAGCAGAAGCCAATGCATGTATATCTTCTCTATCGAATGGTGTAATGAAATTTTTTCCTAATTCTATGAAAATTTTATGTGTAACCTCATCATTTTTATGTTCGATGTTTTCCATTTCCTTGATTAAAACACCACGTCTATTAAAATCTGGTTCGTTAACTACTTGAACTAATTTCTTTGCTATATCTTGTAAGTTGTCACTTGCCTCTTCAAAAAGATTGTAAAACACTTTATCTTTGGGTAAAAAGTAACTTAATATTCCTGCCATAATTCCAAATTTTCTACAAATTTAAGCGCATCTCTTATGGTTTATCTTACCAAGTGTTAATATTAACGTAATGATAACATTACTTTGATGCTTTTTGAAACGAAGACTATAAATTAGATTGTTTTGAATTTGTTGCTTTTTTGTTTTTACTAGTAAACACTTTTCTAAAAAGTTACTTTGTAACAAAAAGAACAAATCAATGTCTCTACTGTTTCTTTCTTTATTGCTAATTTTGCAATGCTTTTTACGATACAAAAAAATGATAGAAACAGACATAATTATTATCGGTGCAGGTCCTGTGGGATTATTTACCGTTTTTGAGGCAGGACTTTTGAAATTGAAATGCCATTTAATCGATTCACTTCCTCAACCTGGAGGACAATGTTCAGAAATTTATCCCAAAAAACCAATTTATGATATTCCTGGATTTCCATCTGTATTGGCTGGCGAATTAATTGATAATTTAATGGAACAAGCTGCCCCTTTCAAACCGGGATTTACTTTAGGTGAAGCAGCACTTTCTATTGATAAAACGGAGGATAATAAATTTATCGTTACCACAGTAAAAGGCACACAGCATATTGCTCCAATAGTAATGATAGCTGGTGGTTTAGGTGTTTTTGAACCAAGAAAACCACCTATCGAAAACATTGAAGCTTTTGAAGATAAAGGCATTGAATACATTATTAAAGATCCAGAAATTTATCGCAACAAAACATGTGTAATTGCAGGTGGTGGCGATTCAGCTTTAGATTGGTCGTATTATTTAGCAGAGCGAAAAATCGCAAAAGAAGTAATTCTGGTGCATAGAAGTAGTTCTTTCCGTGGTCATTTAGATTCTGTTCAAAAAGTAATCGACATGGCAGAAAAAGGAACTATTCGTTTAATAACAGAAGCTGAAGTTACAGGTTTGGGTGGTAATGGAAACCTAGAATATGTTACTGTTACACATCAAAAAGACGGTGAAATAAAAGTAGAAGCAGACCATTTTATTCCATTATTTGGTTTAAAACCAAGTTTAGGTCCTATTTCAAATTGGGGATTAGAGATTGAAAAAAATGCAATCAAGGTAAACACTTTGGATTACTCAACAAATATCCCAGGAATATACGCAATTGGTGATGTGAATACGTATGAAAATAAATTGAAACTAATTCTTTGTGGATTCCACGAAGGAACTTTAGCTGTTCAGTCTGCATTTGCGCGCATTCACCCAGAAAAGAAAAATGTATTAAAATATACAACTGTAAACGGCGTTCAAGGTTTTTAGATTGACAATTACAACTTTTAAAGAGTGTTTAACTTAGGTTTTTCACTCTTTCTTTTTTTATATTTGCTAAAATAATTAAAGATGCTCTCCAAGAAATCTAAATATGCTATTAAAGCGCTAACATGTCTTGCTAAAAGATATGAAAGCAAAACGCTTTTAAAAATTGCAACGATTTCAGAAGAAGAAAAAATTCCTAAAAAATTCTTAGAAGCAATTTTAGTAGAATTAAGAAACAACGGTTTACTGCATAGTAAGCTCGGTGCAAATGGTGGTTACTATTTAGCTAAACACCCTAATGAAATTTTCTTAACTACTGTCATTCGTCTTTCTGGGGGGCCAATTGCATTACTTCCTTGCGTTAGTTTGAATTTTTATGAGCCATGTGCAGAATGTGAAAATGAAAAAACTTGCGGTCTCAAAAGTGTTTTGAAAGAAGTAAGAGAAGCTACAGTGCAAATTCTTTCCAGAACTTCAATTGCTGATTTATTGAAAAGAGAAAGCGAATTGTTAGACGCTGGTTTTTAATACATATTAATTTAGTAGGCTTAAAATTAATTTTAATTTATTTAAATATATTGTAAAATATTGTAATATTGCGCCAAATTATTTTTAATGCATACTAAAAACATAGGAATAGTATTTAAATAAATGACTAACCGTTCTACCTTTAACCAAACGCTTCCATTATTCTTTAAATCAAAGGAATACAAGTTTTTAATTATTGGAAGTGATAAAATTTCGTTACAGTTAGTTACGGAGTTAGTTGATAACTATACTGATTGTAAGTTAAAAGTTGTAGCTCTTAACTTCGATGAAGAATGGAAAAAACTGGAACAATCGAAGCAACAATTAGAATTAAAACACACTCATTTCAATGATTATTTTCTAAATGAGATAGATTTTGTAGTTACCTCAACGATTAATGAGGAGCTTTTTCAGGAAATTAGACAATCAACATTGGTTAAAAATATTCCATTGTACGCAATGAATTTCCTTGAGCAAAGTGATTTTTTATTGGGTTCATCAGTTGTCAAAGGAAATATTAAAATTGCTGTTTCCTCATTTAGTTCAAATGACGCTCTTGAAAAAAGACTTGTTGAAGTAATTGATGATTCTCTACCCAACGCTTTTTCTGATAGTGCTGAAAATTTAGTTGAATTAGAAAGAAAACTAAAAGGTGATTTTCATAAAAGAGTAAACAAACTCAACCGAATCACTGAACTTTTGATTCAAAAACACGACCGTAAATGGCACGAGTTTGACTACAAAAAAATTATCTTCAATACGCTTAGTATTTTAGGGATTATGGTTGCAGGTTATGTGTTGTTTTCATTAATTCCGCCTGTAAAAATGTGGGAAACAACCACTGAAATTGTTGCAAGCCTCGATAGTTCTTTCCTTTATTTTATGCTTGGCGGATTTATTGCTCAAATGATTGATGGTGCTCTTGGAATGGCTTATGGAGTAAGTGCAACAACGTTTTTACTTTCTTTTGGTATTTCTCCCGCTGTGGCCAGTATGAGCGTTCATGCTTCAGAAATTTTCACCAGTGGAGTATCAGGATTAATGCATTTAAAATTTGGAAATGTTCATCATAAATTATTCAAAGCAATTGTTATACCTGGAGTTCTTGGAGCAATTTTAGGAGCATATTTATTAACTTCATTCGAAAATTATAGCGTTTACATTAAACCTATTGTTGGAGTTTACACGTTGTTTTTAGGTTCATTAATTATTTACAAAGTTTTAAGGAAAAATCAAAAACGTAAAAGAGTAAAACATGCAGGTTACCTTGCCACACTTGGAGGATTTTTAGATTCTATTGGCGGAGGCGGTTGGGGTCCTGTTGTTTCATCAACATTAATTGCTAGTGGTAAAAACCCAAGACTTGTTGTTGGTTCTGTGAATTTAGCTGAGTTTTTTGTTTCACTAGCAAGTTCGTTTACTTTCTTTACAATTTTAGGTGCATCGCATTGGCAAACAATTGTTGGATTAATTTTGGGAGGAGTTTGTGCAGCGCCAATTGCCGCAAATCTTTCTCGACGTTTAAACATCAAAGCAATGATGTTGCTCGTTGGAATAGTGGTAATAATTGTAAGCTTACGAATTATAATAATTTCTATAATTGGATAAATATGGAAAATGAAAAAACATTAGAATTAATCCAGCTTTTGCAAGAAATTGCTTCAAAATACGATGAAAAAGCTGCGTTTTCAACTAGTTTTAGTTTTGAAGACCAAGTAATTACACATTTTATATTTACGCTTGATTTACCAATAAAAGTATTTACGTTAGATACAGGTCGTATTTTTCCAGAAACTTATTCTGTTTTAAATAGTACCCGAGAACGTTACGCTAAAACAATTCAGGTTTATTTTCCTAAAACAGAAGCTGTTGAACAATTAGTTACAACCAAAGGTGCTTCCAGTTTTTATGAATCCATTGATAATAGAATTGAATGCTGTTTTATTCGCAAAGTTGAACCTTTGAATAGAGCACTTGAAAACGTAAATTGTTGGATTACAGGGTTAAGAAGTGAACATTCAGAAAATAGACAGCAACTTTCTGTGTATGAATGGGATGAAAAGCGAAATTTGCAAAAAGTTAATCCCTTAATAAACTGGACTTTTGAGGAGGTTAAAGCAATAATTAAAGAATTTACAATACCTTATAACGTTTTACACGACAGAGGATTTGTAAGTATTGGTTGCCAACCTTGTACAAGAGCAATTAAAGAAGGAGAAAATTTTAGAGCAGGAAGATGGTGGTGGGAAAGTAGTGAGAAAAAAGAATGTGGATTGCATGGATGATTAATGAAGAATGAAAAATGTAGAATGTAAAATTAGTCCCGATAACTATAGGGATAAAAATGAAGTGATAGATTTCAAATTAGCAAATTCATTCTCTCATTTGTCATTCTCTCATAACGTCTTAAAGTCCTAACATCTTAAAGTCATAAAAAATTGAATAAATGAAAGATTACCTAGATCAATTAGAAGCAGAAGCAATATACATCATGCGCGAAGTTGCTGGTCAATTTGAACGACCTGCTTTACTTTTTAGTGGTGGAAAAGACAGTATTTGTTTGATTCATCTTGCTTTAAAAGCATTTCGCCCCGGAAGGTTTCCTTTCCCACTTGTACACATTGATACGGGGCACAATTTCCAAGAGGCGCTAGATTATCGTGATGCTTTGGCAGAAAAAATAGGGGAGAAGCTAATCGTACGAAAAGTGGAAGATACCATTCGTGAACGAAAATTAGTGGATGGAAAAGGAAAATTCCCAAGCAGAAATGGGTTGCAAACGTATACTTTATTAGATACAATCGAAGAATTTGAATTCGATGCATGTATCGGTGGTGCACGTCGCGATGAGGAAAAGGCCCGAGCAAAAGAACGTATTTTTTCTGTAAGAGATGAATTTGGTCAATGGGATCCTAAAAAACAACGTCCTGAATTGTGGAATATTTACAATGGTAAAATTGATAAAGGTGAAAATGTACGTGTTTTCCCTATTTCCAATTGGACAGAATTAGATGTTTGGAATTATATAAAACGAGAAAATATTGCCTTGCCTTCAATTTATTTCACACACGAACGCGAGTGTATTCTAACACCTCAAGGTCAATTGATGAATACCAATGAATTTGTGACCATTGAACCTGAAGATGTCGTAGTAAAAAGAAATGTTCGCTACCGCACAGTTGGTGATATGACTTGCACAGCTGCAGTTGAATCTACAGCTTACACTGTTGATGACATTATTAAAGAAATTAAAGAAACAAAAATATCAGAAAGAGGTGCAACCCGAATGGACGACACACTTAGCGAAGCAGCTATGGAAGACCGAAAAAAAGGGGGGTACTTTTAAAAAAAACTGAAAACTGAAAGTGGAAAGTTGAAAGTGAAATAGAGCTTTCAGTTGAGAACTTTCAATTATCAACAAAAAAAACTGAAAGTATAAAGTTGAAAGTGGAATAAAACTTTCAGTTTTTAACTCTCAGTTTTCAACTAAAAAAATATGGAACTACTAAGATTTTTTACAGCAGGAAACGTTGACGATGGCAAAAGCACATTAATTGGACGTTTATTATTCGATAGCAATTCAATTTCTACCGACATCATTGATACCTTGACAAAACAAAGCAAAGCGAAAGCTGAAAATGCCGACATCGATTTAGCATTGTTGACCGATGGATTGCGTGCTGAACGTGAACAAGGAATAACGATTGATGTTGCATACAAATATTTCGTAACTGATAAACGCAAGTACATCATAGCTGATACACCTGGGCATGCTCAATATACGCGTAATATGTTCACAGGTGCGTCTAATACCGATTTGGCTATCATTTTAATTGATGCACGAAACGGAATCACCGACCAAACAAAACGTCACAGTATCATTTCAAGCATTTTAGGAATTCCTCATGTGTTGATTTGTATCAATAAAATGGATTTAAAAAACTACGACCAAGCTGTTTTTGAATCAATTAAAAAAGATTATTTAGCGTTTGCCCAACCACTCGGTTTGAAGAAAATTTCCTTTATTCCAGTAAGTGCACTAACAGGTGAAAATGTAGTCAATAAATCCGAAAATTTCTCTTGGTACACGGACGAAACCTTATTCGATTTCTTAGAAAATGTTGAAATACCACAAGAGGAAGCAAATAATGAAACGCGTTTTCAAGTGCAATATGTTATTCGACCGCAAACTCAAGAATTACATGATTACAGAGGATACGCAGGTGCTTTGTTAAGTGGTAAAATTCAAAAAGGTGATAAAGTGCGCATTTTCCCAATTGATGCTTTAACAACGATTGAGAAAATTGAAAAGTTTGAATCAGAAGTAGAATCAGCTGAGGCAGGTGAACCAATCATTTTGCATTTATCAGATGATTTAGATATTAGCCGCGGTAGTACTTTTGTGCTTGATAACGAACTGCCAGAAACAGCTAATGAAATCGAAGCTACGATTTGTTGGATGGACAATAAACCTTTCCAAAAAGGACAAAAATTGTTGGTTCAACAAAATAGTTTTAGAGCCAAAGCTGCCATTAAATCAATTGAAGGAAAAATTGATATTCATACTTTAGATTCAACAGAAGAAACTGACGAAATCCACTTGAACGAATTTTGTAAAGTGAATATTAAAACAGCTGAATTGGTAAGTTTTGATTCTTATGCGAAAAACCGCAAAACAGGAGCATTCATTTTAATCAATGAAAACACCAATAATACGGTTGCAGCTGGAGTTATTGCATAGTTGGGCTTTTGAATATTTCTAAAATAGTAGGTTGATTTTTATTAAATTTACCTATGATTTCACGTAAAAAATTCTTAGAAACGAGCCTATTTGGTTTTGCTGGATTATCGTTTTTAGATTTTAAAGAGTGGAAACAACTTACGAAACTCGATTTGCTTTCTATAGAAAATTTATCACCTTCAGAACTTGCTGAAAAGGAAGATTTTTGGGCTAAAGTGAGATCAATGTTTACATTGACGAATGACTTTATCTTACTGAACAACGGAAGTGTAAGCCCTCCATCGGAATTGGTTCAAAAAAAAGTTGAGGAAGAAATGAAATTGGCGAATCAAGGTCCGTCCTTGTTTATGCGGGTTGATCAAGAAAATAAGCGGGAATCATTGCGAAATAATGTTGCAAAATGGTTAAATGTTTCAGCCTCAGAAATTGCTTTCACACGAAATGCTACAGAAGGATTAAGCACTATTATTTTTGGTTTAACCTTACAAAAAGGTGATGAAGTTATTTTATCTCAATACGATTATCCGTATGTAATTAATGCTTGGAAACAACGTGAGAAACGCGATGGAATTGTTTTAAAATGGGTTGATTTTAAGTTGCCATTTAAAGATGAAACGCTTATTGATTCTTATAAATTAGCCTTTACTGAAAAAACAAAGTTTGTTCAATTAACCCACGTTTTCAATTGGAATGGTCAACTACTTCCTGTGAAGGAATTGATTGAAATAGCTCATCAAAATAACTGTGAAGTTTTACTTGATGCTGCACATTCATTTGGCTGTTTAGAGCTTAATATTAGGGATTTAAAATGCGATTATTTAGCCACTGCTTTTCACAAATGGATGAATGGACCAATTGGAACCGGTTTACTTTATTGTTCATCTGATAAAATTTCAAAAGTTTGGCCGCTGTTTTCGTCTTATGATTCTTTTGAAAATGATATTCGTAAATTTGAAACTATAGGTACTCATCCAATTTATACCTTTTTGGCGTTAAATTCTTCAATAACTTGTCATGATGCAATTAAATTAGAGAACAAACGAGCGCGATTCATATATTTAGCAAATCTATTAATTGATGATTTGAAGAAGATAAAGGAAGTAAAATTACTTTCACCAAAGCATCCTGAAAATGGCAATGGCATGATAAGTTTTGAGTTAAAGAATATAGAAGGATTTGACCTTTCTGAACGGCTTTTGAAGGAGTTTAAAATACAAACAACTTTTGTGAAGGTTGGTGAAATTGATGGAGTCCGTGTTAGTCCAAATATGTTTACTTCTAAGGCTGAAATTCAAAAATTTATTGAGGCAATTAAAAAAATAATTGAACAAATCAACCAAAAATGATGATTCATTCTACTTCATTTTCTAGAAAAATTTCTAACACAATTGACTTTCTGCATGAACGTAAAAAGCTAACATTTTCGCTGATGTTTTTGTATAGTTTCTTAATTATTAAACTACATGATCCTTTAGTAAACGCTTCTGTATTTGTAATGAAAAGAATGTCTATTCAAGGCTACAATACATTTATTTCAAGCTTAGCATTTTCGGCATTATTAAGTTTGATAATCATTTTATTTGTTCAATTAAGAAAACATCAAAACCAGCTTCAATTGAAATTGATTTTATTGGTTTCAATTATTTCTATTCTACTCATTCATTATGTTTACCTACTAGAAATGAACATAGAAATAATTCATGCATTTGCTTACGGAGGTTTAGTTGTTTTGTTTTTTGCATTTTTCAAGCGTTGGGCAGCAGCAGTGATTTTTTCAATTCCAGTTATGTTATTAGATGAATGGAATCAATACATTAATTTATACCCAACTTACGTTGAATATTGGGAATTGAATGACGTTTTGTTAAATATGCTAGGTCAAATCTTTGTGCTTTGTTTTTTATTCTCACTGAATATTTTTCCTAATAAAACCAATTATGTTTGGTACAAAAAACCAGAATTTTTATTGCTCGGATTTTTAGTTTTATTCTTTACACTATTTACAGCCTTAGGTTTTTTCTCTACACATCAAATTTATTCAACAGATACTACAATTTTCAACATGAGTAGGTTGCAAAATCATGACGTGTCTTGGCATATACATGGACTTACCAAGAAAGTTTATTACATTCTAACACCAAAAGAATCCTTGTTTCTTTTTACTGTAATTTGCTCTTTATTAATAGTTTTAGATGAATATTTGTTACGAAAAATCAACATTTTCAAAAACAACCGATAATTAAAACGAAGTCCAAATTTCCCAACTTTTAAGTGCTTGTTCTTTCAACATACTCTCACCATTGAGGATTGTTGCACCATTTTTTTCGGCTTCAGTTAGAAATTTTGTTTTAGTTGGATTGTAAATTAAGTCGATTACTAAATGATCTTCCGTCAAATACTGAAAAGGGAAATCAATGCATTCATCGATATTAGGATATGTTCCTACGGGCGTACAATTTACAATAACCTTACAAGCATTTAACATATGCTCATTAATTTCTTCGTAAGAAAAATGCTTCGGTTTTCCCTTTGGATTTTGAGAAATAAAAAGTACATCAATACCAATTTGCTTAAAAACATATTCAATCGCTTTGGATGCTCCACCTGTTCCTAAAATCAAAGCGCGTTCATGCTTAAACGTTAAAAAAGGCTTGATACTTTGCTGAAAGCCATAAGCATCTGTGTTAAAGCCAACTGTTTTCCCATCTTTAAAAGCAACAACATTTACAGCACCAATAGTTTGTGCCACTGAATCAATTTCATCCAAAAAAGGTATGATTTCTATTTTATAAGGAACAGTTACATTTAAACCAGAAATGCTATCATCATTAAATATAGCTTTGACTTTTTCAATCGTTGCTAATTCAAACAATTCGTAATTGGCCACGATTCCATTTTGCTCAAAATAATTTTTAAAAAATGTTGGAGAAAAAGAATGTGCGAGCGATTTACCTATTAAGCCGAAATGTTTCATTTGTTAGTTTTTGTAAAAGTTGTAAAAGGATGAAAGATTACTTTAATTTAAACCTTATCCTTTCTACGAAGTTTTTTAAAATCTTGTGCATCAAGCCAATAAATCACTTTCATCGAAAAACTATTCGTTGGACCATTATTTAAGGTACTTGAGAAATTCTGCCAGAATAAATCATCCACGCGTTTATCTTGCGTAAAAATCGAATTTTTCCATACAACATTAATTTCTGAACCTGGAAGGAAAACCCAACGATATTGTAAGTCAATCGTGAAAGCATTAAAGTTGACATCGTAAGCTGGGTTTCCTGCGGCATCTAACCCAGTATAAGTTGGAAATTCTGCCAAACGTCCGTCTTCTTCAAGTGTGTAAAAAGATTCATAAACTAGAACGGAGCGATAATGTCTCAATCGGAAAGTCAAACCCATTCTATTGGTCATATTATAATCTAAACTAATAGAGCTTACAGAATTGATGCGATCTCTTTTCCCGAAAATTGGTTTATTCGTAGTAGCTGCAATCGGTTCTCCAAAAGGAAAAGCAAAGCCCTGGGAATTAAGTTGATACTCTTGCGACCAACTTGGTATTAAGAAAATACGATCACTTAAACGAAAACGCGGATTGATATAATAATCGTATTCTGACCAATCGTCTCTATCTAAAAAAGCATAATTCAATCCAGCATCTATCGCAACTTTTTTCTGATAGTTAGAAGAAATCCAGCCTCCTACTGTTCTCCAGCGTGGCGCAATAAACAACTGCCCATTTCTAGATTCAAAGTAGTCATTGAATTCAGTAAACGAACCATTGAAACGTATTCCAGCTGCATCAAAGGTTCTTGAAATCAAAGTCAGATTTGAATTAAAATAAGTTGCAGTGTAAACATTTGGACTGTACAAACGATTGTAAGAAACGGAAGCATTTGCTACTATTTTATTTAGTTTCTTCCATTTAGGTTTGAAATTACGATACCCACCACTAATATCTAAAATTCGTCGATTATTAACCGTATTGAATCCTAAATCATTAGGGTCATAAGTGTTTGATTCTTCCAAATAAAAGGTACCAAAAATGAAATTACCGCGAACCTTTCCAGCGAAAACGTTTAGGTTGTGACCGAATTTTGGCTTATAAATATCCCTAATTGCTGAAAGTGCAGTTCCTCCTGAAAAATTGTAAGTATTATCTTTTGTGTTAAAATTAAAGTTCAATCCTGTCACATTAGCATCTTCGAAAGTTCCAGCGCGCCAAACATTAGTATTTGTAAAAGTGATAGAGCTATTATTTTTTAAGTTTTGATCTAATACAAGAACATTATAATTTGTCAAAGGCGTATAAGTAACTTCTCGTTCTTCATTGGTGGAATCATTGATGATTTTTGCTATCCGTGCTGCAGAAATTCCATTAAAAACTCCAATTCCCAATCCATTTTTAAATCTTCCTGAAAGTTTACTTGCGTTGTATAATTGAGCAGGCCCAGGTGCTTCCACCAAACGTTCATTTGTGTCCAAGTAAACATTGATTTGTCCAGAATTTTGAACACCAACTCTTCGGCTGTAAAACAAACCTGCTTTGTTAAATAATTCTGTTCCCTCCGTGAAAAATTGTCTGTTCTCATTGAATTGTATTTCAAATGGACTTATGTTTAAAACTTGTTGATCAAAAACAACTTGCCCGAAGTCAGGAATTAAAGTGACATCAAGTGTAAGTGCTTCATTGATTCCGTATTTGATGTCCATTCCACCATTTAACGAGCGCGAAAAACCACTTTCTTTCGAATGGTTCACGTACGCAGAAACATACGGCATCAAGGCCAACCGCAATGGTGGTTCAATGTTTTTAATTCCGACAACATCGCCACTTTCGAGTAGGTAATTTTCAATGTCTGGATTTACTGGAACCCAAGTAGATTCCTCTCGATAGCGACTAATTTGACGTGAAAAATTGATGCCCCATTCTTGGACTTCTTTTTTCGGGAAACGAATTGCTGAATAAGGAATTACAAGCTCTGCAACCCAAGCATCTTCTGTAATTTTCACTGCGCTATTCCAAACCAAATTGAGTTGATCGTTGAAATCTAAAGAAATGATTTTAGCATCTAATTGCACTCCTTTACTAGTAATTCCAAAATAAAATCCATTTTGATTATCGTTATAAGTATCAAGGAAAATCCCAAACACATCAAGGTTCGGATTGTAATCATCGCGCAACGAAAGCACTTCAGAAATAGAATCTGGATGATCATAACAAATTGCACTTATGTAAATGGCATCAGTAGAATAAAGTATAGCCACTTTCGTTTCTTTCGGCGAAGCTTTTCCAGGAATTGGACGAATCTGAGTAAAATCAGAAGTGAAGTTGGCATTTTTCCACGCTTCTTCATTTAAGTTACCATCAATCGTTATTTTTTCATCAATTGAAAGAGCATTGATTACCCTTTGGGCAAATAACGAAAATGAAGAGAAAAACAAAAGTGTGGAAATCAATAATTTCATTGGTGCAAAAATAGCGATTTGAAATCTTTTAAACTTCCCCTCTTTAAGGAATCCTCTGGTTTTCTTGCAACCACGTGTAAACATTGTTGACGACGTTCGAAAGTTACCCAGCATCTTTTTTCTGTTCGCAAATCGTACAAAACTTTTGAAATAGTTTCCTGAAGTATCAAAGTATTACACGGGTCGTTTTTTCCTCGAATTATAAAATGATTAAAAGAAAGATCAAAGCTGTTTCCGTTTAAATGAGGACTTCGAAGCGAAGCATTTCGATTCACGCGCACCAAACGTTTTAAAGTTGAGGTAGTTCTTGTTAATGAAGTAACGATTATTTTGCTTCCTTTTAAATGTGTTCTATTTATTAATTCATTGAATCGAGCACCGACAGTATCTAAAAAATCTTTAGTAACTGGAGTTAAAACGGGAAAAGAATAATTAAAACTATCTAAATAAAAATAATCCGAAGTTTTCACTTTTACAAGCTTCTCTTTTGCAAGGTGAGTATGAAATTCACTTTCATTTTCGACAGGTTGAATACCTTGTTTCTCAGAAATGTAGTGGTATTCATCTAAATGATTATTCAATGAATCGTGGTAATGATGTGCTTGAAAATAATTGCAATCGTACACAATTTCAGGACTTTGAGTCTCAACCTTAGGCTTCCTTTTTGGTTTCTCACTAAAATTTTCAACTGCCACTCCTATGGAAATCAATAGAATCAAAGGAACAAATAAAGCGACAGAGTAGGATTTCATTCAAACAAAAATACAATTTACTTGTCAATACGTGGATTGGTTAGCTAACTTTGTAGAGTGAAAGATTTCGATAACTTAAGAGCTCAATTAGATGCTTTGGAATGGCCAAGTGTCTATTTGTTTAAATTCATTGTACCAAACGATAATGAGAAAATGGCGCAAGTTTCTGCCTTGTTTGATGAAAATGCAAACATATCATACCATACTTCTAGCAAAGGAAATTATGTTAGTGTGAGTGTAAAAGAAGTGATGCTTTCAGGCGATTCAGTAATAGAAATTTATGAAAAAGCAATAAAAATAGAAGGAATAATCTCTTTATAATGGTAGAAAGAATAATTGATGTAATGGTCGTAACCTTAGGGATTCTAGGTGCATTTGTACTTTACAAATTGATGTTAAAACGAATGAGCAGAGGAGGAGTTGATCAAACCGCTTATTGTACGCTTTATAGTTTGGATAAAAATCCCGCTAGTGGCGAAGTTGAATTTTACTTCATCACACCAAGTGAAATGAACGTTGCTTTTTGTGTTTGGAAACAGGAAGAAAAAGTGATTGAAATTCGCAATGAAGTTTTTACAAAAGGTGGACACATTGTTCGCTTTGACACCAATTTAATTCCAGATGGGGAGTACTTTTTTGGGATTCAAACTACGGAACAAAAAACGATTAAAAGATTTAAGATTCAAAATTCTTAAGATTCTTTCGGTTTTTTGCCGCCACCTTTAATTTTGATTTTTCCGTGTTTCTTTTTAACGTTATACTTCGATTTACCGAAGTCACTTTTTGAACCATCAGGTTTTTCAATTCTAATCACAATTCCAGCAGTATGTTGGAAATAATCAGACGTTTTGAAGAAATCAGTTAGACCTAACTTTGCAGCAGATTGCACCTGAAAACCAAAGTTATTCGATACCCAAAGATTAACACCAAAACTAACGTTCAGGGTCGGAGAAAAAGCCTTTGCTGTATTTCTAGCATCTAAAGAACGAACAGTTGCTCCTGCACCGAATCCAATGTAAGGGTCAAAAACTCCACTTCCTAAAAGTTTGTATGCACTGTATTTGATGTTTGCATCAATAGAGAATAAACTTCCAGTAATATTTAACGAATCATTTACCAATTTTTCTGGATTGTATTTTGTGAATGCACCTGCTCCTTCTGCACTCCATCCTTGGTATATATACTTATCAAAAAACGCACGAGTAGGATAAAGTAAAGAATGATATTGACCAAAATTGAAAGGATTTGTACCAAGTCCATCATCATCAAGCATCACCCAGGATGCGCCAAACATAATGTTATAGCTGTCAGTGTTATTAATTATTTTGGAAGGTTGAGCAAACACTTGAAGGTGAAAACACAAAACAAAAAGTAAAAACGACCGAGTTAGATACGACATTGAATAAATCCTGAAAAAATTAGACCACAAAATTAACTAAATTCATAAACCAAATTCATTTTAAAACAATAAGAATCAAAGTTTTTTTAACATTATTAATGCTACGTTAACAAACAATATTTCAATCCAATTTTTTAATCACTAAATTTGCCAACGGAATGACAAAAACTAAAAAACATCAATTAATCTTCGAAAACGATACCGACATTGAGGTTTTTGGAATTTCTTCCGCTTATATCGATTATCGCTTAGCTTGGGAGCTCAACTCACAACTTTCTATTCAATTAGAAAAACAAGGCGAAAGATTATTAATTGAGGACAAAAAAACCAAACAAACTAATTCATTTTTTCTTTATTATTTTTTTGACGAAGAAAATTTAACAAAGTATTATCTTATTCGCAACAAACAAGACAACAAATTATTGGTTAATGATAAACAATTTGTTGACTATTTTTTATGCATTCGAGATAATAACTCATTTAATGAAGAAACGTTACTTTCTGAAATGAGAAATATGAATGGTATTGTTGCTGTTTTCCCACTTGAAAGTGAAGATTTTGAATTTATAGAATACTTGGATGAATGATATTCAACAAGTTAACAACAAATATTAAGAAAATAAAATATGAAAAAAACAAAAATTGTTGCAACGATTGGACCTGCAACTATGAACAAAGATGTGTTGCGAGAAATGATTTTGTCAGGTTTAAATGTTTGTCGCCTAAACTTTTCTCACGGTGCTTATGAAGACCATGCTACAGCAGTAAAAATGATCAATGAGCTTAACGAAGAGTTGGGGCTTAATGTTGCAATTCTTGCCGATTTACAAGGTCCAAAAATACGCACCAATGAAATGGAAAATAATGGTGTTTTGTTAGAAGTTGGCAACGAAATAAAAATAATTGTCGAAAAAGTAGTTGGAAATACAGAACGATTTTCAATTAACTATACGCAACTACCTAAGGATGTTTCTGCAGGTGAGCGTATTTTGTTAGACGATGGGAAAATTGTTCTTGAAGTAATAGAAACAGATGGTCACTCAACCATAAACTGTCGCATTGTTCAAGGTGGAATTTTAGCATCTAAAAAAGGGGTGAATTTCCCGAATACTAATATTTCTATGCCTTCTTTAACGGAGAAAGATCGTTTAGATTTGGATTTTGCACTCAAACAAAATGTAGATTGGATTGGACTTTCATTTGTTCGTTCGGCTAGAGATATTATTGAATTAAAACACATCATCGCAAATCAAAAACACCATGCTAAAGTAATTGCTAAAATTGAAAAACCAGAAGCGTTAAATAACATCGATGATATCATTAAAGAAAGTGATGCGTTGATGGTTGCTCGTGGAGATTTAGGTGTTGAGATTCCTTTTCAAAACGTTCCTTTGATTCAAAAAATGTTGATTACGAAATGTATTCATCATGCGAAACCAGTCATTGTGGCTACCCAAATGATGGAATCAATGATAAATAGTATGTCTCCCTCTCGAGCTGAGGTAAACGATGTTGCTAATGCTGTATTAGATGGCGCTGATGCTGTAATGCTTTCAGGTGAAACTTCTGTTGGTAAGTATCCTATTGAAGTAATAAAAACGATGGCAAATATTATCACTGAAATGGAAACCCACCCAGGAATTTATAATAAAGAAGAATTACCTGAACGCGATCAAAATCGTTTTATTTCTGATTCAATCTGTTTTAATGCATGTCGTTTATCGCAACGTGTTGAAGCAAAAGCAATTATAACTATGTCTTTTTCAGGTTATACAGCTTACAAAATTGCCTCTCAACGTCCAAATACAAATATTTTTGTTTTCACAAGCAATAAAAATATCTTGTCGCAATTAAACTTGGTTTGGGGTGTACGCGCCTTCTATTATAATAAGCTAATTAGTACCGATCATACAATTGCAGATATTAAATACATTATGAAATCGGAAGGTTATTTAAAACTGGGAGATTTAGTAATTAATATTGCTTCTATTCCTTTAGAAGATCTTGGAAGTTCTAATATGTTGAAATTGAGCTACGTTGACTAATTAATTTCTGTATGCTTAATTATTAATTCTTGATTTTTAATTAAGTTTCTGTGAAGCATAATATTCACGTTCTCCTTTTTCATCAACTACAAAGAAAAAGCTACTTGTTTTCAAAAAAAAATGATTGATTATTTTTCAAAAAAATTGTCGAAATCACTTTTTTCACTAACTTAAAGTTAAAATCGAGCAGAAATGGAAAAGAAATGGTTAGTGAAAACGCAACAAAACGAGGAGAAAATCAAGGGATTACGAAATGCGTTGAAAGTAGATCGAATCGTTGCAGAATTGTTATTACAACGTGGAATTGAAACTTTTGAAGCAGCGGAAGCTTTTTTTAGACCTAAATTGGAAGATTTACATAATCCTTTTCTTATGAAGAATATGGATTTAGCGGTAAATCGATTAGAACAAGCAATAGAAAACCAAGAGAAAGTTTTGCTTTTTGGGGATTATGATGTGGATGGAACGACTGCCGTTGCCTTAATGTATGGCTTTCTAAAAAATTATTGTCCATCCATTGATTTTTACATTCCCGATAGATATGCTGAAGGTTATGGAATAAGTTTTCAAGGTATAGATTACGCAGCTGAAAATGGTCAAACGCTTATCATAGCACTTGACTGTGGAATAAAAGCAATCGATAAAGTCAATTATGCCAAAGAAAAAGGAATCGATTTTATCATATGTGACCACCACGAACCTGGAAACGAATTACCAAATTGTATTGTCTTAGATCAAAAACAAAAAGATTGTTCATACCCTTACAAAGAACTTTCTGGTTGTGGTGTTGGTTTCAAACTCTTACAAGGATTTTTACAACAAAGAAATGAATCAATCGAAAAACTTTATCCTTTTCTTGATTTATTAGCGATTAGCATTGGCGCAGATATTGTTGCAATAACGGGAGAAAATCGTATTTTATGTGCTCACGGTTTGAGAATTTTAAATGAATCGCCAAGAGTTGCATTTAAAGAATTATTAGAAGTTTCAGGTAAAAAATTCCCTTTAACATTAACAGATGTAGTTTTTATTATTGCACCAAGAATCAATGCTGCTGGTCGTATTCGAAGTGGCAGAATGGCGGTTGAATTAATGATTTCAGAAGACCAAGAAGAAATGAATCGCTTGGCTAAAGAAATAAACGCCGATAATTTAGAACGTCGAAGTTTAGACCAACAAATCACTGAAGAGGCTTTACAACAAATTGAAGCAAATCCTGATTTCGAAAAAGCATCTTCTACAGTTGTTTTTGATGCCTCATGGCATAAAGGAGTTGTTGGAATTGTTGCTTCTCGCTTGATTGAAAGATATTACCGTCCAACTATCGTTCTGACCGAAAGCAATGGTCTTGTTGGTGGTTCAGCTCGAAGTGTTGCCAATTTTGACCTTTACAAAGCACTAACAGAATGTGAAGATTTATTGGAGCAATTTGGTGGACATCAACACGCTGCAGGAATGACGTTAAAAAAAGAAAATCTTGAGGCTTTCAGAAAACGATTTGATGAGGTGGTGACAAAAAATTTAAGTTCTGACAACAAACTACCTATTCAAGAAATTGATGTTCAAATTGATTTAAATGAAATTCATGGCAGTGAGGAATATTACAAAATTCCACGTTTGAAACGAATAATCGAATCTTTTGAACCGCATGGACCTGGAAATATGAAACCTGTTTTTTACAGCACCAATTTGTTCGCTTCCGATTCTCGTCTGTTAAAAGATGCACACTTAAAACTGAAAGTGATTCAACCAAATTCTAAGTTAAGTTATGATGCAATCGGGTTTAATTTGGCTCATAAAGAATTAGAAACCGCAAGTGGTGTTCCGTTTGAAATGGCTTACACCTTAGAAACAAATGAATTTAATGGTAAAAAAAGCGTTCAACTTAATATCAAAGATATTCGTGGATTGGAAATTTGAAGTTTTTGTTCGTAAAAGATAATTTATAGTTGTTTAAAAAGTTGATTGCGACTAAAAAATAATATTGACTAAGGCTTTCGATGTCAACATTATTTCACAATCCTTCCAACATAGATTCTTTTTGGGTTTATATCTTTTTCACCGAAACCAACCGTTTCTACTCGATCACCAATACCATTGGTTAATTTTTGTGAGCTTCTGTATTTTAAACCAATTATTTTTCCCTTGCTATCCTTTTCCCAAGCTAGAAATACTACCGAATGTCCTGTTTTATTATTTCTCCAAAATTGAACAAAATCACCCGGTTGTGCTTCTTCTAGCGGCACATTTTTTCCAAGTTGAAATTTAGTTAACGCATATACACATTGAGTCTCGGCACCCACATCTGTATTTCCATACCAATGACTTTGGAATTCT
This sequence comes from uncultured Lishizhenia sp., assembly GCA_964506255.1. Classification (GTDB taxonomy): domain Bacteria; phylum Bacteroidota; class Bacteroidia; order Flavobacteriales_D; family Crocinitomicaceae; genus UBA952. The sequence goes on along the minus strand of CAZDKE010000009.1, from coordinate 33,849 downwards.
TTTAATTGATTTAACTCAAAAGCATCCAATAGTTGATGTTCCTTCAACGTATTAAAAACGATTGTAAAAGTAAAACCAGAGCAATGCGTTCCAACTGCGCTTTTTGTCAATAAGGTTTGGTCTTTATGAACGATGTCAATCGGGCAACCAGAACCTTTCCAAACATAGGTTCCGCCTTGAAATTTATTTGCTTCTTTCACTACAAAATCATTGTAAGATATTTGGGCATTGAAAATGAAGCTATTAATTAGCAATATAAATAGAAAACGCATACCAAATTTTAACGTTCAAAACTAAGACAAAAATAGTGCCTATTCTAATCAATCACAATAACAAGTAACTTTATTTGAAAATTCATTTTTGAATCAGGATACATAACTAAACTTAAAATTTTTCGATTGATACTTTACCTAATTTTTATCTTTCTTTTTCTATGATAAAAAAGAAACACCGCGCAAGCAGCGCCTAAGGTAAAAAACAAGGCTCTGAATTTCTATTTAGTTTGCAAATCTTTGTCCTATAATTATTTACAACTCGTAACAAACAATTTTAACTCCTTTCTAAAACTGAAATTTTTAAAATTTTCTTACAGAATTTTTAAAAATTAGCAGTTTCAGTTCAGTAGTCAAAACAATGAAATTCAATGCCAATCATGTTCGCTTCGATTTACTAAATAATTCTAACTTCAATCATGTTTTTGATTTTTAATAATAAAGTGTTTTACTAGTACTATTGCGGAGACTCAATTTTTTTTTTCTTATTTTTACACTTAAAACAAAATTAAAATGGGTTGTGCGTCATGCAGTAGTGGAGGAGGAACTCCCAAAGGTTGTAAAAACAATGGGACTTGTAGCAGTGGTGGATGCAATAAATTAGAAGTATATGATTGGTTAGCAAACATCGCGTTGCCTGCTGGTCAAGAAGCATATAACATTGTTGAAGTTCGTTTCAAAAACTCAAGAAAAGCATTTTATAAAAATAGTTCCAATTTCAGTTTGCAAGTTGGAGACATCGTTATCGTTGATACCGCTCCAGGTTATGATGTCGGTTTAGTTTCAGTTGTTGGTGAATTAGCACGTATTCAAGTACTAAAAAAAGCACCCAATTTAAAAGACAACGAAATAAAACGCATCTTGCGAATAGCAAATCAGGAGGAAATCGACAAATGGATTAAGGGTCGTTCTTTAGAAAAAGACTTGATGTATAAATCCCGAACGATAGCTATTGATTTGAATTTAGAAATGAAAATTTCCGATGTTGAATATCAAGGAGATTTAAGTAAAGCTACCTTTTATTACACAGCAGAAGGTCGTATAGATTTTCGACAACTGATTAAGAATTTAGCTGATGAATTTAGAGTAAGAATCGAAATGCGACAAATTGGTTCGCGACAAGAATCTGCTCGTTTAGGTGGAATAGGTTCTTGCGGTAGAGAATTATGTTGCACGACTTGGTTAACTGATTTTAGATCTGTTTCAACCTCAGCAGCTCGTTATCAGCAATTGTCGTTAAATCCGCAAAAATTAGCTGGTCAATGCGGAAAATTGAAATGCTGTTTGAACTACGAACTCGATATGTACTTGGATGCGATAAAATCTTTTCCAAAGACAGAAACGAAATTATTGACTGAAAAAGGGGATGCTTATCACGTAAAAACAGATGTATTCAAACGCGTGATGTGGTACGCTTATCAAGGAGAAAACGGATTAATTTCACTTTCACCTGAGCGTGTAAAAGAAGTTATGCGTTTGAACAAAAATGGTGAAAAACCAAAAGAATTAGCAGAATTTGTTTTCACAGAAAAAGTAGTGGAAATGGGCTATTCTAACGTAGTTGGTCAAGACAGTGTTAATCGCTTTGAGAAAAATTTCGTTAAGAAGAAAAACAATAATAATCGCAACAAGAAGAAGAAACCAAATCCTAATCAAGCTAATCCAAACGGATCTGCACCAACTAATTCAACGAAAGCTTAATATGCGTATTACTTTATTTCTTTTTGGATTTCTTCTGCTATTACAATCATGTGAATCGCCTGCGTTTTATAATAAATCCTATGCTTTCAAAGGAAACAAATGGAGTCAAGATGTAAAACCTAGCTTCGTGATTGACTTTAAGGATACAGTAACTTTATATGATTTTGTGATTACGTTACGTACTACAACCGATTACAAATACAATAATTTATGGGTATTCTTAAACACAACTCCTCCAAATGGAAAAAGTGTTCGTGAGCCTTATGAAATTAAAACAACTTATCCTGATGGATCTTGGATTGGAAAGAAAACAGGAACCGTTGTCGAGCATCAACTTGTTTTCAAACGAAGAAGATTACCTTACACAGGAAAGTATAAATTCGTGCTTGAGCAAGGGATTTCAGAAAAAGAAATCGATGAAGTGTTAGATATTTCATTGCGTGTTCAAGAAGTTAAAGAATAATTAATCGATGCGTTTTAGAAGCTTAACAATTGATGAACTAAAAGAACTCGAAACAGAGTTTAAACAGTTTTTAATCATCAATCAAGTTTATAACGAAGAATGGATTGAAATGAATAAAAAAGACCTTGAAAAAGCAAATGCTTTGGTTGATTTATTTAGTGATCAAGTTCTTGAAAAAGTTTACTCAAAAATTGACTTTCTTGAAAAAAGAGATAAATATGCGTTCAGTGTTTTTGCAGTAACGAAAACTGATATTGAAACGATTACCATTCAATCCAAAAATCAAACCATTGAATTATTGACAAATGCTCAAATTGAAACAGCATTGAATCAACACTTGAATGAACTTGAAATTTATTGTGGAACCAAAAAATTAGCAAAAGATAAATGCGATGAAGTTTTCGATATAATAAAAGAAGGTTGCTCCACCACAACTTTTGATGTTTGGCATAGTTTTTCGTCATTCCTTGACCAAATCAAAAAAAAATAACATAAAATTTATAGTATGAAATCAATTTTTACAATCGTAACAATTTCTTTATTAGCCTTTCAATCATTTGCTGTAGAATTGAATTACAAATGGAAAGCAAACTCTGCTTATACCTATGGCGCAACAATTACCGATAACATTTCTACTTCAATGATGGGGATGAATATTCAAGAAAAATACTTGACTACGGTTGATTTTGTTTTAGCAATTTCAAGTGTTGACGCTGAGGGAACAGCAACAGGAACGCTCTATTTAGTTAATTTCAACGTGAAGGATTCGAAAGGAATTTCAGTTGCTTCGTTGGTTAATTTGCCAAAAAATGCGGTGAAAAGCGAAGTGAAAGTTGATAGAAAAGGAAATTTTACTTTTTTGAGAAAATTACAATTAGTTACAACACCTACTTCCAATGCTTTAGTTTATGCAAATGTGAATGAAAATGGTGGAATGGCTGGTGCAGAAGTCGATGGTGAAAAAGTAGAAGTTTATGCTGAATTCGATCCTAAAACTGGTAAAATGAAAGCTGGTTATTCTGTGACAACTATTGCAAAACCTAAAAAAGTAGATGTAAAAGAAGACGAACAAAGCGACGAAATTGATATCATCCCTTATGATTTATTGCAATTTTTAATTCTTCCTGAAGGAGATGTTAAATTGAATGACAAAATTGAAGTTCGCGCTGGAATGTATACCGTAAATGAAGTTGTTAAAACTTTAACAGCAACTCAAGCTGTAATAGGTCAAAAAATTTCAACCGACAAAAATGCGGACATGTTTGAAGGAAGTGCAAAAGGTGAAACAGAAGAAGGGAGTTTTGACATGGGTACTTTTGGTGGTACAGACGGTATGGATTTAGATACGGAGGACCAAGCTGCTTTAGCAACAACAAATTCAATGGCACCAACAATCACGGGGGAATTAGTCTCGACTTTTGATCTTGCAAATGGACAATTTATCAATTCAAAAGGTGTTATAACTTCAACTATTGACGCAATGGGAGTTAAGATGACATGTACTACAAATTTTGATTTTAGAAAAAAATAATTCATACAATTTAAGTAAAAAGCATCTTTTTTTTGTTTTATGCGTATGAAGGTTTATATTTGTTAGACTATAAAAACTTAATTACAAGCAATATGAAAATTGTATCTGTCTATTTCTCTCTCCTTTTTGTGTTATTAAGCGTAAGTTCTTGTATTGAACATGAAGTAATTCCACCACCAACAAACACCCTGGATTTAAACGCTACATTCGTTGGATACGTAAATGGAACACAGGTTGAATTTACTCAAAACGTATTAAATTACAAAGGTTATTCTGATAAAAAGACGGCAATATATGCATCTCCTGCATTATCAAAAATGTTGTTTATTTCTGAAATGAAATCTCTAACAGATCAAAGAGCAGTTCGTTTGACTTTTGGTTCTTTAGATTGGGATGCTTCTGCAAATTCAACTCCTACTTTAACTATGTTTAATGATTTTCACACAAGTACTTCTGGAATCAACCTACCATTTAAAGATGAAGCAAATTTACTTGATGTAGCAAATACAATTGATGGTATTCAAATTGAATATACAGATCAGACAGGACTTGTTTGGATATCAAGAGAATCTGATCCTGGTCAAGTTGCAAACTTTACTGTAATTGATCAAGCAACAGATAAAACAGGTGATTATTCTTTATTCGAAGTGACATTCAGTTGTAAAGTTTGGAGATACAATGTTCAAACACAATTAGATGAATCTCTAAATATTTCAAACGGGAAATTAAGAGCTTGGTTCAAATTGTAATTGGACAAATTCATTAAAAACTGAATGAGTCATCTACTCAAAATAGCCATCATTGGTGATTATAACTTTACGTTAAATGCACACCATGCGACTAATATTTCTATTGACCATTCTGCAAATTTTTTAGAATTAGAAGTCAACTATTATTGGATAAGAGTTAGTGAAGCTGTTCAACACAAACCAACCTATTTTGACCAATTTGACGGCGTTTGGATTGCTCCAGGCTCCTTTCAAAATCTATTTTTCTTAAATGGTATTTTCAAGGCAATAACCGCTCGAAAAATCCCAGTTCTTATTACTGGCGAAGCATTCAAGTTCTTTATTGATTTTTTAATCCTTAATAATAGTTTAAATCCTGGTGGTGAAAAGTTAATCTCAGAAAATCTCGTTTCTGGAAATCAATTTGAACGCGTAACCATTTTGCCAAAGTCAAAGATTTTTCAAAAATTATACGAAAACTTCAGTGATACAGAATTGACTTCTTCACGCTTTAGTTTGTACCCACAATTACTGGAATTAATGGATGGAAAAATCATTGATGTGGAGGCAAATAATCAATTCGATGACCCTGAAATCATCAGTTTACACGAACATCCATTTTTTGTTGCTTGTGCGTTCTGTCCACAGATTTCTTCAACGAGAGATATTCCTCATCCAATTATTTATACGTTTTTGAAAATGTCTTTGGAGCAACGCAATTTATTAAATCGCAATTAACTCATTCGTTTCAGTGTAATATAAATAGCTATTAACGTTTAAACCATACATTTCTTGAAGAATCGTATTGTAGTTTGAAATCTGAAATTGGTGTTGTAGCTTTTCTTTTCCAGTCTTGTAATCTATCACAATTATTTCGTCTGATTTCACTATAATTCTATCCGGACGTTTCGCTTCATCATCTTGAACTAGAATTAATTCCTCATTTATGATTTCTTGAACCCCATTGGAAATCCCAACTTTGTCTATACTATCAAAGAAATTATTTGCCTTTTCTAAAATTGAATCTCGATTGGATTGATCAATAGTACCCATTCGAATTAACTCTTCTATTTTCTGTGACAAATCTTCTTTCGAATTACAAAGTGACATTAATTCGTGAAAGTTTTTTCCAAAGACAATTTCAGTGTGATCTTTTAATTCTTCATTCGTATTAATTTTTCTAAAAACAATATCTGGATACCATAATTTATCAAGAAATTCTGCTGGAACATAGAAATTTTCAGCTTTCTCCTCTGGACTATCTTTCCGTTTAGTTTCATTTCCAGATATGAAAATCAACTCTCCATTTTCTGATGGAATTGGTTCGGTTACTAACTTTTCTAATTCAGCGTGAAACAACTTCCCAATTCCACTTTTGAAATAATTAAAAGCATAAAGTCGTTCCACAGGTCGGGTCAAAGCTACATACGCTAAATTCAATTTATCCAAGAAAATCAATTCTTCTTCGAGTGAAGCAAATTCCGCTAATTCAGTAATTTTATTTTTAGTTGAAACAGTACTATACAACACTTTTCCGCCAGCTTCCACCAAGAATTTTGAAATGGAACGAACTTTAGTGTCAAAGTCCAACGATGGAATGATAACAACTGGAAACTCCAATCCTTTTGATTTATGGATGGTCATAATTTTCACTGCCTTGTTTGAATCAGGCATTTGTAAAGCAATCGTACCTTTTTTCTCGTTGAAATAATCTAAAAAATAGACTAAATCCGAACGCTTTTTTGCTTGAAAATCGAAAATAACATCTAGAAAATGGTGCAAATAAGGATTCTCCGTTTCCTTCCATTTCATCATTTCTACAAATTTTCCTGCTAAATCATAAATATTTTCAAAGGAACTGAAAAAGCGCTCTTCGTTTCCAAAATTTTCAATTATAAAGCGTGAATCATTAAACTCTTTAAACGTTTTTCCATCCACAGTTTTCTCCTCAAAATAAGAGAAATATTTTTCAATACTTCCGCTTGGACTCAATCGCATAAACAGCTCAGCGAAACGTTTAATTTCTGTTTTTTTAGAAGGAAAAGCGCGACGTTTGAAATATGAAACGAGCAATTGAACCTGTGCATCTTTCGCAATTAAAAGCGATTCGGGAGAAACAACTTCAATTCCAATTTCAGTTAAAGCATTGGCAATCAAACTTGCTTCTTTATTTTTTGCCGTTAAAATACATAAATCACCTCGCAAGAATCCATCTTCGTCGCATTTATAAATTGCTTCCAAAATTAAATTCATTGTAACTTCAAAATCAGGCTTTTCCTCGACTGAAACAATCTTTACAAAACCTTCTTTCTTCGACATTGGATTTTGTGCAACAGAATTATAAAACGAAAACGAACGTTCCGATAGGCTAGGTTTTAATGCTTCAAAAAAGGCATTATTAAAATTCACAATCTCGCTAGCTGAACGGAAGTTATTTTCTAAATTCTCTTTAATTCCTCGAGCTTCAAAATACCTAGAACGTTCAGCGATATGTTTGTCTTGCTCGGGATTATAAATACTTGGTAAAGCCACAAACTGATCTGCAATTCCATTATTAAAACGATAAATCGATTGTTTGGCATCACCTACAATTAAATTCATTCGGTTATTCGCCAAAGATTCGTGCATCAAAGGAATTAAATTCAACCATTGTAAGCGCGAAGTATCTTGAAATTCATCCAATAAAAAATGCTCCAAACGCGTACCCAAACGTTCATAAATGTAAGGTGCTTCTTCCCCGCTAACTAACTTGCTTATCAACTTATTAAACTCAGAAATACGAATCAATTGTTCGCTATCACGAATTTCATTGAGCTCATTTCCGATGAATTGCAGCAAAGCCATATTGTAGAAATTGGTGCTATATTTCTTAAGAATTAGAAAATTGGAGTTGACTTTAGTGAACAACTCATTGACACGTAAAATTTCATTTGCTAATTCTGGCGGAAACGATTTTTTACCCGTTGGGTCACAACCTTTCAAAACCGTAGCAGAAAACAATTGACCGTTGTCTTTTGCGCCCGGCATTTTATTCACTAAACTCAGCGCTAATAATGCTTTTTCGGAAGTACTCCCTCCTGGTAATGAAGTACTAGCTAAATTCAACGAAATGAATAAATCACTTAAGGATTTTATCGCACTCACAACGCCATCTTCTAGCGTTTTAAGGTCTTGTTTCAGTGATTCGTATGTGCTATCATCCAACTTTAATTCCATTAATTTGGCCACTAAATCTTGATTGCGCTCTTGGCTCAAAATAGACGCAAATTGAACTAATTGACTTTTAAAATTCCATTTTGCACCTTCATCTAAATTCGTTCTAGCATAGGAAGTCATCAATTTTGTCAATCTTTCTTCTTGCTCAAATCCAAGTTTGCTCATCAATAAATCCACAACATCTTCCACCAATTTTGTTTCGTCAAGATTGATTTCAAAATCGCCAGGCAAATCTAAATCTCTGCTAAAAGAACGAATTAGTCGCAAGTTAAATTTATCAATTGTTGAAACGTGGAAATCTTCGTAACCGTGTAAAATTGCAGTCAAAGCATCTTTACATTTTTGTTTTAAAGTAGTTTCATCCGTTTGAACCGAAATCAACAAAGCATCCAACATTGATTTTATCTTAGATTGCGAACCGTCATACCTAATAATTCCATCCAAGGTGCTTATGATTCTGTTTTTCATTTCCAATGCGGCTTTATTGGTAAAAGTCATTGCCACAATAGATTTGAACTTGTTTTTATTGGCTTGATCCCCAAGTAAAATCGTCAAATACTCCAAAACTAATTGGTGTGTTTTACCACTTCCTGCCGAAGCGTTTAAAACCAAAAGGGGATTTTTTTGTCTATCTATATGATTCATTATATTGATTCAGTCTTTTTAACTTTTAAAGTTAGAAATTAAAGCGCTTTTTACTTTAAATTTGTAGTATGAGAACATTATTTTTTTTAATTCCTTTAGGTCTTCTATTTTTTTCGTGTGATAAAGAGGTGCCCACAAATACAGAAGAAACCTATCTATCACTAACTGTTCAGCCAACATTTGGAACCGAAAATCTATTTTTAGATTCAGTTTACACGACTGTTGAAGGACACGATTTTAAAGTTTTGGACTTCAAGTTTTATATGACGGACGTAAAAAACAATTTAAATTCATTGGCCGAAGCTATTCTGTATGATTTTAGAGAAAATGGTAAAACAGCTTTAAGAACAATTGGTGACCCCACAAAATTTACGAGTTTGCAAGGAAGTATTGGTGTCATTGAAAGTTTAAATCACGACGATCCATCAGCATTTTCAAATGAAAGTCCTTTAAATATCAGCAACGCTGGACCAATGCATTGGGGTTGGAATACGGGTTATATTTTTATAGTTATTGAAGGAAAAGCTGATACTTTAAATGATGGAATTGCTTTGTTCGACCATAGTTTTAGCTATCATATTGGAACCGATACTTATTTAGAAAACTTTAGTTTTTCGAATTTAAGTTGGGTGAAAAATTCAACTTATGAGTATGAGCTTCCGCTAAAATTTGAATTTGATAAATTCCTTCAAAATAACGGTCAAAATATCGATTTAAAAACGGAAAACTTGACCCACACTGCTTCTGGTCAACAAGCACTTACACAAAAAGTAAATCAGAATTTTAAACAAGCTTTTAAACCTTTTTAATGAAATTAGTTTTATCACTTCTTCTAGTTACAGCGTTTTTAAGTTCTTGTCGCAAGGACAAAGTTGGTTTTCAAGCAACACCTTATAACTTAGAAATTCCAAGTCATTTTCCGAAAATGAATATCCCGAGTGATAATCCTTTAACAGTTGAAGGTGTTGAGTTGGGTCGTTTGTTGTTCTATGAAAAAAAATTAAGTGGCGACAATACAATTAGTTGTGGGAGCTGTCATTTTGCTGAAAATTCATTTTCTGATAGCCGTCAATTTTCAGTTGGTATCGATGGAATTGCTGGCAACCGTCAGTCGATGGCTTTAATTAATATGGGCTGGGAAGATTTCTTTTTCTGGGATGGACGTGCTGCAACTTTGGAACAACAAATTCTAGAACCTGTTCCAAATCCAATTGAAATGCATCAAAATTGGAAAGATGCGGTGAAAAAATTGAACTTAGATATGGCCTATCGCAATCGTTTCTTTAGAGCGTTTGGTGAAGAAGGAATTGACTCAATCAAAGTTTCAAAAGCAATTGCACAATTTATTCGAACGATGGTTTCTGGTGAATCTAAGTTTGATGTTATGTATAAATACGAAAACGGGCTTCCATTAAGTCAAGCTGATTTAGCGATTTTTCAAACAATTGATGTGGAAGAATGGGCTGGTTACGATTTATTCAAAAGTTTAAATGGAGCAGATTGTTTTCATTGTCACAACGGACCTTTGATGCAGGTTAAAAAATTTAGTAACAATGGATTGGATGCAACGTTTACTGATTTAGGCCGTGGACACGTTACAGGAAATCAAAATGATAATGGTAAATTCAAAGTTCCAACTTTACGAAATATATCTTTGTCTGGGCCTTACATGCACGATGGTCGCTTCGCAACTTTGGATGAAGTTATTGAACATTACTCAAGCGGAATTAAAATGAGTCCAACGATTGATCCTTTGATTGAATTTGCGGGTCAAGGCGGGGTTCAATTGGATTCACAAGAAAAATATTTATTGAAGAAATTCTTACTTACATTGACTGATTACAATTTCATCAATAATCCAAAATTTAAAGATCCACATTAATTATGGGAGAGACAACATCACGTTTAACGACAGAAGACAAAGCACTAAAAATCAATTTAACACCTGATATTTATGGTTGCTTTGCTGAAATTGGTGCAGGGCAAGAGGTAGCAGCAAACTTTTTTAAAGCTGGTGGAAGTTCGGGAACAATTGCTTTCACACAATCTGCATACGATATGAAAGTATCTGACTCGTTGTATGGCGTTGCCTCAAGATATGTTTGCGAGGAAAGATTGGTTACGATGTTAGACACTGAATACAATCGCTTAGCTGAAGTCCTTCCAACAAAGCATAAAGAATCGCGGTTTTTTGCTTTTTGTAATACGGTTGAATCCTTAAATTATCACAAAACCAATCAAGGTCAAGGTTGGGTTGGAATTCGTTTTCAATTGCATTTAGGTGGACCAGCGAATGATGTTATTTTACACATTAAAATGCACGATAATAGCCATAAAGCTCAACAAGAAGCTTTAGGAATTTTAGGTGTCAACTTAATTCACGCCTGCTACACGCATCACGATGATTTAGAATTGTTTTTATCAGCTTTGGTCCATAGAATTCCACGTGATCGTATGGAAATTGATATGCTTCGCGTTTCGGGTAAAGATTTTGAGCAGATGGATAATCGAGTGATAGCCTTGAATTTAGTAAAACGAGGAATCACTGACGCTACAATGTTTGATTTAGCAAAGAATGTAAAACAACCTGCAACGGCACTGTACAAGAAAAACGTATTGTTGATGCGTGGGCGTTTTCGTCCGGTTACAAAAGTGCACATCGATATGATTGAAAATGGAAGAAAAGCATTTTTAAAAGAATCGAGAGTTAAAGAAGATAATCTAGAAGTGGTTTTTGAGTTGACTTTAAAGGATTTAACAGCTGACGGAAAAATTTCAGATAACGACTTTTTAGACCGCGCTGAATTATTGTGTTCGTTGGGTTATACCGTTATGATTTCCAACTATTTGAAACACTATAAAATGGTGGAATATCTTTCAGCGATTACAAAAGGAAATTTGATGGGTGTGATTCTTGGAATTTATAACCTCAACACTATCTTCGACGAGCGCTATTATGATAACTTAGCCGGTGGACTTTTAGAAGCTTTCGGACGAGGATTTGGCCACAACGTTAAATTATATGTTTACCCAGCTGTAAATGTTGACAATGGTGATATCTATAACCTCGATAATATAAAGCTTCCAAAGAATTTATTAGGATTGTTGCAATATATGGTTGACAACGATAAAATGACTGCCATCAAAGAATACGACCAAAATTTATTGCATATTATGTCGGATGACGTTTTGAGTAAAATCAAGGCTGGTGTTACAAGTTGGGAAGACGATGTGCCAGAAGAAGTTGTGAAAGCAATCAAATATTTCGAACTTTTTGGTTTTCAAAACAAAGTCTTGAGTAACTAATGTCGTACATTAAAAATGCCATTCTTCGGTATCGTATTATCGACCGAATGATACGCAATAAATACAAGCCATTTCCTTCTAAACAAGATATGCGAGTTGCTTGTGAAGAGGCACTTTATGGTTCAACTTACGGCGAAAATATTTGTGACTCAACCATTGAGAAAGATTTGTTCGCTATGCGAATGGAACACGATGCCCCCATCAAATACAACAAAAAAGAAGATGGTTATTATTACCTAGATCCAAACTTTAGCATCAATGACATTCCTTTAACAGAAGATGAATTAAGCTCTATTCGTTTTGCGGTAAACACTTTACAGCAATTTAGAGAAGTTCCGATGTTTCAGCAATTCGGAAATGCAATCGATAAAATCGTGGACCGAGTTTCGATTGGTGGAAATCCGCAAGATGAAGAAATCAATCGATTTGTTCAATTTGAATCGGCAATTTCTATTGGCGGAAATGAATTTTTACCTTTGATTTTGGAAGCCATTCGCGGAAAGAAAAAAGTGTGGTTTTCGTATGCCAGTTTCGTTAAAGGAATCGAAAAACCTCGAAAAGTTTCGCCATTATTTTTGAAAGAATACCGCAATCGTTGGTATTTGATTTGCTTCGATACTTCCAAAAAAGACATTACCACTTACGCTTTAGATCGAATGAAAGACCCAATGGTTTTGGAGGACGAAGCGGAGTTACCAATAGATTTCAATCCAGAAGCTTACTTTCAAGATACGATTGGAATCACGACTTACAAAGGAAAAACGGAGAAAATTGTTTTAAAAACAAATCCCATTGCTGCTAAATACATTTCCTCTCAGCCTTTACATCATTCACAAAAACTCATTTCAGAAAACAGTGATCATTCCGTTTTTGAACTAAATATTCTAATATCAGAAGAATTAATTCGTACTATTTTGAGTTATGCAGGAGAAATTGAAGTTTTGGAACCAAAAAGTCTAAAAGAAATCCTTTCGGAAAGAATCCAACAAATGGCTGCTATTTATTTGAAATAGTTACTGCTTTTTCCGTTTGCCTTTCTAAATTTGTAGATAAACTTTTTTCTATGGAAATTCTAAGATCAGATTTAAACGGAGTGTGTACGTTGACACTCAATCGTCCGAACGTTTTTAACTCGTTCAATCAAACAATGGCATTTCAATTACACGCAGCTTTGGATGCTTGCGCTGTTGATGATAATGTGCGGGTTGTAGTTATTAAAGGCGAAGGAAAGGCTTTTTGCGCAGGACAAGATTTAGCAGAAGTAATCGATCCTGAAGGACCAGAAATGAAAAATATTGTTGGAGAACATTACAATCCAATTATCTTAAAAATCAGAAACTTAGAAAAACCAGTTATTGCCGCTGTAAATGGTGTAGCTGCTGGAGCTGGTGCAAATATTGCTTTGGCTTGTGACATTACGATTGCTAAAAAATCGGCAGCGTTTATTCAAGCTTTTTCCAAAATCGGCTTGATTCCAGATTCAGGAGGAACGTTCTTTTTACCACGTTTGATTGGTTTGCAAAAAGCTATGGCTTTAATGTTTACAGGCGAAAAAGTGAGCGCTGAACAAGCTGAAAAGTTAAATATGATTTACAAAGCAGTTGACGACGAAACATTTGAAGAGGAAGTTTTGAAATTCGCTGAAACACTTGCTTTAATGCCAACTCGTGGTTTAGGTTTAACTAAAAAAGCAGTGAATTTAGGACTATTCAATAACTTAGAAGATCAATTAGCTGTGGAAGGTGTTCTGCAAACAGAAGCTGGTGAAACGGAAGATTTCCGCGAAGGAGTAAATGCGTTTTTGGAGAAAAGAGCTGCGGTTTTTAAGGGGAGATAGTTTAAAAATGAAGAATTGAAAATGTAGAATGTAGAATGAAGTTCGCAATTGAGGAGAAATTCAAATTCGCAATTGATAATTCGCAATTATAAAGTATGAAAGAAATTATAGGAGTTTTAGGAGCAGGCACAATGGGTGCAGGAATTGCGCAAGTAGCGGCTCAAAGTGGTCACGAGGTGATTTTGGTAGATTTGAATGCAGCTCAACTTGAAAAAGCTAAAAGCAACTTAGATAAAACCTTAACAAAACTTGTTGAAAAAGGAAAAATCGATGCAACTGAAAAGGAGGCTATCGAAGGAAAAATTAGATATGCCAGTGAAATCAGCGAGTTTTCATTTTGTAATTTAATCATCGAAGCGATTGTTGAAGATCTTGGCGTTAAACACAAAGTTTTTGCATCGCTTGAAGAAATCGTTTCTGAAGATTGTATTTTGGCAAGTAACACCTCTTCCTTATCCATTGCTTCGATTGGTTCGGTACTTAAAAATGCTAATCGCGTTATTGGAATTCACTTTTTCAACCCAGCGCCTTTGATGCCTTTGGTAGAAATCATTCCTGCGGTTCAAACGAATGAAGAAACTTTATCAAAAGCAGTAGATTTAATCAAAAGCTGGAAAAAAACGGTTGTAGTTTGCAAAGACACACCTGGATTTATTGTGAACAGAGTGGCGCGTCCGTTCTATGGTGAAGCATTACGGATTTACGAAGAAGGAATAGCAGATTTTGCAACTATTGACTGGGCAATGACGCATTTCGGAAGCTTCAAAATGGGACCATTTACATTAATGGATTACATTGGAAACGACGTGAATTATGCTGTGACTGAATCTGTTTTTCAAGCGTTTTATTACGACCCACGATTCAAACCATCATTCACTCAAAAACGTCACCGTGAAGCAGGATATTTCGGTAGAAAAACAGGACGTGGTTATTACAGTTACGCAGAAGGAACAACATTGCCTCTACCAACCGAAAACGAAGAATTAGGAAAGCAAATTTTCAATCGCATTTTAGTTATGTTAATCAACGAAGCTTTTGACGCAGTATTTATGCAAGTTGCAAGCCGCGAAGACGTAGATTTAGCAATGACAAAAGGCGTCAATTATCCAAAAGGATTATTGGCTTGGGCGGATGAAATCGGATTGAAAAATGTCCTCAATCAATTGCAAGAATTATTTGACGAATATGGAGAAGATCGTTATCGTCCGAATCCGTTGTTGAAGAGGATGGTGAGGTAGGAACTCTATTACTTAAATTAATTAGCACAAAAAAAGCCTCCGAAGAGGCTTGGAAAACTATTTTTTTTTAAAAAGTAGCCGTTTTTTTCTTAAAATGAATATGTTAAATAAAGTTTAAATGCTACTTCTCCTCCAGCATCAACAATCAATGTAGATGGGAAATTGTTTGAGTTGCTATATATTGGGAAATTTATTCCACCCATGAAATCATCACTGCTTGTACCATCATAATCATAAAGTGAAATTGTATAGGTATCTAATGGATACAGTAACTCAATTGGTTGAGTTGGATTAAAATTATAACTATTACTTGGATTCGCGTCTGTTACATATGTTGGGGAATTCCATATTTCAGAACCTGCTCTTGATAAAATTGGATAAATTTCTGGACCACTAGAGGGTAATAAATCCCAACTAGACCCTCCACTATCCGTTCCTGGAAATCGAATAACTTCAATTTTTGAAACCAATATTTTAGAAGGTGTAATTTGAGTTGTGCATGAACTACCTGTATATCCAGTTGTGCACACCTCATCTTTACTACATGATGACATTAATAATAAGGTTGACATTGAAGCAAGCAAAAATATTTTTTTCATAATTATAAGTTTTAAAATTCCCTACTCGTATCGCTTTTCGGAATCGCGCCGTTTGAATGGTTTCTGGGCTCCAGTATAAATTATTTAAATGAGTTTAACTCCTCTTTTCTTTCTTCAAGAAAGATTTTGATTTTATTTAATTCTTGAAATTGTTCCTTAGCAAGAACACACGAGTATCCTGACCCAATTATCGAGGATGACGCTCTTAATTCCCCTGCTGTAAGAGCGTTTTGAATCATCGAATTTTTGAGGAAAGAAAGTAATTCTATTTGCTTCTTCAAAATTGTAGCAAACTCATAATTGTCTTTTTGGGCTATCAAATTTTCCTTAGTCGCCTTAATGAGTGAATCAAATTCTTTAGTTAGTGAAATTTTCAAAGTTTCCTTTTTACTGATCATACATTGACATATTTCTGAATTTGATTTCTCAGACTGACACGATTCAAAAAAACTCTCGCTTGGGGATTGACTAAAGCAAAAATTTGCTATTGCTATCATTATACTTGAAAAGATTAATTGTTTCATATTTAATTTTAAGTCTGAGTGTTTGTTTTAATTAAAGACTCTTCTTGGTTAGAATAAACAAAAAGATAATCAACTATTTAAGGGTTAAAAGTATATTTACTGACTTTGTTTGTAGTCGCAAATTCTGAAAACTTTTTTCTATTGTCACAACTAATTTTATCAGCATTTCTAATTTCGAATGCATTTTTTAAATCAACACACAATGAGTATCCAGACCCCCAATTAACGGAAACGTCATCTTTCCAAAATGACTCTGATGAAATTGTAGACTGGCCATGCACATATATTTTTGTTGAATTTATTGGAAGTGAAATAGTCACTGTTTTGTATGCATCTATTTTATACCAGCCTTTGGTAGTCCAACATTGATTTGTGTTATCATAAAAACAATAAGCGGCCCACACGGAATTACCAGTGTTGTTATACATCTCCAACATTTTTTGGGCTGACACATAATTATTGAAAATTCCTAGGAAAAGAATGATTAATAGATTTTTCATAGATAAATATTTAAATTTTCCCTACTCTTATCGCCTTTCGGAAGCCGCGCCGTTTAAATGGTTTCTGGTCTCCATTTAACTATTCACAAGAAACATCAGAAAATACTCGAATCAATTTTGAAGTTTTAAATGTGTCTTCAATGGATTGTTTAAGATTTTGTTTTTTTTCAATTGAAATTATAGAACAATCAATACAGTAATTCTTCTCACCTTCTTTCCCCCAATTTTTAACTGAAACAGTCAGTTTTAAATTGTTACTCTGTTCAAAATCAGAAATCAAACTTTCAAGTTTTTGAATTCCTGTTTTCTCTATTCCGGAACCAATGCTGATAAAAGAAACTTTAATATTATTCGTTTGAGATAACTCAGTCTTGTTCTTAATTAACTTTTCTTCTTGTTTACAAGAAAAAAATAGCAATGACAAAAATGACAACAATAAGATTTTCATATTTTTCTTAATTAATAACAAATTTTTGAAGTTTATTCGTTTTTGAATCTAGGCTTCTTATAAAATATGTGCCAGTTTGAAGTTTAGAAGTTAAATCTATCTTCATACTTAATTCATTATTATTTTTTAATAAAAACAATTGTTTTCCTAAAACATCTAATATTTCTATAGAAGATGTTTTTCCTTTAAACTCAATAGTAAATTGTCCGTTGTTTGGATTAGGATAAAGCTTGAAATTTGTTGTATTTGATTCTTTGATACCAGAAACATCATCACAACCTATTGAATTTAATAAATCAACTCGTTCACTATTTAATACAGCCCACATTCTATCAACTTGACCTGCAGTAAACATATTCATGCACTCATCATCTACATAATCCATGTAGTTCATATACATTTCACCATTTTCGCCTGTTCCGCAACCATTGAAATCATTGTGAGGAAAAGTTGGGCATCCAGAATTAGAATCTTCTGCTGGTTCTGTATCATCAACAAAATCGTCACCACAAAAATCATCCCCCCAAATGTGACTTAAGTTTAACCAATGTCCAACTTCATGCGTTGCTGTTCTTCCAAGATTATTAGCGGAATTTAAATTTCCAATAGAACCAAATGCTGTTGTACTAATTACAACACCGTCCAATTCTGGGCTCGCATCTAAGTCTGAAGGAAAAGTGGCGTATCCTAATAAGCCATCTGATAAAGGGAAAACCCATATGTTAAGATAAGAACTCGGATCCCAATTATCTTCACCTCCAGTTTCTGAAAATTTTAAATTATCTCTGTCAATAAATTCAATTGAATCTGTATAGGTTCGAGTTATTCCATCCGTTTGCTCACCAAATGGATCAACGCTAGCTAAACAAAATTCAATTTCTGCATCTGCAGTATTTACCCAAAATGGATGACTATCATCCAAAGAATCAGAATTTAGTAATCTAAAATCTTCATTTAATACATCTATTTGAGAAAAAATTTGCTCGTCAGAAATGTTGTCTTCATCATAATAATAAAGCACATGAACTACAACTGGAATAGAAATAATTTCTCCATCAATTTTCGTTTGCTTTCCTTCAGAAACCCATTTTTTTGTAAATTTTTCAAGTTCTTGTTTTCTTGTTTCTGCTGATGGATTTTTTTCTTGATATTTTTTCCAAGTTTCTGTCGTAGAGCATTTATTCGTTTTTTGAGCATTAATTGAAATGGCTGTAAATAGCAAAGCCAAAAAGGATAAGTAATAATTTTTCATATTTTTTTATTGTATTTTCCCTACTCGTATGCTTTTCGGGTTTCGCTTTGTTGTTTCGTCTTTAATTTTGATTTTTATTTTGATGTTTTTTCCTTTACTCTGTCAAATTCATCTTTGCTTAGTTTTTCAACTTTCAATACATTCCCTTTTCTGTCCATATGAACTTTAGTATAGTCGTCAAAAAGATTGTTTTTGTTTGATGCTAAACTAGGATCTATTAAAGGAATACCTTCAATAACTAGAATATCTTGTCCATAAAGAATTGCCCACCAACCTTTTGAATAAACAACACCATCAACCAATGCAACAGCACCAGGAGTTGTTTCGATTGCTTTGTCAATTGCTTCCTTCATACTTGGTCTTCCTAAAGGAAAGTAAATAATCATGTGAGCTACGTCTTTTCCCTCAACTCTTGTTTTACCTCTTGTAAATGTTCCTGCTTTAGACAAATCGACATTTTTGGTAGAGATAATTGTAAAGTCAACAACTCTGTAAGAACAACTTGCTAAAAAAGTAATTAAACTAATCCCAAATAAAACTTTTTTCATAATGCTTAGATTTAAATTTCAGCAAATATAAAATAAATACACAATTATTATACAAATATGTATATTTTAAGTATATTTAATTTTACACTTTAGCACTCACCTTTGTCATTATGCAACATAAAGGTGAGATAGTTGAAAAGGCAGTTCGTCAAAGTGGAATTCCTTTAACGAAACTTGTTAAGCGAATGGGAAAAAGCCGAAAATGGATTTACAATGCCTTTGAAAATCCACATTTGTCAATAGATTATATTTTAGAGATTGGAAATGCAATTCATTATGATTTCTCGTTTGAAATAAAAGAATTAAGTTCAAATCAAAACATAGTATCTGAACCTAGGCCAGCCTATCAAGATGCAGAATACTGGAAAAATAAATACCTTCACCTTCTCGAAGAATACAAAACACTGCTCGAGGCTTCAAACAATAAGAAATAGTTTATAAATCTTACTTTGAAAACCTAACTTCAAAAAGAAATCAAATCCCTTCACACTCCTAAAATCCAATCTAGAAACTTATCGTAAAATTTATCCCTCACTTAAATTGATTATACAATAATATTAACCCTCATAATAATTAATTTATTTAAAATATTATCCCTCATTATGAGAATTACATGGAAATTTAATTACCTTTGTGGGAAATTAAAGCTATGTTTTACAGAAAGATACTTACAGAATTAGAAGAATGGAAAAACAATGAGTTCAGAAAACCTTTGGTAATTCGAGGTGCGCGTCAAGTAGGTAAAACGACCATTGTTCACGAATTTTCAAAACACTACAAACAATACATCTATTTGAACCTTGAAAAAGAAGAATACAAAACACTTTTTCAAACTTTAAGTGATATAGAATTACTAGCACAACGTATCTTTTTTATCGAAGGAAAAAAGTGGGAACTACTTTCCGAAACCTTATTGTTTATAGACGAAATACAAGAAGTACCAAAAGCAATAAACTTCTTGCGCTACTTTTATGAAGACCTTCCACAATTACACGTTATCACTGCGGGTAGTATGCTTGAAACCTTGTTGGGAAAAAACATCAGTTTCCCAGTTGGAAGAGTGGAATATAAAATATTGCGCCCGGTTTCATTTGAAGAGTTTTTAGGTGCAATCGGTGAAACTTTAGCATTGGAAGAATTAAAAAAAGTTCCATTAAAACCGTATGCTTATGACCGATTACTAAACTTGTTTCACACCTACGCACTTTTGGGAGGAATGCCAAATATCATTCAACAATATGCCAAACAAAAAGACATAACCTCCTTGAAACCAATTTATGAATCCTTGTTAAACTCGTACCTTGAAGATGCTGAAAAATATGCAAAAAACGAAAGTCAACTTCAAGTAATACGAACAATAATCAATGAATCATTATTTCTTGCAGGAAAGCGAGTGACCTTTCAAAGTTTTGGAAACAAAAAGTTTACCTCAAAAGAAGTCTCTGGAATACTTGAAAGTTTGCAAAAAACGCATTTATTGAATTTAATTTATCCGACAACCTTTGTTGAACAACCCTTACTACCAGATTTAAAAAAATCACCAAGATTACAGTTTTTAGATACCGGATTATTAAATTTTGGTGTTGGATTGCAAAAAGAAATACTAGGAACAAAAGATTTGAATTCCGTTTATCAAGGAACGATGATTGAACATTTGGTAGGGCAAGAATTGATAGCTCACAAAAGCACGCCACTTGAAAAACTAAACTTTTGGGTAAGAGATAAAAACAGCTCAGATGCTGAACTTGATTTCGTTTATCCTTATGAAGGAAAAGTTGTTCCAATAGAAGTGAAATCCGGAAGTTCAGGAAGATTAAGATCGCTTTTAAATTATTTAGACGAATCAAGATTAAACTATGCAATACGTTTTTTCGCAGGAGAACTTTCTTTGAATGAAATAAAAACACCAAAAGGAAAAACGATTCACCTTCTAAATTTGCCCTATTTTTTAGCTGGACAAACAGAAAAATACATCGAATGGCTTATTAATAAATTACCTAAAGAAACAAACAATCATTTAGTTAATGAGCCAAGATCTGAATATAAAAAAGAGAAGAAAGCAGAAAAAACAGTAACCAACATTGAGGAGCTTACAAGCCGACATTTTAAGCTTTTGAAACATTGCCAAAATGAACCCAAAAAAGGGAAAGAACTGTTAGAAGAAGCTTTAGGATTGAACTATCAATCACGAAATAAACGCATATTTATAAAACCGCTTTTTGACTTGGAATTAATTGAATGGACCAATAAATCCAATCCAAAAGACAAGCAACAAGCATATCAACTAACAGAAAAAGGGAGGGCGCTGATTTAATAAAACTAGTGATGATTTGTATTCTTTTTTAAAAATTGTTCTATAGGAGAAGTTAATTATTTTTTTAAACAATAAATAGCATGTTGAATTTGTTTCAAAACTTCATCAATATTTTGACAAACATCTCCCTCTGAAAATCGAAGAATTTGAAATCCTGAATTAATTAATTTCTGCTGTCTGTAATAGTCGTACTCGCTTTTTACAAAATGAGAGCTTCCATCAATTTCAATTATTAGACCTATTTCTTGAGCAAAGAAATCAACGATAAAGTTTAATATTGGTCGTTGTCTTTTAAAACCAATTCCTTGTTGTTTTTGCTTTAGAGCTTTCCAAAGGTATTTTTCAGCTTTTGATACTGATTCCGTCCTTAATTCTCTGGCAAATTCTTTTAAGTTTTTATTGTAGTAATTATTAGATTGCATACCATTAAGTTAAAGAAAAAGATCATTTGTTACAATTTTTTCTTTTAAAAAATAAATAATTCTTGTTCAAAAATCCTCCCCCTGCCCCCTCCAAAGGGGGATTTTTAATCTCACTTCGAGGGATGTTTATTGGTGGATTGTTTTTTAGCAAACTTTACTTTTAAAAATAAATAATTCTTGTTCAAAAATCCTCCCCCTGCCCCCTCCAAAGAGGAATTTCAATCTCACTTCGAGGGATGTTTATTGGTGGATTGTTTTTTAGCAAACAATCAGAACGTTATGCCATTTTAAAATTGCAACCCGAAGCAGATTCTTAGTTTCCCCCTTCGGAGGGGGATTAAGGTCAGTCGACTCTGACGAGTGACTAACTCCGTCAGAGGGGAGGACCATTCAAAATCACAAGCAAACTTATTGTTCTACAAAAACTTACAACTTGTTGCGTACAATTTTAACTCCCATCGACTAAACGATTGATTTACTGAGACAGAATGTTTACTGTTCAGTTTAGAATTCTTGTTGAACTAGTTTAAAGCTTATCTTACTTTATTGGCGCCCCAATTTTCTCCCCTAGTTTGTAGGTAAAATGTGCGCCGAAAAAAACAATTTGAGCAGAATAATTAACCCAAGCAAGAAAAATAAACAGTGACCCCACAATACCTAAATTTCCAAGAGAGAAATAATTTTGGAGGTAATATTTTATAAGTAATTGACTAAAAAACAAAAGCACTGAAGTTACAATTGCACCGCGAAAAGCTAAGCGAAATTCAACCTTCCCATCGTGAATGTACTTAAAAATCAAAGTAAAGATAATTGCATTGGATAAAATCGAAATCGAATATTGAATCAGTTTGAATGAAAAATCAACCAAGAAATTATTTGCATTTAAGTAGTTTTCAAGACCTGAAAACACAAAAATTTGAACAAAATAAAACAAGATAACCACCAACGCAAACAAAGCAATTAAACCCAAAGAAAGAAATCGAAAACCAATAAAATCGAGTATCACATTTTCCTGTTTAATTTTAGATCGCTTAATCTTAAAAAAATCATTAATACTACGCTTTAATGAAACTAAAAATGCAGAACAAGTATAAATTACAACTGTAATACTTAAGATTTCCATCCAAATACTTGGCTTATCAAAATCTACCCCATTCAGCATACTCATTATTCCCGATGAATCCTCAATTCCGATTTGATTTTTGAATAAGTCACTGATAATACTTTCCATTGTTTTCGAACCGAAAATTCGTCCAAAAATAGAGGTCGTTAGATAAACAATTGGTACAAAAGCAAACAATGTATAATACGCCAAAGCAGCACCGTGAAAAAAAGCACCTTCTTTAATAAAAACGATTAAGGACTTGTAAAACAAATTAAAAAACCAATACCAAGGCTCTTTGATTGTTTCCTTAGAATTTAGCTCTTTTGATTCCAATTGATTTGATTCCATTTAATTTTGTTAATCCATATAAAACAATGTTTTCGCCGTTTGAATTTAAAAAGTAATTCAGGTAGAAACCTCCAGCAAAAACAACACGTTGAAAGGTAAGATTAATTATACCATCTTCGGTGATTTCGTATTCATCTGGTCGAAAATTAATCTGTTCTCCATTTACTTCTATACTATTTACAGGTCCTAAAAGTCGAGCTAATTTCACGTTTGAACAGTCGTAGTAAACTTGTTCCGCTTTTTTCTTCTTGGACAATTTTCCGTTTTGAAGAAAGCAAACCGAATCACACAAGCCCAAAACATCTTGTCCATCGTGAGATACTAACAATATTGCCATTTCCTCCGTTTCTCGAATTTGAAGTAGATGGTGACCTAACTTTTGACGAAGAACGCTATCTAAATGACCAAAAGGTTCATCTAGTACAAGCAAACGTGGTCTTTTTGCGACAGCTCGTGCTATTGCTAATCGTTGTTGTTCGCCACCAGAAATTAAATGAGCTTTTAATGCCGCAATTTTCTGCAATTCAAACAAGCGCAATAAATTTTTGACCCGTTTATCTCTTTCTAGAATGGGTAAACTCAACACTGCTTCACGGATATTTTCTTCAACTGTGTGATAAATATCCAATTTAAAATCTTGATTTACAATGGCTATATCTTTAAAACCAGGAATCAATAACGTTGAAGCATTGGGTAATTTCTTTGCATCTAAAGTCAAAGTACCTTTATCTGGTGCAATAATTCCCGCAATAATCTTTAACAAGGAGGATTTTCCAGCGCCACTTTTCCCAACAATTCCAACGATTTCACCTTTTGTGATTTCGAAATTTATTGTTTTTAAAATTGGTCGATTAAAGCTTAATTCAATTCCTTTTAATTGAAGCATTTTAAATTAATTCTTTTGGAAATTCTTTAGAAGCTATATAGATTCCTGGAATAGGATTAGCGTGCGGCTCATTGTCTTTTAAGTAGATAGAAACTAGAATTTCATCACTTAATTTTTCAATACTCAAAGTATCAACCATACTTTCTGAAGCACCCACAAAAACAACAGGCGCATCGTTTGAAGTAATTTTTACCAAGCGCATATTTGGAACTTCAACAGAAAAATAATCTCCGTTTCCGTTTACTCCTTCTAATTTATAGACTGAATTACTTAATTCTTCGGTTGAAACAACATCGCTTGAAATACTTAATTCATCCTCCCAATCATATTCTTTATTGTCCTCTGAGGGGTTTCCGTTATGAAATTCATCAGCAAATTCTTGCGAATACAATTCATTAATTAAATAAACGTGAATAGTACATTTCATAAGCTTTTATATTATTTTTCCAAGTCGTTTTCCTTGAAAGATGAAGGCAATAAATCAGGGACAATTTTAAGAATCAAAGGTAACAAAAGTGCGCCACCTGGAAGTAAAAAGATAGCCATTGAAGGCATCGATTTTAGAATATCCATAAATTGAGTTTTGACTTGTTCCTTTTCTTCTTTGCTCAATTCGTGTTTTGTTGACTTTTGAATCAAAGCAATTAAATCCTTACTTTCCTTTAATTCGTTGACTAATTTTTCTTTATTTCTTCCCAAAATTCGCAACCAACGGCTTGAAAAATTTGCAATTCCGTAATGCGCTTTAGAATCAGAACTGATCAATGAAACCACTCTTTCGTTTTCCATTAAAAATGAATTAACCAATTCAACCGAATCTTCCATTTCATCGCTGGAAAGACCAATTAATTTCCCTAATTCAACCAATTTTTCTTCCTCTTTCTCCGAAGTTTGATGGGTTCCTTTCGTTATAAAAACACCTAATTCAAAGGTGATTCTGGCAAGCATTGGATGTTCGAAAAGTACTTTTTCAACTTCTTGATTCGAAATTCCGTGCATAATAAAACCTTCGATTTTTTCGCGTTCAAACTTGGGTAAATTTGCGGAAGACAAAAAGCGCCAAAGCATACGTTGTTCTTTTTCTTCGACTTGCTCATCCACATAAGCGGCATAAACAATTCCGCAAAGCACGAAGTTGGCGTATTTGGTGTAGTTTTTATAAAAGGTAGCTTCTTGATTTTTAAGAAATTCACAAAACAGAATTACATCCAAGAAAACAAAGCAATTTGAAAGGTGATTCAACCAATAATTTGTTCCAAAAATGGGCGATTTAACTTTTACACGTTCCTCTAAAATGTATTCAACTCGCGACTCAATCTTTTTATCCTTGAAGATGGTAAACCAATTTTCAATTCCACTTGCAATGGGTGCTTCTGAGTAGAATTTTCCAAGTAATTTCAGGAAATCTGCTGAATTGAAATCTTCCTTTGAATGTTGTTTATAACAAAATAGTAAGGTTTCAAAAATGAGAAGTTTCAGCTTTTCGTCATTCGTGTAATGCTTTGTATCTAAATCATTTGAATAAATTAATGAACTTGGAATACCGTAAACCAAACCTGTTTTATTCGAAAGAAAATGCAATATTTCTAGTTCATCTTCTTCGATTTCAAGATGCAAAGAAATAGCATTCGATTCCACCAAAAGAAAATACTTTTTGATCCAGTTTTTTGCTCCTGGTGAAAGTTTAAGGGGATTACTTGATGGCATAAGTTTTTAACTTTTCAATTTCGCAGATTAAAAAAGTGAATTTAAAACTTGAACTATTTCGAAATAAAATCTCACTCGGACAAAACTACAATTTACCTGCAACCGTTACAGCTAATTTATTTGTAAAAAACACACCTCCATTTGTTGAAAAGGCTTCAAAAATCAGCACATAAACTCCTATGCTTGCCTTCACTTGTTCATCAGTGGTTCCATCCCACGTAAAAAAACCTGATGTTGCCAATAATTCATTTGAAAAAAGGGTTCTAATCAATCGCCCTCTGTCGTCGTAAATTGTGATTTTTCCCAAAAGTCCTGGCTCACTCATTTGGTAATTTATCTGCAAAATATCTTCAAATCCATCACTGTCAGGTGAAATCACTTCACTAGTTAGGTTTATTTTTCCATTACTAAGCGCTGGTAAAAACTGCGAATTTTTTCTTCCCGGTGTTGCAAAACCAATAGATTCAGCTGCTGAATGCCAATTAAATTCGCTTGAGGATGCACCATTTGGGTCAATTCGCTCCAAGGAAACACCATCTGTATCGTCTAATAAATCAAAATGCCAAGCATCTAAATAACTTACTTTGTCAATTACTTCTTGATTGTGAATTAGGTAAACAGTTCCTGAATCGTTGTTATAAGATGGTAATTCAGCATATAAAAATCTTCCCGGAACAGCAAAAGGATAAGTCATTTTCACAAAGTTGGAATCTTTTCCTACCACCACATACTCGTTTGGTTCAAGCAGAAAATTATCAAATATCGTTTTAAAGTTGGCAATTGTATCATCATCGAAATTTGCTAGTTGCCAACCTTTTAAATTGATCACTTTTGACGAATTATTATACAATTCAATCCAATCTTGACCGCCATTTTTTGGATTTTGTAAAATTTCATTGATGATAATATCACCTTTCAAAGGCGGTTCTGGAAGGATAAATTGCCCACTAAAATTCGTTTCATTCATTGAACAATCCGCTATGTTTTCAAGTTGAAGGTTATAAGTTAAAGAACCAACCAACGTTTCATTAAACTGTAAAGTCATCAACTTTGGAAATTCACCTTGAATAAAACGATTTTGAATGGTCAGATTTGGATTGATTGCGAAAACAGCTGTACTTAAGGAACTTGAATCCATTCCTTCGCTAAAATGAACTTCTAAAAAATTTGGAGCAAGTGCCAGTAACAAATCAACTGTTGGTGCTTCACTATCAGGTGTTAAATTATTAACCGAATTTACTGCGCCAGGGGTTCCACCAGTTATTGAATTTGAAGCAATCCAATTATCTTCATCCGAACAAGGATCGTTGGGATTTATTAATTCTAGCGTATAACCACCAGCCTTTTTGATTTCGTCTTTGTACCAATCATCAGTGAAAGTCAATTTGTCTAAAACTAAACCTAAATTATCTTTCAAGACAACATCATCTCCTGCATTGTTCAAACTTGGGAAACTTGTAACTCCAATCGCTTGCGCTGAAAACAACGGGATATTTGCTGTTGCTGTCAGAACTTTGTATTCTCCAGGAAGAAGCCAACCTGTGCCAAGCGTACCTTCCGCAGAAGCATCGCCAATTTTCCAACCTTGCAAGTTGAAGATTTTGTTGCTTTTGTTGTAAATCTCTACAAATTCTACTTCTGGCAAACCAATTACAGGACTTGGATCAGGAAAAAACTCAGTTATGATTACATCTCCCTTTTGTGCTAAATCACTTACTAAATATTGAAAATTTTTGCTTTGAAGTGTTGCACTATTTCCTGCTAAATCAACTATGTTAGAAGCAGATAATATATAAGTTGTGCCATTTACCAAGTTTCCATTTAAGGTAAAATGAAACAAGGAAGGATCGGTTCCATCAATTGTTATAGAAACTACACCAACACTTGGAGAAATCGAATAATTCGAGATTAATTCTCCACTTGCTTGCGTGATTGCCTCATTAAACTTTACATCAATTTGACTTACTGAAATAACCGTAACAGTATCTAAAACGGGAGGAGCAACATCAAAAATTTCGTCACCGATATAAAGATTATCATAAAAGAATTTAGTGGCATTACTCGCTGTGTAAACATTCAGAAAACCAAAATTTGTTCCTAACAAAGTGGATGTTTCATTTCCTGTCGCTTGCAAAACATAACTATCTCCGCCTGTAAAGTCAGCAAAAACACTCCATTCGCCGGTCGCACTTCTTTTTACACGAATACTTGCTGTTACACTATTTACGATTTGACTGTCAGAACCAGAACATATAACTGATGAAGTTCCATTTTCTAATTTATATAAACGAATAGCATCAATTGAACCTGCCTCTCCGAACTGTAAATAATATCCATTTTGAGCTAAAGTTAAATCAGCATTATCAGCTGTTAAAAAAACTCTACCATAATTACTTCCTGAACCAGCAAAGGATTGCTTGATATAAAAGCGCCATTCTTTACCACTTAAAGTTGTTAATTGATGTGGAATTGAAAGGTAAGAAGTTGCTGCAATTGTATTATTTAATTGCAATTGTTGGCTACTATTTACGATATAATCTGCCGTAGTTCCGTTCCAAGTTGGATTGGTTGAAAAATCGCCATCTGTGAAATCCTCTGTTACTTGGCCAAAAGCAAAGGTTTTTAAAACTAGAATGCTGAAAAGTAAATATAGACGCATAGATTTTTATAGACTTCAAATATATTAAATTTGACCCCGGAATGAAAGAATTCTAACTTTTAACATTGATAATTAATATTTTGATAAAATGAGAGTAGCTGTAGTTGGTGCAACAGGAATGGTAGGAAACGTGATGTTGCAAGTTTTACGTGAACAGAATTTCCCTATAACTGAATTGATTCCAGTTGCTTCTGAAAAATCTGTTGGTACAAAAATTAATTTCGGAGGTTTAGAATTTTCGGTTGTTGGTTTACAAACAGCAGTTGAGATGCGTCCAGATATTGCAATTTTTTCAGCTGGTGGAGATACTTCTTTGGAATGGGCACCAAAATTTGCCGAAGTTGGTACAACAGTGATTGACAATTCTTCTGCTTGGAGAATGGACCCAACGAAGAAATTGGTTGTTCCAGAAATCAATGGCGATGTCTTGACGAAAGAAGATAAAATTATTGCCAATCCAAATTGTAGCACGATTCAGTTGGTTTTGACATTAACGCCTCTTCATAAAAAATATGGTGTAAAAAGAGTAATTGTTTCAACCTATCAATCTATTACTGGAACGGGAGTTAAAGCTGTTCAACAAATGGAAAACGAGCGCAATGAAATTTCGGGTGAAATGGCTTACAAATATCCGATTGATAAAAATTGTATTCCGCAATGTGATTCATTTTTGGATAATGGCTACACCAAAGAAGAAATGAAATTGACGAATGAAACGAAGAAAATTTTAGATCCGAAAATCAATGTAACGGCTACTGCTGTGCGTGTTCCTGTTGTTGGTGGTCATTCAGAAGCTGTGAATATTGAGTTTGAAAATGATTTCGATTTGAATGAAGTACGTCGCTTGCTACACGAAATGCCGGGAATCACGTTGAAAGATGATCCAACAACTTATTCGTATCCAATGCCAAAATATGCGGAAGGTAAAGACGATGTGTTTGTAGGTAGAATTCGCCGTGATGAAAGTCAAGCAAATACTTTGAATTTGTGGATTGTAGCGGATAATTTACGCAAAGGAGCAGCTACAAATGCCGTTCAAATTGCTAAGCTTTTAATGGAAAAAGAATTGATTTAATGAAGTTTTTAGGGTTATAACCATAAAAAGTTAAAAATAATTTGAGTTTTTAGGGTTGTAATCGTAAATTAAGGGTTTATTATTTCGGGAAAATATGAATATAAATAATCCGAGATAGTTTATAGTTTTTCTTTGCTGCAATTATCATTACAAAAGCAAGAATGGTAATTATCCAATTAAAAGATAAATTTGGAAATAAGAAATAAAGAAGCACAAAAGTTGTAATTCCTAAAAATACGGCAATTGCATAACTGATGTACATTGCTCCTAAAAAATAACCTGGTTCTCTGTCGAATTTATAATTACAATTATCACATTTTACCTTCATTTCAGGCATATGAAAAATGGATTTCGTTGGATAGTAAACAGCAGATTTACGACAATTCGGACACATTTCGTTTAATATGCTAAAAAATAAATTTTCTTTTGAATTACTAGTTTGTTTCATCATTCAAAAGTAGATATAAGCATTGAGATTGCATTTCATATATTGCACCAGTCGTGGTACAATTGAGACATTTTATTACTTTTACTTATGTCTAAACCTTTACCTATTTATTCGATAAATTCCTTTAAGAAAGAATTAACCAGAAAGGAATTCTATGCCAATAACTTTAGTGATCACGTTAAGGAACATCGTTTCACGAATTTGCCACACAAACACGATTTCTTTCTAGTCGTTTTAGTGACAAAAGGTAGTGGTTGGCACGAAGTTGATTTTGTGAGATACGCTGTAAAACCAGGAAGTGTGTTCATATTACAACCCGGTCAAATGCACTTTTGGAATTTATCAGCAGATGTTGATGGTTTTGTTTTTTTTCACTCAAAATCATTTTACGAAGAGGCAAATAATACACTTAGAATTTATGATTTTCCATTTTTTAGTTCTTTTCAAAGCAACAAAGAATTCACAGTTTCAATTGAAAAAGTAAACAAATTAATCTATTGGATGACCGAAATAATAGAAGAAACAAGAACTATTCAATCCGACAGTAGGTTAAAAATTCGGACACTTATAGATTTAATTTACATTGAACTTTCCAGGGATTTTGTTCACGAAAAAACAACTTGTCAATACACGTATCTTAGTAGAGTGTCTGAATTTGAAAAACTGATTGAAGACAACTATAAAACAAATAAATCGACTCAATTTTACGCAGATAAACTCCACATTTCAGGCAAACATTTAAACAGAATTGTGAAAGAATCGGTCAATAAAACAAGTTCGGAATTGATAGCAGACCGAATCATTCTTGAAGCAAAACGATTATTAATCCAATCAAAACTAAACGTTAGTGAAATTGGCTACGAACTTGGCTATTTCGATAAATCCTACTTCGTGAGATTCTTCAAAAAACAAACGGGTGAAACGCCTTTGACTTTTTTGGAAAGGTATAAGAGTGATACTACTTTGTGAGAAAAAAACGGATGTTTTTATATGCTCTGGAATCTCTTAATTCTCCAGCTTTTTCAAAATCTAAACAGGCTTCATTATTCATTCTTATAATTCATCTGCTCTATATGTTTCGGTAAGAGCTTTAAGAATTATTTCATCTGCTGATTTTATAAAGAAATTTAGGTCTTCAAAAAATTTGATGTCTGACTTTGATATTTTTCCTGATGCTTTGGTCTGCTCATAAAGTTCGCCAATGTTATAAATATCAGAACCATTTTTAGATCCTTGCATCCATGAAATTTTATAAGTCAAATCTTTAAAAACTAACTTATAGTCAGTATTAGAAAGAAAGATAACTTCAACTTGGGCATTAATGGCACTTCCTGTTGTTTTCTTTCTTAATAATTCAATAATTAAAGGTCTCCAGAGAATGTCCTGAGAATAACTATATAAGGTAAAACCTGTTGAGTTTTTTAAAGTATCAATGCATTTAAAACCTTTAATTAAATTTAAAGGTGGTACTAAAATGAAAGAGATAGATTTATATTTCTTACTTTGTTGTGATGTTAGCTGTGTGGAAAAAGCAGCGATTTTTAATCGCAAGGTTCCTGATTCACTAGGGGAATCAATTGTATTAAAATACTTGCTCAAACATTTTTTATTGTTATCCAACTTATGCTCAAAAGAATAATATGCCATTCCATTTTTCATTGGAATTTCAGGAAGTTCTTGTGAATGAATTATTCCTGCTAATAATAAAAAAGTGAAGTTTAAATAAATATTTTTCATTTCTTTTCCAATGTTTGTGAAACGATTTCAGATATACTTTCTTTAACTTTAAATTCGTTATGTACACAATGGACGAAGGTTTGCGAGTGCCTCTCATCAGCTTCTAGATAAACAATATGCTGTTCTGGTATATGAATCTCACGTTCATTGTTTTCTGCCGTTAATGTAACTTTAATATATTTACCCATTACTACTAAAAATTTTACAATTACAAAGTTAGATTGCTTAAATTCTATACAACAGAAATTTGTATCATACATTATGACTTGAGTTAATAATTTATGCAACTATCACACTAAATATTTATATTTACACATCAAATTAATAATGCAATGGACAACATAAATATTGGTCACAAAATCAAAAAGCTGAGAGAGCTAAAGAATTTAACCCAAGAACATATGGCAAAATCCATTGGTATTTCCCAAGGAGCATAAAGCCGTATGGAGCTAGGAGAAACAGAAATAACTTATACCAAGCTTGAAAAAATCTCTGAAGAACTTGGTATGAAACCAGAGGAGGTTATTGCATTTAATGAGAGCTTAGTATTTAATGTGATGAACAACCAAACAGGAAATGGTTTAGTAATTAACAACAACCAAATGTCAGACACAGAAAAGAACACCTTTGAGCAACAGATTTTGCTACTCAAAGAAGAAAACAGCTACCTGAAAAAAGTCATTGATGGCTTACTCAAAAAGTGAAATTGACAATAGTATTCTAAATACCCCAACTTCCAAAAAATTAAAATTAATTGAATAAGATTTTACTAGAATTGGTTGATTGTGAATTTGTACAAAAAAAACGGATGCTTTCACACCCGTTCTCTATTCTATATAAAAAAGCCAATTACTTACAAATCGTCTCCTCAGTCATTTTAAGGATTTTGCGAACTTCTTCCAATGTTGGAGCTTCTGCATAGGTTCTTAGTACAGGTTCTGTTCCTGAAGGGCGAATCATCATCCAACGGTTTTCATCGAAGAAATATTTGAAACCGTCAATTGTTTTCACTTCTTTCACTTCGTAATCACCAAAAGCTTTATAGTTTCCTGCTTTGCAATTTGCGATGATGTTTTGTTTCATTTCTTCTGTGATGTGCAAATCGTTTCGTTCAAATTTGAATGGACCAACGATGTCGTAAACTTCATCAATCAATTCATCCAAGGTTTTACCAGATTTCGCCATGAATTCCCAGATGATTAATCCCATCCAAATTCCATCGCGCTCAGGAATGTGACCTTTTACAGCAATTCCTCCCGATTCCTCTCCACCTAATAAAACGTCTTCTTTCACCATAATCGTTGCGATTTCTTTGAAGCCGATTTTTGTAGTGGTTACTTCTAATCCGTAATGTTCACACATTTTGTAAACGCGAGGCGTAACACTGAATGCAATCGCTACTTTGCCCGTCATTTTTTTGTATTTCACCAAATAATGAATCAATAACAAAATGATATGATGCGAATCAATGAATTCTCCTTTTCCGTTGTATAAACCTATTCTATCAGCATCACCATCTGTTGCTAAAGCACAATAAACACCTTCATTTGAAGTAATATAAGCTTCTAACTCTTTCAAGTTTTTAGCAATTGGCTCAGGCGCTTGCCCCATAAATGACGGATTCGGGTCGCAATGCAATAATTCTACATTTGGTAAAATACGAGGCATCACACGTTGACCAGCACCATACATTGCATCATACACCAAACGCATTCCTGATTTTTCAATCGCTTCTAAATCGAAGTTCTTTTTAACGTGTTCCACATACAATGTTTCGATATCGATCACTTCTACTTTTCCAGCAGCCATTGCCTCTTCGATAGAAATAGTTTCAAAATCAATGCTACAAACTTCTGGGATAATATCTTCCACTTCTTGAACGTGTTCTGGCGCCAATGGTCCACCGAAATCAGCTTTCAGTTTAAATCCATTATAGGAAGGAGGATTGTGACTTGCCGTTAAATCCACCCCAATTTCACAACCAAATTGATGAGCAGCCAAAGAAATCATTGGAGTTGAAACAAAGCCACGTGACATTTTTACTGGAATCCCTTGCGCAATAAATACTTTCACTGCTGTTTCCATGAATAATTCTCCTGCAAAACGACAATCGTGTCCAACAAATACAGAAGGATTCTCGTAATTCTTTTTCAACCAAATTCCTGTTGCTTCTGTAACGCGCGCTACGTTATCAACTGTGAATTCTTTTGCGATGATAGCTCTCCAGCCGTCAGTTCCAAATTTAATTTTAAGTGACATATTTTATTAGGTTAATTTGATTTGAAAAAATAATGTATAAAATGGTTTTAAGGTCAAAAATTGGTGCATGAAATAAAAGTC
>CAZDKE010000008.1:0-88266 GCA_964506255.1 uncultured Lishizhenia sp. | reverse complement strand
TTTAAAAATTAACAGTTTCAGTTCAGTAGCTAAAACCTAGAAATTCAAGGCCAATATTGGTTCGCTAAAAATTCACTAAAAAGTTCTCACCTTGATTAAACTCTTGATTTTCAACATAAAAGCATTTTTTTAGTACGATTGCGGAGACTCATTTAACAAATAAACATAATAACTGATTTGGTAATTATTACTAATTCTTTTACCAGATAGCTTTTAAACTTTCTATTTACCGTAATTTTGTCTAAACGAAAACCATGAAATATTTCCTAATTCTTCTTATTTTAGCACAAGTTGTTACCCTTCAAGCCCAAACATACTCACTTCCGAGTTTAAAATATCAATACACTGATTACGAGCCAGATATTGACGCTTTAACGATGCAAATTCACCATTCAAAACACCACAAAGCCTACATTGACAACTTGAATAAAGCGATTGCAGGTACAAAAATGGAGACTACATCTTTAATCGATTTGATGCTTTATGCTAGTTTTCGTTCGGATGCTGTTCGCAACAATTCAGGTGGACATTACAATCACACTTTATTCTGGGAAATTTTAGCCCCAAAAGAAAAACAATCAGGTATTGTTACTGCAGAGTTTGATGCTGCGGTTAAAAGTCAATTCGGTTCTTTGGATTCACTTAAAAAATTAATCAATCAGGCAGGAACAACTCGTTTTGGTTCAGGATGGGCATGGCTCATTGTAACTCCAGATAAAAAATTAATGGTAACAAGCACTGGAAATCAAGACAATCCAATTATGGATGTTGCCAAAGATCGTGGCATTCCAATTTTAGGAATTGATGTATGGGAACACGCTTATTATTTAAAATACCAAAATAAACGCGCCGACTATTTAGCTGGAATTTGGAATTTAGTTGACTGGGGAATTGTTTCAGAAAAATACAAAGCAGCTTTAACTGATTCATTATTAATTACCATTGAAAAAGATTCTTGGCCAGCTTTAAAAGATTTTCATAAAGTAATGTCGCAAACATTTCACCCTGCGGAAACAGGAGATTTCAAACCTTTGCGCACAAGAAGTAATGAGTTTTTAGCGAAAGCTTTGTTGCTAAAAAATTCAACACCGCCTGTTTCTTTAAACAAACCTGCAATTCAAGCTGCAATGGATAAATTGGTGAAAGAAAGTGCTGAAATTCAGAAAGCTGTTCAGAAAAACGCAAAAGATGAAACGCTAAAAAAATTAATCACACAAGCGCACGATACCTTCCATGTGATACAGGGATTGTGTAAGGAGGAGTGAGACTTTTAAGTTGAAAGTGGAGAACGGAAAACTGATAGTTAAATAAAACCAGCACTTAAAACAACTTTATAGAACTAAACTTGAAAGTTTTGTTTTTGATTGCTTACATGTTAACTAAAGCAGATAATTGCTTACAACTCAAGTGAAAGTTTTAAGTGTCCCCCCAATCCTTGTTGAATGATTTTTATCAACGTCGAAAGGCGAATATCTGAAGAATTATTTTCAATTCTTGAAATATAAGACTTATTGGTGCCACATTTTTTTGCAAGTTCTTCTTGAGTCATTCCAAGTTTTGTTCTAGCTTCCTCAAGTAAAACACCTAGACGAAAAACTTCAAATTCTTACTACCATTTTTCACGTAAAGGCTCACCTTTTTTACCATACTTTTTATCGAGTATTTAATCTAAAGTTGTAATGTTAGTCTTTGTTTTCATTTTGATATTCCTCTTTTTAATGCTTGAACTATTTTAAGTTTTATTCCTCACTTGCCGAACTAATATTTTCTTCGGGAATCAATGAATCGCCCTTCATACGCATAAGTAATTGAATCAAAGCCACAACATCTTTTTCGCAATATTGTCGAATGCGTTTTAAATTTTTCTCTTCGTAGTAAACCCTAGCTACATCGGCACCTGAAATATCATCTTTCGGAGTTGGAATATTAAAAACGTGACATAATAAAGCCAAGGATGTAAACGCTTTGTAATCACCAAATTTCCAAAGTTCTAAGGTGTCTAAATGGTTAATTTCCCACGGTTTTTTTCCTGCAATGTCGAGTACACTTGGCAATGAAATTCCATTGATTAACATACGACGGCAGATATAAGGAATATCAAATTCTTTAGAATTGTGACCGCATAAAATATATTCGCGATCGTCTAATAACTTTTTAAACTGCAACAACAAGGTTTCTTCGTCGTCGTGAGCAAATGATTTCAAACGTATTTTACGAGCGCCTAAACTATCTTTTGTCACCAAGCCTATCGAAATACAAATGATTTTACCGAATTCCGAAAGAATACTTCCACGTTCATTGTAAATTGCCTCGAAGGATTTTTCTTCGTTTTGTGAAAAGCGCGTTTTGTGATTAAATAATTCTTTTGTTTTTTCGTCTAAATCCTGATAAATGTACGTTTGCGGAACGGTTTCAATATCCAAAAAAAGCACGCGTTCTAGTTTGAGATCTTTAAGCATAATTTTAATTTTTACTTGAATTTAAGAAAAACTATCGCTTTTCACAAGGAAAAAGTTACTTTTTTATGGAATTTGATATTGAATACAAATGTCCAAAGCTAAATCACCTTTTGAATTTTGACGCTTTCGATTGACTAATGTTATATTTGCAACACAATTTTAAGCAATCAATTTATTTCAATCAATGGCTGAAGATTTAATAATAGCAAGTGGTTCAAAAGCAGAGAAATACGAGCAACTCCTGCCGCAAATTCACGCATTAATAGGAAACGAAACAGACGCAATTGCCAACTTAGCAAATGTTGCTGCAGCCTTGAAAGAAACGTTTGGATTTTTCTGGGTTGGTTTTTATTTAGTGAAGACAGACGAATTAGTGCTTGGTCCATTTCAAGGGCCTGTTGCCTGCACACGAATTCAAAAAGGTCGTGGCGTTTGTGGTGCTTCTTGGGAATCAAAAGCAACAATTGTAGTGGAAGATGTCGAACAATTTCCTGGACACATTGCTTGTAGCTCGCTTTCAAAAAGTGAAATTGTGGTTCCATTATTGAAAGATGGAGCAGTCATTGGCGTTTTAGATGTTGACAGCGAATCATTAAATTCATTTGATACGACAGATGCTCATTATTTAGAAGAACTTTGTAGATGGCTCGTTTCACACCTTTAATTTTTGCAATTATCTTGTTGGCAAGTTGCGCGCAAGTAGGTTCTATCACTGGTGGAGCTGAAGATGAAATCGCGCCTCAAATTCAAAAAACAAATTTAGTTGCTGGAACGACGAATTTTTCTGGTAATTCTGTTGAAATCACATTCGATGAATTCATCCTTTTAAACAATCCAACAGAAACTATTTTTCTTGTTCCTGCTGACGCAAAAGTTGAAGCGAAATTGACTAAAAAAACCTTGAACTTGAGTTGGAAAGAAATGCTTTTGCCCAATACAACCTACACTTTATACCTAAATGGCGCTGTAAAAGATGTCACAGAAGGCAACGATTCTTTGATGCAAATTACCTTTTCCACAGGTCCAATAATTGATACCTTAGAACTCAATGCAACCGTGAAAGATGCGTTTTCAAATAAACCAGAAGCTAAGATTGTGGTCGGTTTATTTGATTCTTTGCAAGCTGAAAAACCGCGTTACTTCGCCAAAACGATTGCAGGCGGAAATGTGAAATTACAATCTTTAAAAGCTGGAAATTACTTTCTAAAAGCGTTCAACGACAAAAACAACGATTTAATCATTCAAAAAGACGAAGCGCAAGATTGGAATTTTGAACCTATTTCAATTGATACTGCTTTTCGTGACACGTTGAAATTGCGTGTTTCATCTCCTTTGAGAACGAATAAAATTGGCAACGCTCAAGTTTTAGCACCCGGTTTGATTAGTGTACACGTGCCTGAAGATTCGATGCTTACAAAGATTTTATACAACAACAAAGAATTTGCTCGAACTGATTTCATTGCAGCAGGAAAAGATAGTTTGCTGTTTGCGATTGGTAAAACGGAATTGAATCCTTTGCAACTCATTTTAAATCAAGACACACTTTCGATTCGTTATTCGGAGAAAGATAGAAAAACAAAACTTAAGCCGAAATACATTGAAATTGAAAATGGTTTTACCGACTTTATTCAGCTGGAAATTAACGACTATATTCAAGATATAGATTTTACGAAGTTCAAACTTTTATCCGCAAAAGATTCTTCTGAAGTTAAATTTGAAGGAAAGAAAAATATCCAATCCCTTGAACTAAAACTTCCGTCGTTCGACCAACGTACCTTTATTTTACAAATAGAAGAAAATTCAATAATTGGAAAATCTGGAATGGGAAATTCCAAAACGAGTTTAATGATTAATTTAAGAAGTGAGCGCGAACTTGGTTCTTTGAATGTAAAGCTTAGCCAAGGAATCGAAAATGGTGTGTTACAATTAATGCAAAAAGACAAAGTGATTGCTGAATCTATAATTGCACCTACAACGCTGCGTATTCCATTTCAAAATTTAATTCCGGGTGAATATTCGTTCCGCTTATTGATAGACAGCAACCAAAACGGAATGTGGGACCCGATTAATGTGAAGGAGCAAAAAATGGCTGAATCAATGATTTATTTCTCGACACCTGTGAAAGTTAGAGCGAATTGGGAAGTGGAGAAGGAGTTGGAAGTGGGACGTTAGGACGTTAGGATTTTAAGACGTTAAGACTACAAGACATTAGGACTTTAAGAGCTTTGGATTTTATGAGGGAATGACTTGGATAATACTTCGAAATTAATAAGCATTATGGGAATCCGTTCGCAATTAGCAATTATTACGTTTGCAATTAATTAGCATTATGTTCCTCCTAAATGTATTTCTTACAAAACTCCCAAAGTACAATTCCAGCGCAAACACTTACATTCAAGCTATGTTTTGTTCCGAATTGAGGAATTTCTATAACCGTATCTGAATAATTTACAACTTCTTGATTCACTCCATTTACTTCATTTCCAAACACCAAAGCAAATTTTTCAGCCTTCAGTTCATGTATATTTTGAAGAAAAACCGTTTCTTCTGTTTGCTCAATTGAACAGATGGAATAGCCTTGATTTCTGAGTTCCTCACACAAACTAACGATATTCGAGTTGTGTTCCCACTCAATGGTTTCCGTGGCTCCTAATGCCGTTTTATGAATGTCTTTATGCGGAGGACAAGCTGTTATTCCACACAAATAGATTTTCTCAATATTGAATGCGTCAGCAGTTCTAAAAAAAGAACCAATATTATTTAAAGAGCGAATATCATCAAGAATCACAACAATCGGATTTTTTTTCTGTTGCTTAAATACTTCTTCAGATACACGATCCAACTCCCAAAGTTTGAGTTTTTTATTCATATCAATTTGAAAAACAGTGTTGCGAAAGTTAGATATTTATAAAGGATTTTACCAAACATTAATCTCAGAATTGTTTTAAGTATTCAAAACCTAGCAAAAAAGTTAAAATCAGCACTTTTCAATTTAATCTTTTGATAGTTTATACATATTATCAATCTTTCAACGTAGCAATAATTAAAGCCTTATTTCCATAATCGTTCTCGAACATCATTCGCAATTCAAAGATTGAATCCAAATAGCAATTTACAGGACAAAATAATTATTTTCCTTAATATAATTTCAGTTTCTATTTACCATTCTTCTCGAACGAGTTGTTCAATTCTTAGTTTGTCATTAACACTAAGCTTCTTCGCTTGATTTACTTACAAAATACCCAAAAATTCCAGCT
This sequence comes from uncultured Lishizhenia sp., assembly GCA_964506255.1. Lineage (GTDB taxonomy): Bacteria > Bacteroidota > Bacteroidia > Flavobacteriales_D > Crocinitomicaceae > UBA952. The sequence continues at coordinate 82,550 of CAZDKE010000008.1, read as the reverse complement.
GTAATAAACATAATCAAGCTATAAATTGCTGGAGGAATGCTCATTACGCTATTATTTAAAACAGTTGTAGCAATAAAAATAGCCATCGTTCCGTTGTGAATTCCGATTTCCATACCAATTGCAATAGCTTGTTTTTTGCCAATATTCAACATTCTTGGAATGTAATAGCCAACTGCTAAACTTAACACATTAAACAAAAGCGCTGGAATTCCAATTTGCTGGAAATACTCAACAATATGTGCTTTCTCCTTAATTATGGCAGAAACGATTATCAACACTAAAAACAGCGCAGATAAGATTTTAACAGGCTTTTCTAATTTAATTGAAATACTTGGGTTTTTTGCATTAATAATCATTCCAATTCCAACAGGTACTAAAACTATCGCGAAAACCTCAATAATTTTCTTGAACTGTAGCGGAACAACTTGCCCAGTTTCCATAAAATAATCAATCGAAAAATTCACAATTAGCGGCAACATTAAGATACTTAAAATACTATTAAATGCCGTTAAACTGATATTCAAAGCAACGTCTCCATTTGCTAAATGACTGAAAAGGTTCGCCGTTGAACCCCCAGGCGATGCAGCCAACAACATCAACCCTACTGCTAATTCAGGAGCTAATCCAAAGCCTTTTGCGATTGAAAAACACACAACAGGAAGAATTATCATTTGACAGAAAAGACCAATAAATATAACTTTTGGAAATTTTACAACGCGCTGAAAATCAGCAATTGTTAAAGAAAGTCCTAATCCGAGCATTATAATTCCCAATGCTACAGGCAGAAAAATGGTGGTTATTGCACTTGATTCCATTTATGTAAAGTTTAAGGTTTCTTATTTTTTATTTTTTTGTAAGTCAAACCCAACGCTCGTATAAATCATTCTTCCAATCATTGGACCACCAAAAACTTCGCGTCTTTTCTTGTCTAAGATATTTGAACAACCCAAACGCACAATCATCTTACTTTCTTTCACGTTGAAATTGTAGTTCAATTGAGCATCCCAAATGTGGTAAGAAGGAATTTGACCTGTTCCAAATGTGCTTTGCCATTCAAAACCATTTACCCATTGAAAATTTGTAGTAAAACCTAAGTTTTTCCAAACATTCTTTCCTGTCAAGCCAACGTTTACTTTATGAGGAGCCGTGTTAAAGCCAGGGATTAAATCTTCTTCTAAAGTTTCAGTTATTAGGTTCGCATACGTATAGTTCGCAGAAACTTGGTAGCCTTTTGGTAAATAATAAGCCAAAGACAAACCACCACCCATTGAATTTACTTTTTTCTCGCTGTTTACAGGAACTTGATAAACACTGTAATCTTTAGTAACAATTGCATCAAATCCGCTCTCTTCACCAGCAATTGCGCCATCCAACGGTGCAACGATTCTTACATCTGCAATGAAATTTGTGTATTCATTATAATAGAAATCAGCATCGATAAATAGTTTTCCTTTAATCACACCGCGATAACCAATTTCAATCGTTTTCACTTGCTCTGGTTTCAATTTTGCATAGTTTACTTTTTTCAAAATAGCAGGGTCAATTGCGTTCAAATCACCATTCAATGCTGCTAAACTGTCGTTGAAAGTGGTAACAGAATTTAGTGTATAAACATTATCGTAACCATTCAAGTTTCCTAAAAGTGTAATAGGACCAAGATTTAGATTGATATATTGATTTTGAAGGGTTGGTGTTCTAAATGCCGACTGAACTCCAACACGAATGTTGTTGTTTTTAAAATTCGTTGACACCGAAAGTCGAGGCGAAAATTGTGGTTGAAAATTTTGATTTTTATCAACTCTGGCCGAAGCATTAATTACTAATTTATTCTCAAAAAAGCGTTTTGTTCCTTGCACATAGCCGCCCATTTCCCAAAGAGATAATTTTGTAAATTCAGCATTTCTATCTGCTGAACCATTTTCTAACGTATCAGCAAAATTTACAAGTGTATCTGTGAAAATTGTTCCATAAGAGCGAGGAGAATAATACCTGAAATTTGCTCCCACTTGCAAATCCATCCATTTCACTTTATCGAATTTATATTGTCCATCTAAATGATAGAAAGCGGATCTATCAACGAATTTTGAACCATTTTGTAGGTCGGCATTTTGAGTAATTACATTCACAACACTATCGTAAGCAGAAGTTCCAGGTTGATACCAAGAATTGTTGGCGTCAATTAAAGCAGCGTTCATTGATGTTTGAACGTCTGTAATATTGGCGTCATTTGCATAATCATTGTTCAAAGCTGAAAGTGTATTGAAGAAAGTACTCAAGTAAGTTGGCACCCAATTGTCAGCAATTGACGCTTTTGAAACGTTTATTCCTGTAAAAACCGCATCATACGAATTTCCAGCATCCTCGAACGTTCCATATGCTTTCACTAAGAAATTTTTACCGCTCCATTCCACTTTGTGTTGTTGAAACATAATGTCTTTAATAGAATAGCGATTTGCTCCTTGATAAATCGCAGTTCCTAAACCAAATTTTCCAGTGTAAGAGATTTGTGAATTTGGAGTCAATTTATAGTGAAGACCCAAGCTTGTTTTGAAACTTTGAACATTGTTATTTGCCAATTGATTTTCAAAATAACCAGGCGCAACTACGTTTTTAACATTCAGACCTAATTGACCAACAACTGGATTGAACTCAATATAATTATTCAAAGCCACCCATTGGTCGATGTCTTCCTGCGATTGTGTTTGATCAAATTGCAATTTCGAAACAATATTGGAAAGATTTACATCCGCAGAAATGTCACCATAAATATTGGAAGCACTATCATCTGCGATCCAATCTTTCATTTGCATAAAAGAAGCTGTAAATTTTACAGCAAACTTTTGATCTTTACCAAAAGCTTCAGCGTAGCGGACATTTCCTTCCAATAAATTGCGTGTTCCAGTTTTTATTTCAGCAGAAAGACCTTGATAATCATACGGGTTTTTAGAAATCATATTTACAACCCCTTGAAATGCATTCGGACCATATAATGAAGAAGCAGGACCAGTAATAATTTCCACGCTTTCAAGATCTAATGGATTCGCACCAACAAGGTTTCCAACAGGAAAATTCAAACCGGGCGCTTGATTGTCCATTCCATCAACAAACTGAACAACACGAACTGGAGCCGTTGTGTTGAAGCCACGCATATTAACCGCTTGAAATCCAGCACTTGAACTAGAAATGTCAACACCTCTTAAATTTTTAAATCCTTCGTAGAAATTTCCGCTGGAAGTAGATAAAATTTGTTGTGAAGATAGCTTTTGAATACTTACTGGTGATTCAAGTATTTTTTCAGAAATACGCGAACTTGAAACAACAACTTCATTAAAAGAAATCACTTCTCCAACAAGTTCTACAGATAAAACAGCTGGTGAATTGATAGTTACAATCAAATTAAAATCTTGATAACCTGCATTTCTTACCGTTAACATTTTTTCCTTGCTGCCTTTTGAAAAATCTAGTTGAATTGTAAACTTTCCTAAATCATCAGCAATCGCACCCTGATTTGTTTCTGTTAAAACAACTTTTGCAAATGCTATAGGTTTTTTTGATTCACTATCAATAACAACTCCGCTAAAATTTTTTACTTGTCCAATAACGTTGCTTCCAAATAATGTCAAAACCATTATTAAAGCTAGATTTCTAAGAGTTTTAAGCATGTTTTTTGATTTAATATTTTTCTAATTTAAAAATATATTTAGAATTTTTTAACATTCTGTGTAAAATAAATAGAGAATATGTCTTCATTCCTCAAATCAATACTTAACGATTAATTCTTTAAACTCTAAAAAACGAACTTGCAATGCCATCAGCGCGTATTTTTCCAGCGTTTGAGAGTATAAAACTTGATGCTGTTTCAATTAACAAACCGTCAGAAATATAATTCTCTAGCAAATTATACTCAGCTTTTGAAAATGAATTCATGCTTTCAATTGCTTTTTTAGAAACTCCCCATTTAGTACGTAAACCCGTAAGAAACAATTCATTCCACTGCTCTTTTTCGCTCAATTTTTCAATAGTAAACCAGCTATCATTAACACCAACATTTTTGTAATAAACTGTATTATTTGAAATATTCCATCGGCGATTTATTCCATTAAATGAATGAGCTGATGGACCTATTCCGATGTAATGAACACCTTGCCAATAAGCTGAGTTGTGTTTTGAATACTGCTCATTTTTAGCAAAATTAGAGATTTCATATTGCTCAAATCCTTTCGTTTTCAAAAAATCAATCATCAACTCAAATTGCTCACTTTGTGTATCTTCATCGGCTGTAATCAATTGATTGTGTTTAACTTGATGATGAAGAGCTGTTTTGGGTTCTACAGTCAAACAATAAGCTGAAATGTGTGAAATATCCAAAGATGTAACTAATTCTAAGTGCTTTTTCCATTCATCTTTGGTTAGTTGTGGCAAACCATAAATCAAATCAATAGTGATATTTTCAAAGCCGAGTTCTTGCGCCAAACGAACAGACCTTTCTCCATCGCTTGCCAAATGCGCTCGATTCATCCATTGCATGTCACTTTCCTTAAAAGACTGCAAACCAATACTCAAGCGATTGATTCCCTCTTTTTTCCAATGTGATAGTTTTTCTTCACACACATCTTCTGGGTTCGCTTCTAGGGAAATTTCAGCAGTTTCTGAAACGCTATAGTTTTCTCGAATCGTTGCAAGAATCAAATTCAATTCTTCGTTTTCCAATAAACTTGGTGTTCCTCCACCAAAGTAAACAGTTTGAATTTCCGTTTGAATTTCAGCTTTACGAAGAACTATTTCACGGCATAAAGCAGCAATCAATTCTTTCCTATACGAGCCAAAATTCGTTGAAAAATGGAAATCACAATAAGTACAACGTTGCTTACAAAAAGGAATGTGCAGATAAATTCCAGCCATTCCTTAGTAATTATTCAATGATTATTTTTTTAACTAATACTTGTCCTTCAAGGTTGAATTGTAAGAAATAGGTACCTGCACTTAATTGATCGACATTAAGTTGAGTTTGTGGGCTGTTGATTTCTTTGCTAAAAATTAATTTACCCGAAATATCTGTAAAGTTTAAGCTTCCTTTTAAGCTATTTCCCAATTGAATGGTCAACAAATTTTTTGCAGGATTTGGGTACACTAAAATCATGTTTTCGCTTAAGTTTTCTATACCAACTCCATTTTCAGTAATACAGAAATCAATCGCTGTCTGATCGCCAAAATCTGGGTCTGTTGCTGGAATTCCGCCTAAGCTCGCTGCATTATAAACGACATCAACACTTCCGTCTTCTTGACAGAAGATTCCTCCTTCAAGTCCATCTCCATATGAATCAGCAACAACTAATTTATAACATCCGTAAGGTAAACACCACGGATCAATAGAAACTAATCCTGGTTGGTCATCAGAATAACCACTTCCTGCATACAAAGCTGTACCTGTCGCATCTTGTAATTCCCAACTCGTTTCAGAACCATAACAATCTAAAGTCAAGTTCAATTGAACCGCTTGACCACCTATCACAACAGAAAAAGAAGAGCTAGTGGTATTGTTATTTGTATTTTCATCAACGCTTGCATTCGGATTGTTAACACTAGCTGTAAATGTGTGATTTCCAGAGCCTAAAGTAGTTGTGGGTAAGTTTACAATTGTAGATTGCCATTGAGGAAGAGAACCTGTCCAATTAAAAGTTTGAGGACTTCCACCATCAAAAGCATACACAATATCTATAGCTGTTAAAGTGTTAGTTCCAGAATTTGAAATCTTAACGCTTGGTGAAATTTCAGCTCCGCAAAAAGTCCCTGAAACTCCTTGTGGTGAAGATATTCCAGCATCAACTAGAACAGGATTAGCGTTAGAAGGATCGTAACCATCAATAAACTCTGCACCTGAATCATTGGGATCCAACCAATTCTTAAGTTGACTAGAAGCGTTACTTCCCGCTGGTTCCCAAGAGTTGAAAAGTCGTCCATAATAATCTGGTGAAGTTAAATTAGAACAAGAGGCACCTCCACCCCATAACTGTCCGATGATGCGACGATTTTGATCAAACAAAGGTGAACCTGAAGAACCACCTTCCGTTGTTGTGTTTCTATCCCACTGAACAGACCAAGAACTAGCTGCTTCAGATGAACCCATAGCTTGAACAGCCGTTGCAGCGTCATCGTCAAAAGAAATTTTCTTTATATCTCCTGCTGGATGGTGAATTGAAACCGTTGAAGTTGGCGGTGTGTCCGAATGATTCCAACCCGAAAAATAAGGTTGATAAGCCAAAGGAACGGTGTTACCTTCTAAACCTCCAGTAATTTCTACCAAACAAAAGTCAGACGGTGTTCTTCTTGAACGCAAAACAGCGCCGCTTAATGATTGAAAAGAAGGAGAACTTGCGGGATTTGCACAATCACTTGCTTGCCAATTGAATCTAAAAATCCAACCTGTTGGGTCTGAATAACAGTGATTTGCTGTTAATACGTAAGGTTTTCCGTCGTTCGCAGTGTTGTTAATCAATGCTCCAGAACAAAATCCATTGCTTCCAGAAACGAGCATCACCGCACTATTTCGTTGTGGAATCCAAGTAGAACCATCTGGACAGTTTACATTCATATTACAAGAACCTGAGCTACCAAAAGCTTTAACTTGAAATTCATTCGCAGTTCGGTATCCGTGAGTTACAGTTGAGACATTTAGGCTTCCAAGCTCGTTTCCTTTTTTAACGTAATATTCTAAAACGGCTGTATTTCCTGGGATTAGTTCCGTTCCTAAAACGCCATTGTAAATGTGATTTTGTTCAAATTTTCCAAGGATAAAGTCTTTGGTAGGATTATAAACGTACAACTCGTTTCCTGCTGGAATTTTTGTGTTTGAAAAGGTAAGGTTTACACTTAAAGCTTGCTCGCATTTAACAAGTAATTGCCATATTTTATCACCATTCGGAAGTTCTATCCAAGTTCCTGAATTATCTAGTGAAAGGGCCGTATAATTATTAAACCCAAAACGCCAAGGAGCAGTTCCTGTATCGTCTGTTTGTTCGTCTTCTGCACGTAAAGCAGCAACATCAGGTTCAGAAAAAAAGCGAACATCAATGTTTTTGTAGTCGGTCGCTAGCTTATAACTTTTTGGTTTTCCACCGTTACCTTGGTATTGCGCCATCGCTCCAAGAGATAGAAATAAGGAGATTGATATAAGGAGTGTTTTCATTTGTTTTGACTTTAGGGCGTTAAGATTTTGGGACTTTAGGATATTAGGACTATTTGATATAAAGATTTTATGAGAGAATGAAAAATGAGTGAATGAATTCAAAATCTGCCAATTTCAAATCTGTAATTTGCAATCTAGTTCTTCACTTTCAACTCTCAACTCTCCACTTTTTTTTACATTTTTCTTTTAATACTACAACCTTTTGCAGCGGTGTTTGCTGTTTTAATTTTTTTACCTTCTCCAAGTGCTTGAATTGCATTTTTCAAATAAGGTTCGTCGCTTTTTCTTTTGCTGTCCCAAATATTGTCGATTGAACCAACATAAACTAATTCCATTTCAGCATTGAACATATAAATGTGGGGTGTCGTTACCGCTTTCAAAGCGTTTGCTAATTGTGAATTAACATCCACTAAGTATGGCATGGTGTATTGTTTTTCTTTTGCATGTTCTATCATTGCATCAAATGAATCTACTCCATCGCGTTTTGCTTCATTGGAATTAACCAGTACAAAACCGATTTTATTTTTGGTAGCTAGTTCGTGCAATTCATTATATTGTCTTTCCCAACCAGGAAAATCGGGTGTACCAACCACAAACGGACATGTGTTACAGCTAAAAACAACAATTAAACCTTTTTCTTTTTTCGCATCGTTTAAAGAAAGCTCGCCACCTAGCACATTTTTCATCATTACATCAGCCAAAGGAGCTTTTTCTTTTAATTTAACTTGCCCAAAAGCCAAACTTGAGATAAGAAAAAGACTTAAAAAACCAACTATTTTTTTCATGTTTAGTGTTTTAGAGAGACTAAAGATACAAAATTTTACTTTAAACGATTTGATGATTCTTAATGTTTAAAATTTTAACCCGAACGATTAGATTTACTTTTTTGACTATTTTTTCCATTATATTTGTCACATGCAGTCAGATTCTCGTTGGTTATTAGATGGTCAGGAAGTACAATCAAGCGATGGCGCTTTTGTAAAATGGTATGACCATACTTATTTTTTGTTGCTTCACAAAGGCAAAAAATTTCACGGTGAAATCGTAAAAGATGATTCAGAAAATAATCAATTAACTATTAAAATCAACCACCGTGTTTTTCAGGTTAAGAAACGTGGCGAATTAGACGAATTGATAGCTTCCTTAGGATTAGACGTTCCTAAAATCAAAAAACTGAAAGAATTGACAGCGCCGATGCCTGGGCGTGTACTGAAGATTTTCGTGAAAGAAGGTGATGAAATTCAAATTGGCGACAATGTGCTTTCACTTGAAGCTATGAAAATGGAAAACATTCTTAAAGCTGAAGGAATTGGAACGGTAAGCAAAATCTGCATAACAGAAGGAGATGTTGTAGATAAAGGAGCCGTTTTGATTGAGTTTGCTTAATCAATTCATAAAAATTTAATATAGCCTTTGTTTATTTCGTAAATTACTTTTTGGCATCTTTGCGATGATGGAAATAATTAACCGTGAATTAAGCTGGCTTTCTTTTAACGATCGTGTGTTGCAAGAAGCATTAGACGATTTAGTACCAGTAGTTGAACGTATGCGATTTTTAGGGATTTACTCCAATAACATGGATGAATTTTACCGAGTTCGCGTGGCAAATATCCGTCGAATGATTGCGCTTAAAAAGCAAAAAGTTGATGGCTTCGATGGTACTTCTGCTGAACTTTATCAAGAAATACGTGATGTTGTAATTGAGCAACAACAAAAGTTTGAATTAGCCTACAGAAAAATTCTTCGCGCATTGGTGAAAGAAAAAATTCACCATACAGACGAAAAAAGAATCACACTTGCTCACAAAAAGGAATTAAGTATTTATTTCCATGAACAATTGAAGCATGCGATTTTTCCAATCATTTTAGACAAGAAAAATCCTTTTCCTAAGTTGCGCGACTACGCAATTTATTTGGCTGTAAAAATCGTGGAGAAAAAAGATAAAATTCGTTACGCATTGATTCAAATTCCAACTGATTTCTCGCGCTTTTATCAATTGAAAAAAGGAGAAGATATCCGAATTATTCTCATTGATGATATTATTCGTTTATACTTAAAAGAGATTTTTTCCATTTTTGAACCTGTTGAAATTAATGCCTACACCTTCAAGTTTACACGCGATGCCGAACTCGATTTAGACGATGATTTGACACTTTCGTTCATTGAAAAAATCGAAAAAAGTTTGAAGCAACGAAAAAAAGGAATCCCTGTGCGTTTTGTTTACGATGAAAAAATGCCTGAGGATTTGTTAAGTTATTTGTTAAATGCTTTGAATTTAAAAGCGGGTATCAATACGATTCCAGGTGGGCGTTATCATAATTTTAAGGATTTTATTTCTTTTCCAGATTTCGGGCGTCCTGAATTTGTTTATCCAAAGCAGTTGCCTTGTAAAGTTCCTCAATTTGAAAAGGGCCGAGGAATTATCGAGACAATTTTGAAAGAAGACGTTCTCCTACATTTTCCTTATCAACGCTTTAGTTACATTGTCGATTTACTGAGAGAAGCGGCAATTGATCCGAAAGTGAAAGAAATAAAAATCAATATTTATAGAGTCGCAAGTAAATCGGAAATTATGAATGCCTTGATGGCAGCAGTTTTCAATGGGAAACAAGTGACTGTAATTTTTGAATTGCAAGCGCGTTTTGACGAGGAGAATAATCTATATTGGAGTGATCGTTTAAAAGAATTTGGAGCAAAAGTAATTTATGGTTTTCCAAATCTAAAAGTACATTCTAAATTACTGCAAATCAAACGAATAAAAGATAATAAAGAGCAATTCATAACGTATATCGGAACAGGAAATTTCAATGAAAAATCGGCTCGAATCTATAGTGATTTTGCTTATTTAACCTCCCGAACTGAAGTTTCTAATGAAGTTAGAAAAGTCTTTAGAATTCTAGAAAATCATATCGAACCAATCGCTTTCCGTAAACTATTAGTTTCACCCTTCAATGCTAAACGGAGACTTATCGCCCTGATTGACAGAGAGATTTTAGCTGCAAAAAAAGGTAAAAAAGCAGGAATTAAAATCAAGCTTAATAATTTGACAGATCAAACGATGATTAACAAATTATATCAAGCGAGTCAAGCAGGTGTTAAAGTTGAAATGATAATTCGTGGAATTTGTTGTTTGATACCAGGTAAAAAAGGCTTGAGTGAAAACATCAAAGTTATCAGTATTGTTGATCGTTATTTGGAACACGCTCGTTTTTTGAAATTTGAAAACAGTGGTAAACCCGAATATTTCATCACAAGTGCCGATTTTATGGAACGTAACCTTGACAAACGAATTGAAGTGGGCGTTTTGGTTGAATCTCCAAACGTGCAAAAGGAACTGGACTTAATCTTCAACTATCAATGGAGTGGAAGCGTTAAAGCACGATTAATCACTGCCGATTTCAAGAATCAATACCGTCGCACAGACATTCCAACTTTCCACGCACAAGTTGAGCTTTACAATTATTATAAACGAATAGAAACTGGAGAATAAATTTTAGCTCTGTTTTTAAAAAACCATAGAAACAAAAAAAGGCATCAATTATAATTAAAAAATTCAATGCCCTTTACATTTAGTTTATCGCTACAATAAAGTACAGCGAATTTTTTTATCCCAAAAACGGATATTTATAATCTGTAGGTGGAACAAATGTTTCTTTAATTGTTCTTGCAGATGTCCAACGTAATAAGTTCATCATTGCACCCGCCTTATCGTTTGTACCTGAACCTCTAGCACCACCAAATGGTTGTTGACCCACTACAGCTCCTGTTGGTTTGTCGTTGATATAGAAATTTCCAGCAGCGTGTTCTAATTTTCGAGTTGCTAAATTAATAGCATATCTATCTTGCGATAAAATAGAACCTGTTAATGCATATTCAGAAGTTTCATCCAACAAATCTAATGTTTCTTCAAATTGCTCTGAATCATACACATAAACTGTTAAAACTGGTCCAAAAATCTCTTCACACATTGTTCTGAATTTTGGATTCATTGTAACTACAGTTGTTGGTTCAATGAAATAGCCAATTGATTTATCATAATTTCCACCTGTAATTATTTCTGCATCATCTTGTGTTTTAATATAGTCAATGTAACCAGCGATTTTATCAAAAGCACGCTCATCAATGACTGCATTCACAAAATTAGAAGTGTCATCAGGTGAACCCACTTTAAATGAGCTCACTTGTTCTACAAAAATGCGTTTAACTTCAGGCCAGATATTACTTGGAATATAAGCTCTTGAGGCTGCAGAACATTTTTGTCCTTGGAATTCAAATGCGCCTCGTGCCATTGCAGTTGCAACTTCAGCAGGAACAGCAGATTTATGTGCAATGATAAAGTCTTTACCGCCTGTTTCTCCAACAATACGTGGATAAGTTCTGTATTTATCTAAATTCGTTCCTATTTCTTTCCATAAGTGTCTAAAAACACCCGTTGAACCTGTAAAATGTAATCCTGCAAACGCTTTGTGTTGGAAAACAACATCACCAGCAACTGGTCCATCAACAGTCACCATATTGATAACTCCATCAGGAACTCCTGCCGCTTTAAACAATTCCATAATTACTTGTGCAGAATAAATTTGTGAATCTGCTGGTTTCCAAACTACTACATTTCCCATCATTGCTGGGGCAGCACATAAATTAGCTGCAATTGAAGTAAAATTAAAAGGAGTGATTGCAAAAACAAAACCTTCTAATGGACGATATTCCAAACGATTCCACATTCCCGGTAAAGATTCAGGCTGCTCTTTGTAGATTTGAGTCATATATTGAACATTAAATCTAAAAAAGTCGATCAACTCGCAAGCTGCATCAATTTCTGTTTGAAAAACATTTTTTGATTGAGCCAACATTGTAGCAGCATTCATTTTATCTCTAAATGGACCAGCTAATAAATCTGCAGCTTTTAAAAAAATAGCAGCGCGTTCTTCCCAAGGTAAATTTGCCCAATCTTTTTTTGCGGCTAAAGCAGCATTGATAGCTTGTTCAACATGTTTTGCTTCACCAATATTAAAATACCCAAGCACTTTTTTATGATCATGAGGAGCTGTTAACGCTTTTTTTGTAGCAGTGCGAACTTCTTCCGAACCTATATACATTGGAACATCAATAGCTTCCTGATTATACAATTCTGCGTATTTTTTTAAAAGCGATGTGCGCTCTGCTGAACCTGGAGCATACCCTTTTATTGGTTCATTTATAGCTTTCGGAACGTTGAAAAATGCATTTGACATATTAATTATTTTGTTGCAAAAGTAACTATTGTTAACTATCCTTGCAATGAAATAAAAACCAAATAATTGCAACAAAAATCACATAAGCTTTTTCTAAAATTAATTCTAGTTCTTTTTACAGTTATATGCGCTAGTTTACAATTCAGTTTTGCTCAAAAGACAAGTAGTTTTAAAGCTTTTAAAAGCACGAGTTCCATTGAGGAAAAAACACGAAGAGCGCTGGAATTGTGGGAATATTATTTGAGAAACGATGTTGATTCCCTTCAAATTCTTGCCACAGAATTAGCTAAGACTAAGGATAGAAATTCTTTTTCGATGGCTGTTTCCAAACGAATCTTTGGCTGTTATCAAGTTCGTAAAGGTCAGATCAATGAAGGAATTAAGTTCTTGAAAGAATCTAAGAATTACTTTCTCTCGATTGGAGATATGCAATTGCTTTGTGAAGAATTGAATGAACTTGGAATTGCATACTATTTACAAGGAGATTTAGAAACGGCCGCTTTTTATTTTAAATCATCATTAACCACAGGCGCTCAATCTCCTAAAGAAACAGATGCCATTTTAGCTGAAGTAAATCTCGCAAAGGTTTTCATTGCAAAAAAGGAATTTACTCAAGCAATTGCCATTCTTTATCATTATATATTTATAGCAAAAGAGTTGAAAAAATGGGAGGCTGTTGCTAATGCTTATTCAGTTCTTGCGGATGTTCAATTGAACCTAGGAAATTACTCTAAAGCAAAAATTTACTGCGAAAAACAATTACGATTTGCCAAAAAAGGAAATGCATTGAACTTAAAAATAAACGCTTTGAACAATGAAGCTTTAATTTTCTTCTTTGAAGGAAAACCAACAGAAGCTTTGTCGCTTTTCAAACAAATTTTAAGTATTCGGAAACAACAAAATATTCCTGCTAAAATTTATGACGCTTATTATAATTTGGCAAGTTTTTATGTAGATGATAATCCTGATTTAGCAAGTCAATATATAGATAGCTGTCAACTAGAAGCTAGAAAAAGGGAATACCTTCAATTAGAATTAGAAGCATTACGATTTAAACGCGATGAACTCAAGCAATTGAATTTGAGTAAAAAAATTACTACTCTCGAAAAAGCAATTAAAACGTTGAATCAAACGAACGAAAAAGAACGAGAGGAATTAACACAACTTTTAAATCAAGAAATCGCACCGATTGAGGAAAACAACAATGGGATTGTTTTCACAGCAATAATTGGCTTTATTTTCTTGATAATTTTAATAGTTCGCTATCGCTTTGTGCGTTAACGAACCAACGTTAAGAATCCTTGACCTGTGATTTCTTCTCCAGCTTGTCCAGTTGCAATATATTTATAGAAATAAACTCCTTCTGTCGCATCATTACCACCTATTGTTTTGCCATCCCATCCACCAAGAGGATTATCAATTGTTGCCATTAAGTTCCCCCAACGATTAAAAATTAATAGTTCCAAGGAAGCCAAATTTTGAGATGTTACGAAGAAAATATCATTACTTTCATCATTGTTTGGTGAGAATACATTTGGAACAAAAATTTCAGGGGGTAAAAATGCTTTCACAATTTTTGAAACTGTATCTGTACAATATCCATTTGATGCAACCAAATAAACAACATAATCTTGCGGAGCAATTGAATAGTTGGTAAAGGTATTACCATAATTAGTTGTAATAGTATCCAAACCATTTCCAAAATCCCAAACATAATTATTTGCAAAAGAACTATTATTCGTAAATGTAACTTGTAATGGAACATACCCTGCAGAAGTGCTAGGAGTAAAATCAGCAATCGGTACAGGTAAGGCTGTAACCGCTATTGTTGCTTGACCAACACACCCATATTGATCAACTCCTGTAACCGTATAATTTTTGTTTTCATTTGCAACAAAAGGCACTCCATTCGTAACACCAAAATTCCAACTGTATGTTGCTCCTGGACCCGCTCCTGTTGCATTCAACGTAACTTCTTGTCCAATACATGCAATTGGTGGTGTTCCTGGGTCAATAATTGGAGTTTGAATTACAATTACAGTAACATAATCCACAGTAACACAACCATTGTCACTTGTTCCATATACCGTATAAGTTGCAGTTTGTGTAGGAGCGAAAGCAACGCTATCCACAACAGGAGCAACCCATTCAATGATTGGTGTTCCGACTGCATGTAAAAGAACTGAATCACCGATACAAATTAACGTATCATTTCCACCAAAAACTGGAATATTTGGATTTACAGTAACCGTTGAAAATGCTTCTAAACTAGGGCAACCATTTAAAGTATAAACAAGTGAAAAAATCATTGTAGAATCGGGAAAATATATCAAATTAGCAGTTGTAGAATCTACTGGTTGCCAATCATAAGTTCCTCCTGGAATACTAACTGTTGAATTAATTGTTGCTTGTTGACCTTGACAAATCGATTGATCAGGACTAATTGTCACAGTAGGTGTTGGGTTTATTGTAATCGTTAAGGTATCATTGGTTGCACATTCTGTAGTTGAAGGGGTAAACACATAATCTACAGTACCAGGTGTCGTAGTAGTTATTGTAGGTACATTCCAAGTTCCTGTAATATTTGGAATATTAGCTGATGAAGTTGGAAGGGTTAATGGAGTTGCTCCTTGACAAAGTGCAGCTATTGGATTAAATGTTGTTACGATTTTTTTTGTTACTTGAATTGAATCAATTGTTGGACAATCGTTAACTGTATAAGTACAAGTATAAGTTGATGTTGTTAAAGGGGCAACTTGAATAGAATTGGTTGTTTCACCAGTAGACCATAAATAAATCCCTCCAGGAATTGTTGGTGTTGCTGTTAAAATTGTTGTATCAAGAATACAAGTATCCCCTGCGATAGTAACTTGAGGTACATTAATATCAGTTGAAACAGTGAAAATTTGAATTGTTGGAGGAGTACATGAACCAGCATCATCAACTACCACACTGTAAGTTCCTGGTGCAAGGCCTGAAATTGAAGGTGTTGTTTGAGGAGGATTGGTATTCCATGTAAATGAGTAAGGAGGAAATCCGTTAACTCCAGTTGCTGTAGCAGTACCATCGTTTCCAGCACAAGAAACGGGTGTTGTTGCAACTGTCGCCGAAAGAGAAGTAGAACAATCTAAGAAATCAATAAAAACCCCTGAATCATAAATTCCATCACCAGCATCGGCAATTGCCATTTTAAAATGATAAGTTTGACATGGAGTTACGACTATTTCTCTGACCAATACAGTTGTAAAAGCATCAAGTTTTATGGAAGTTCCTGAACCATTATTAACATAGTACTGAGCATTTGTATTTGCATTAACATTATCAATACTAACTATTGTAGTATTATCGGGTAATGTAGCCACATTAGTGTTTGAATAAGCAGGTCCACTTGGATTTGGGCCTGTTACAAAAAAACCAAAAGCATCATTATAACCAGCATTAACAAATTCAGGGTATTCTTCAGAACCGAAAACGAAACGTATTAACAAAGTGGAGCAAGAGGGTACGACGTCAAATTCTAAAATACAACAATCCCTTGTAGCAAGAGGTTCTAATGCGTTTAATTGTGGATCGTTACAATTTTGACCTGGATTATCAACACTCCAAAATGCGCTTCCAAGCCCATTTAATGTGTTGATATTTCCGGTTGATAAAACAACTCCAGAATTAATACCTACATTAGATGTCTGTCCATTAGAAAAAGTTCCATAAGCGACATTGGGACAAGAAATTACAGGATTAGTTACGGTTAATCCGGGACCAATCATAGTGGCAACCAATGATTGGGCGGTTCCTCCTTGATTAGTGTATACAATTTGAGAAAAAAGAGATTTATTAGAAAAGAGAAATATCGAAAGTAGGATTAAATAATACTTAATAGACATGTTTTAGTTTTGGTTTGAGTTAAACGTGTTAATACAATTTAAAGTTGCATACCAAAATTAAGCATTTGTTTTTCAAATAAACCATAAATTTGGACACATATGTATTTGTCATCACTCTCATTACTCAATTTCAAAAATTTTATAGAACTTGAAATTCAATTTTCAAAAGGTATAAATGGTATTGTTGGCAAGAATGGAAGTGGGAAAACAAATATTTTAGATGCTGTTCATTATTTGAGTATGTGTAAATCGTACTTAAATACGATTGATCGACAAAACATTCAGTTTGATGCAACTTTTTTTACAGTTAATGGAGATTGGATTAATGAGGATAAAACAAGTAATGTTTATTGTGCATTTAAACTTGGAGCAAAAAAGGTTGTAAAATTCAACAAAAAAGAATACGAAAAACTTAGTGATCATATTGGTAAATTTCCAGTTGTGTTTATATCCCCTTATGATGGTGATTTAATTGCTGAAGGAAGTGAACTTAGAAGAAAGTGGATGGATGGTATTCTTTCGCAAATTGATAAAGAATATTTAGCGCAAATTCAACGGTACAGCAAAATACTGGAACAACGAAATGCACTTCTAAAAAACATGTTTGAACATCGATTATTCGACCGAGAATCAATTGATGTTTGGGATCATCAATTGGTACAAACAGGTACACTTATCTTTGAAAAACGAAAAGATTTCATCTCTGAGTTTATACCTGTTTTCAATAAGTTTTATAATGAAATCGGATTAGAAATTGAAAATGTTCATGTGGAATATCGTTCACACTTAAACGATGGTGATTTTTTAGAACAATTAAAAAACGCAGAAAAAAAAGATGCCTTTGCCCAATACACAACAGTTGGAATTCATAAAGACGATTTAATTTTCACTATAAAAAATCATCCAGTTAAAAAGTTTGGTTCTCAAGGACAGCAAAAGTCATTTCTTATCGCCTTGCGAATAGCACAATATGATTGGTTAAAACGCCACAAAGGAACAAACCCTGTTTTGCTTTTAGATGACATTTTTGATAAACTTGACAATCAACGAGTGGCAAAATTAATTGAATTGGTTACGACCGATTATTTTGGTCAAGTTTTAGTCACTGACACCGACCCAATCCGAATGAAACAATTGTTTGATGGTTTAATGATTGATAAAAAATTACTAGAAATTGAAAACGGTGAGATTACAACTATTGTTTAAAAATATTTGTATTTACTTTATCACTTAAAATAAAGAAAAACAAGAATTATCACTGCATATCGAATGAACTTTCCTATTGCAATAAACAAAAAGCTCAAGAACAAATTTGCTCTAAAAAATCCCAATGCGATTCCTATTACATCACCAACAAATGGCAACCAAGAAAGTAAAGCTAACCAAACACCGTACTGATTTATTTTTTGTTTCCAATTTTCAATTTTTTCTTTCGTAGCGCCCACTTTTATCAACCACTCCGGTTTTCCTAAATAGCCAATTCCATAATTAAGCCAACCGCCCAGTGTATTTCCTGTTGTTGCAATAATTAACGATAAAATTGGATCATAGCCCATAGCTAAGATAGTACCTAAGAATAATTCAGAAGCAACAGGGAGCACTGTAGCTGCTAAAAAGCAGGTTATAAAAAGCCCAATAAAACCGTATTCGATGTCAAACATAGCTTCAATAAAAAAGCCGGCTTTCACCGGCTTTTCAAAGTTAATTCAGAATTTGATTAATTCTTGATTAATTTTTTTGTTACTGTACTTCCATTAGCAGAAATAGTTACGTAGTAAACACCAGCGTTGAAAGAAGTTGTATTGATTTCTGTTGCGTTTGCACCAGCGTTCAATTGACCTAAGTTTCTTTCAGATACAATTTTACCTGATAAGTCTGTAATTGAAATTGATGTTTCAGATGCATTCACCAAATTAAATTCAACAGTTGAAGTTGAAGAAGTTGGGTTTGGATAAATTGCTGCTTCAGCAATTTGTGATGTATTTTCGTTAACACTTAAAACCGGGTCAAAATTCAAACGAACAACTGGAGTAGATGTTGTAAAGAACCAAGTATCAGAAGGTATATCATATAAGAAAGATGTTTGTTCTGCTGAGCTTCCAGCATTAGAAACTCTTAGACCTCCATCAAATGAACCAACAACAGCTAAATATGTTTGACCAGTTGATAATGATACTGGATTCAATAATACCATATTCAAAATTGTATTTAGATTATTATTTGCAACAACCATTGGCGCTGTTTCTTCCAAGAAAGCAAATTCTCCATTTTGATCAATCGAATAAATTTTAGCATAAATCTCTGTTCCAACGGTAGTTCCATTGTTACCACCCGCTAAACGTACGCTGATACCTTTTAATTCTTGGTCAGCCCAAATGTCAAATAAGTTACCTACTTCAAAACCGTCTGTTCCGTTTGATGTGTTTCCTGAAAATACACCATTATCACGTGCATAAATGTAGTTAGTAACACCAAAAGTTAAGTCAGGAATTGTATTGTTAGTAGGAACTTCATCTGTGATTTCTGTGTTATTTGTTACTGTTGCAACGGTATAAGTAGCTCCAACTCCTCCATTAATAGTTAACACATCTCCTGCAGTATAACCAGTACCTATAGAATTTAAAACTGCGCCTGTTATCGTTGATAATGAGACAGTGTTTATTGTAAATGATGCGTCAGAATTTCCTGTTGATATTGTTACAACATCACCAGCTGTATATCCTGTACCCGCTGATGCTACTGTTGCTGTTAATATACTACCATTTGTTGCATTTACAATGATATCAATTGGACCACTTGCAGCTGTTACAGTTAAATAGTCAGTTGATTGATAACCACTTCCAGGATTTACAATTATAATTGTATCAACATCTCCATTAGCATCAGCTACAACATCTACTATTAAACCTGTTCCTGTTCCACCAGTAACCGGAACATTTGTTTCAGATACAACACTTCCAAGAACATATAAATCAACAGTCAATGAAGTTACAACCCCAATTGGTGCAGCTGTAAGATCTAAAGTCAAACCTGTTCCTGTTCCACCTGTTGTTGCAACTCCTGAAGAAGTTGTGTAACCAGTTCCTGCAGCAGAAAGAGTTCCTGTACCAACTACACCACCAACTGATGCTGTAATATTTACTGTCGCACCAGTTCCTGTTCCACCAGTCGTAGCTATATTGCTTCCTGAAACATAATTAAAGCCACCATTTGATAATGCTCCTGTTAAAATTTGACCGTTAGGTAAAGTGCCTAAAACTAATTTTCTTTTTAAAGTATAACTAGCCACTGTAGCTGGAGGTGTAAAGGAAGTAGAAACAGTTAATGTCGCAGTATCTACAGATGGAACAGCTGTTGCTGGGCTTGTTCCTGCGAACACATTATTTGCACCAGATAAAACGTCTGCTTTTAAAACAGCACTTGATAAACTGTTTAATCCACCGTTAAAAACATTTGCTGAAAAAGAAATTGGAGCAACTTGAGTTGTTGGGATTTGATAATAATTCAATCCTGCAGTACCCCAAGTATTTGTGTTGATTGATAAATCATATTCTGGGTTAGTAACAATTTTCACATCGTCAATGTACCAACCATAAGTTATCCATGCATTTGGATTTGTTTCTCCACCGAAATTTGAAGTCCAGCTAAAACGAATCCACAATTGTGTTGGAGCTGCACTTAAAACTGTTGCAAGGTTAATTAATTTAGTATCTGGATTTGGGTAAGGAGAACCTCCTGCGGCAGAAAGAACTTCTTTATCTAAATTATCACCAACAGTCGTGAAAGTTGTGCCATCAGTTGAAATTTGGATTTCTTGCAAGTCATTGAAACGCGCTCCAAATTGCTTAAATTGGATTGATATTTGATTTGTTCCACCTAAAGCAGCAACGTCAATTGGTTGTGCTGTTGTCATAGTGTAAGTAACACCAATAACTTGTGTCCCAGGAGATAATGTTGGGTTTCCGTTAACAACTTCTGCATTGTTTCCTCCAGAAGTACCATTAGCACTAATTCCCGTTGCTGACCACCAACCTTGAGATGCTGCGTTAATGTTCCATCCATAAGCATTACCCGATTGACCATCGTTGTCAATTGTCCAACTAGATGCATCAGAGAAATTATTCTCCCACAAAGTTGTCATGATTTTACCTATTGGCTGAACTGCCGTAGATGTTTTAGGGGCCGTTCTTACTAAATCTTGTGATTTAAGTACATGAGCGTTTTTTTGAGCAAAAACACCCGTTACAGCCAATACTGATAAAGAAAGTATTAGTTTTTTCATTTTATGATTTTTTAATGATGCCCAAATATACTACTTAATGATTATTCTAACTAATAATCTTTTAAGAAAGGAAGACTTGTTCTAGTATTATTTAACGTTAATTTGGATAGAGTGGTGGTGAAAACTGTTTCATTTTCTAATTGACACATTATTACCCCTAACGAATCAATACACATTGAATCACCAGAATAAATTAGTTCATTTTTGTCTTCTCCTACCCTATTAACACCAATTACATAGGATTGATTCTCAATAGCTCTTGCTTTCAAAAGTGTTTTCCAATGTTCAGCTCTTCTTGTTGGCCAATTTGCTACATATAGTAATAAATCATATTTTGGAATTCCATTTACTTCATAATTTCTTGCAATTTCAGGAAATCTTAAATCATAGCAAATTTGAAAATTTATTTTCCAATCTTTATAACAAACAATTGTTTCCTTTTCTCCTGCTTTGAAGAATTTATCTTCTCCGCCTAAACAAAAAGATTTTCTTTTGTCATAAAAGGAAACTTCACCGGTTGGATTTACAAATACTCCACGATTATAATAGTGGTTGTTTTCTTTAACCATTAATGAAGTGTAAACTGCAAATTCTTTTTTAACAGCTAAATCAACTAGAAATTTAACAGAAGTGTTAGAATTCCACTCTTCTGCTAATTCAACGTTCATAGAAAAACCCGTATCAAACATTTCTGGAAAAACAACTAAATCTATGGGTTCATTTATAAATTCAATTAAACGTAAATAATTGGAAAAATTCGCCTCTTTATCCTCCCAAATTTGATTAGCCTGAACTAAAGTAACTTTTAAATCTTGCATAATCTTTCTGTTGCTTGAGTTAATGTTTCATTGTCTTTTGCAAAGCAAAAACGAATCAATTTTCGATCTTTCAAATCTGAATTAAAAACAGATAGTGGAATTGTTGCAACACCAAATTCTGTAACCAATTGTTTAGTAAAATCAATGTCAGAGTCTGTTGAAATAGCATCATAAGCAGCGACTTGAAAGTATGTACCTTCACAAGGCAATAATTCAAATCGACTTGACTTCATTCTTTCCCTAAAAAAATCTCTTTTTTCTTGATAAAAGCCACCTAAATTTTCTGTTTTAACTAAAGGCAAATAATCTGCTAAAACATTTTGTGCAACACTATTCACACAGAAAACTAAAAATTGATGTACTTTCTTAATTTCATTCATTATGAATTCTGGTGCTACCAAATATCCAATTTTCCAACCAGTAATGTGAAAAGTCTTACCAAATGATGAAATTACAATCGAACGACTTCTCAAAAATTCATTGGCATGAACTGAAAGGTGTTTATTTTCAAACGTGATATACTCATAGACTTCATCTGAAAGAACCAATAAATTTGGATACTTATGTAATAAGTTTTCGAGTTCTTTCAAATCGCTTTCATTCCAAATTCTACCACTTGGGTTATGTGGATTATTAGTAATAATCAATTTGGTTTTTTCATTAACTGTTGAATTAATTAAGTCCCAATCTGGCAAAAACTCATCGTTCAAAGAAATACGTTTTGGAATTCCGCCTGATAAAATAATAGGCGATTCATAACAATCATAACTTGGATCTAAAATTACTACCTCTTCATTTCTGTTGACCAACGCTTGAATAGTGGTAAAAATAGCTTGAGTTGCACCTGCTGTTATTAATAATTCACTTTCAACTATAACATTTCGGCTATATGATCTTTTAATCAATAATCCGATTTCATTCATCAAATTAGGATTTCCTGCCATTGGGTTATATTGATGAATATTCTCATTTGCCTTTTGTTTTAATAGTTCAACTAAAATGGGATCTATCGGAAAATTCGGAAAACCTTGTGACAAATTAATGGCATTGTTATCAAATGCCATTTTAGACATTACTGTAAAAATTGTTGTACTTACAGTTGGAAGTTTAGATATTAAATTCATTTGATAAAAATAGTGAATTGTAAAATGTTTAAACAAAAAAAGAGGCTAACAAATTGCTAGCCTCTTTCCAAGAAAATTAAGATTTATTATTGTTTGATAATTCTAACTGTTTTTTCTTCTAACTCATTTTTAAGTTTGATGAAATAAACACCAGTTACCACATTTGATAAATCTAAAGAGTAAACACCGTTTCCATTAATCAATGAACCGAAGTTAGCAACTGCTCTTCCATTCATGTCTTCAACAGTTACATCATAGTTTGCAGTTGTTTGATCAATTGCGATGCTGATATCGCCTGTTGTTGGATTAGGATATACATTGAAGCTTACTGTGTTTTCTTCTAAACCGATGTAATCAATTACAACACATGTTGAAGTAGCAGAACAGTTACTCGCATTTGTTACAATTACAGCATAAGAACCATTAACTTCTGCTGTATAAGTAGCGCTCGTTGCACCTGTAATTGGAGTATTTGTAGCACAATCAATCCATTGGTAAGAAGTACCTGTTGAAGCAGTTAACGTTCCATTGCCATTGTCTGTTGCAGTTGCAGTTGGAGTTGGGTTAATTGTCAAGTTCAGCGTCACTAATGAATCACAACCAGCTGCATTTGTTAAAGTTTGCGTGTATGTTCCAGAAGCTGTGTAAGTTGTTCCGTTCGTCCAAGTGAATGATCCACATGTTGCAGCTGTAGTTGTTGAACTATTGTTTCCAATTGTCAATACTAAAGTTGCTGTTGAATCACAACCAGCAGCGTTAGTTGCTATGAATGTATATGTTCCACTTGCTGTGTAGGTTGTACCATTCCACAAGTAAGAAGCACATTCAGAAACAACTGTATTTGATGAACTTGTGTTGTTGATTGTTAAATTCAATGTTACTACTGAATCACAACCCAACGCGTTAGTTAATGTTTCAACATAAACTCCTGAAGTTGTATATGTTGTTCCATTCCAAGAATAAGAATCACAAGCAACTTCTGTTACTGAAACTGCATCCGGTTGACCGATTGTCAAGTTTAATGTTATTGTTGAATCACAACCAGCAACATTAGTTAACGTTTGAGTATATGTTCCTGATGTTGTATACGTTTGATTGTTTAACGTATAAGTCTCACAAGCTACCTCATTCAATGTTGAAGTTGTAGGCTGGGTAATAGTTAAATTCAACGTTGCTACTGAATCACAACCAACAGCATTTGCTAAAGTTTGTGTGTAAGTACCAGAAGCCGTGTAGGTAACGTTATTGGTCCATGTGTATGAAGAACACTGAGTAACAATCGTTGTTGAAGTTGAACTATTGTTCACTGTTACTAAGAAGCTTTCATTAGCTGAACAAGCACCCGCAACACCATAGATATAAACAGTTTGAGTTGAAGTAATATTACCTGTAATTACAGTTCCTCCGCCATTAGCTGCAGTTCTATAACTTAATGTTAAACCTGCATTATTAGAAGGTGTTACCTCTGCCAATGTAGGTAAAGCATAAGTATCACATACAACTTGCGCTCCCGGATTTACTAAGGTGATAGGCGCACATGGTGTAGAAACTGTTACAGGTACAGACCATACACTTACATCTCCATTTCCACAATTAGCTCTAAAATATACTTGATAAGTACTATTAGGCGTTAATCCCGTTAAAGTATATGAATTACTTGCAGTGACATTTTGAACTAAAGTTCCTGTTCCTTGTGTAAATCCTACAGGTCCATATTCAAAATCAAATTCAGTTGCAGTTGCACATCCTGAACCCCAGCTCACACTTGCTGTTGTTGTGGTTGAACTACCTGCAGCTAATAATGAAGGAGCTGGACATGAAGGAGCTGGAGCGATAGTGATTAAATAATCTTCTGTTTCACCAAATGAATATGAAGTACAAGGCTGAATAGTTTGACCATTTTGGAAGTAAACCCCTCTGATTCTTAATCTGTGAACCCCTGGAGGAGGAGTACAAGCCAAAGCAATTACAAATGAAGAGGAAGCATTAATTTGACCGGTTGTTAAACCTGAACCAATTGTACCGTTTGTTGCTCCAATTAATTCTGTTGCATCAAATATACCATCGTCGTTGTAATCTATCCATGCAGCATAACCTTGGTCACCCCACTCACCTGTTGAAACATTCAATGTATATGAACTAGAAGGAAGTAAAGTTGCCGTATAATTTGGTTGACCTGTAAAGAATGTGTAAGAAGGACCACCTGCAACAAAACCAGTATTGTTAGCTAAAGTTGTTCCAACGATTTCAATATTCGAAATTAAGTCACCAGCTGTTGTACCTGTTGTATAAACAGGAGTACAGTAACAGTTAGTAGGAACATCCATTGCCACAGCAACTGAGTTTGTGTTTTCTGGAGTACCACCACAAGAAACAATTTGTAAACGGTATTCTGAATTCACAGTTTGTGAAACAGTTAACGTTGTAGTATTTGCTCCTGTAATGTTTGTATAGTCAACCCCATTAGTTGATACTTGCCATTGGAATGTCAATCCATTTAAACTTCCTGTGTAGTTTGTTGTAACTTGGAAGTTAACTCCTGGACAAACTAAAGGACTTGACGCGGTTGCAACTACACCTGTTGGAGCAACATTTCCTAAAACAGCAATCGTTACATCCGCTGATCCTGGAGCATTTGAACACCCTGTAGTTTGATTCGTATATAAAATAGAGTAAACCGTAGTTTCTGTAGGAGTAACTGCTTGAGTGAAAATGTTAGTTCCAGAAGCTATAGTTGTTGTTCCTTGTGTATTCGTTGCAGTCCAAACTGTTGTATAGTTAGCTGGAGGCGAGAATCGATAAGCAAAAGGATTCGCTATTGGATTAGTTGCACTTGCTACAGTTCCTGAAGCATAAGCTAAAACACCTACAGTACCGTCACCATTATTCACACCTACCAATTTATTTCTATCAACATTTGTAGAAGAAGTTACATGAACTTCAATCGTTCCAATCGTTTCATAGAAAATAGCTTGAGAAGTACTTGTTTCGGTTGCACCATATTCTTGAACGTTTTCATAGCTTACAACAAATTTTCTGTTAGGAGCTAAACCTTCCGTCCAATACTTTATTGTACCACCATTTGCTCCACCTAAATTGTTATCCATTGCTAAAACAGCTACCATATTAAACGGTTCAGTTGTACTTGGTAGAGTTACAAATGTAAAGTCACCAACGTTCGGCGCAGCACCAAAGAATACAGTTCCATTAGTACCAATTGAAATAGTGTTATAAGAAGTTCCGAAGAAGTTAAAGTTAAATCCTACAGGAATTCCACTCCAACCACCATCATCTAATCCAAAGCCTAAATCAGTTGCTGGTGTAGCTACACCACCTGTTACCAAAGTAACAGCATTTCCTGGGGCTGTTAATGGAGCAAACGGAATTGAAGCACTTGTAAAGTTACCTGCAGCTAAACCTGTACTAATGTTTGCTGCTGTTCCAGGACATACACCATTCACATCTGAAGTGACGTTGGCTGTTGGTAACGGGAATACATTGATTTGAACAGGTGTTTGCGCAATACAACCTGAAACCGGATCTGTTCCTGTTACCAAGAAAGATGAAGTCTCTGTTACTGTTGTATTAAATGAAGTTGGAGTAAATCCACTAATTACTGCTGTTGAATTATTTACTAATGAATAAGTGTAATTTGTTAATGAATTCACAGATACAGAAGTTGTTCCACCTGTTCCACAGAAAGAAGGCGTTGTTGCCACCCAATTGATTGGATTTGGTGCAGTAAACGTAACTACAAGTGGCGCTGAACTAGCCACACACCCATTTGCATCAGTTCCTGTTGCTGTAATTGTTCCACTTGTTGTACCTGTATAAACAACACTTGTTCCTGTTGACGTATTCAATAAAGTTGAAGGGGACCAAACATAACTCACTGCACCTGATGCGGTTAAAGTTTGTGTACCACAGAAAGTTCCGTTGTTTGGAGCTGTGATGGTAACTACTGGAGGAGCATTTACAACTAAAGTAACAACATTCGATGTTGCAGTTTCAGTTGAAACCAAACAAGTTGATGTATAACGGTAGTAATAAGTACCAGCTGTTAATGTACCAGATTGATATGTTGGTAAAATTTCACCTGCAATTGGATTCCAATCTACGTTATTCGTGGAAACTTGCCATTGATTAGAAATTTGTAAAACATTATCCGTCATTCCACTTGCAGAAACTACTGTGTTTGATCCATCACAAATTGAAGAGTTTCCAACAAATGCGACAGTTGGAGTATTTGGTGTACCTGAACATGGTGGTTGTAAGGTTGATCCTGTACCAACAAGTGTCCATGTACCTACGTTTCCAGCACCACAATTTGAGCGAATATATGCATCATAAACAGTTAATGGAGTTAAACCAGATAAAGTTACCGTACCAGTTGTTCCATTGATAACTGCAGCTTGATTAGCTACGATTGTTCCCGTTCCTGGAGTAAACCCAGCAGGTCCATATTCGATATCATAGTTTGTAGCTGTAGCACAATTTAAAGGAAAATCAAATGATAAAGTAAAAGATGTTGCTGTACCAGCTACAGGAGTACCAGGAGACGGACAAGTAGGTGGAGCTACAATTGTAATTAGATAGTCTTCTGTTTCACCATAAGAATTATTTGTACAAGGTGTTACTGCTGAACCAACAGTATTATACATTCCTCTTACTCTCAATCTATGAACACCTGCTGGAGGAGTACAAGTCAAATTTATTGGGAATGTAGCTGAAGAACCTAGAACACCAACTTGACCAGAACCTGGAACTGTACCATTAGAGAAACCTATTCTTTCTGTTGCATTATCAAAAACGCCATCATCATTATAGTCAATCCATGCAGCATACCCTTGAGCATATTGACCTGCATATACCGTACATCCATAAGTTGTACTTGGTTGTAAATTTGTAGTAAGAGTTGGGTCTGTTGTATAATTTGAATAACCTAGTGTTCCTGATGGACAACCAGTTCCTGAGTTGTTATCTAATGTGTTTAAGGTTACTCTTGCAATAACATCTCCGTCTGTACAACCAAATGTTGTTGTTGGAATACAATAACAGTTTGTTGGAATATCCAAGTTTACTAAAATAGGTGTTGAAGGAGTTGAATTTCCGTCACATGTTACCAAACATCTATAGCTTGTAACTACTGTTTGAGAAACAGCTCTAGTTGCTAAAGTTGCACCCGTAATATTTGTCCAATCTACGCCATTTGTAGAAGATTGCCACTGATAAGTTATACCAGGACCAGTTGTGTTTCCAGTTAATGATAGAGTAAAATTAACACCTGAACATGCTAAAGGAGTTGATGCAACAGTTGTACCTCCCGCTGGAGTACCTGTACAAGGATAAACATTATCAACGGTATTTATCCCCATATAAAGAGCACCAGCTGTTAACTGAGCTGTTGATAAACCCAAACGTTGAGCAACAGGTAAAGTGGTTCCATTTTGATGAGATCCTCCAACAGAAGAATTTTGTAAAAGAACTCTTGCATTTCCATTTATAGGAAAGAAACCTCCAGTTCCAACTAATGAGATCTCGTGAGTTCCTGAAGCGTAAACGTAACCTTCTTCAGCAGTAACTGTCCAATTTGCCTCAAAACGATCAGTAACAGTGTAGCCTGCATCATCAATTGAAAGAGATTGAGTTAAAGTTGTTGAGTTTTGAAATAATACAGCAAGATAACCAACTGTATTTCCTGTTGCAATAAAAGAAGAACGTTCAATATGAGCTCTTCTATTTTGACCAGCATTAGAAACAAATGGATACATTGATGTAGTTGTTGTTGGCTCAACACCTGCATTAATAGCAGTTCCAGTTGCGGTTGTAGTCCACCAACGAGCAAATTTTGTTCCTGACATGAATCCAGTTCCAACTGGAGCAGTTAATGTACCTGCAGTTGCATAATTACCAAATACAAAAGTATTACCCGAAGCATTTACTCTTGCACCTGTTAAGTTTAAATTATTAGCAACGCGAATTGTAGATGGAATTGACCAAATAATATTTGGTGTAGCAGTATTTGTATTTGAGAAAGTTAAGTTTCTTATCACTCCAACCGTATTCAAATTGGTTGTTGTAGCATTTGTTCCACCAAACAATCCTGTACCAGAAACTGTTTGCACTGTAGAACCATTTAATGTTAAATTTCCTGCTGTGGTTGTACCAACAGATGCATCAATTCTACCGTTATTCGTAATATTTCCAGAAACTATTAACGTTTTACCTGTTGTTCCTTGGAAAACATTCACTAAACCACCACTTGCAACGGTTAAATTACCATTTACGTTAAATTGTGTTGGTGTTGCAGCGTATGCAAGTGTACCATTTACAATTAAATTATTAATACCTTGTCCAACAGCATTCACTGTTACAGTATGTGTCGCTGAGACAGTAGCATTATCTGCAGGAGTTGGAACAGCATTTGCATCCCACGTTAAAGGATTGTTCCAGTCTCCTGTAATTATTGAGATGAAGTCCCCTGGTATAGTAGAAGTAAGTGATATATTATCAATTTGAGCAGGAGGTTGTGTACCACCACCATCATTTTTCCAATGAAATATTAATCTTACAGTCGTTCCCGCAGCAGAAGCTGGTAAAAACAAATTTGCAGATTGAACTGTTGTTTGTAGATTTCCACTTCCTACAAAAGTAGAACCTACAATTCCTGCTGGAACAGCAGTTAGTCCATTTCCGGGGTAAGTTGTAGTACCAGCTGGAGTAACAGAAGTAGGTGCAACAAAAACTTGCCATAAATCCCAAGTAGATTCACCATTACATATCCAATCAAAAGTCAATCTAATTTTAGATTCACCAGCAGGAATTGTAACATCCCTCCAAAAATAATTAGAACTGTTATTTGCTTGTATGTAATTCGGAGTTGTGCCATTATCCGAAATAAAAGCAGCATTACCTGTAATTAGACCGTTCGACAAAGGAGCGACAATCCAAGGATTGTTTGCAGAATTCGAAACGGACCATCCATTGGCAGCAAAAGTATTGCCTAATTCAAATCCACCAGCACCTGCAGGGTCTATTAGGACCGTGGTTTGTGCACGAAGGACTCCAATTAACCCTAGCGCAAAAACTAAAGTCAAATTAAATGTTCGTAAAAATTTTCTCATATTTCTCTTTTTAATTATTCCGACAAAGGTAAGATAAAAATGTTTCCATAACATAAATTTAACAAATCCAACTCCTTTAAACCCAAAACTAACCGTTTATCAATCTTTCACTTTTAATCGAAATTTTTAATTTTTCCTTTAAAATTTAGTGTTTTAAGAAACAAAAAAGAATAAAATTTATAATAGTCTAACCATAAAAAAAATAAACTTATTGTTTTTAATACAATTATTCTATTTGTAATTTGTTTGAAAATAAACTGTTTTGAAAATAAAAACGATAAATTTTATAAAGTGTATTTAACATAGTTTATTCTGTAAAAATGAATCATTTAATTAAAGTGTTTTCAAAAGTTTGAAAAGGACAAATAGTATGGTTTCCATAAAGATCAATAAGGAAGCTAGGTTATCTTTTAAATGGAACAAACTAAAATTAAACGAATAAAGCGGAACTTACAATCAAATTACATTAGAGATAATTTATTTACTTTTGACATCTTTACATTTAGTTGTAAATAAGTTAATATAAGAAAATCATGACTCAGCCTTTAAATAATAAAACAGCACTTGTTTGTGGTAGTACACAAGGAATTGGTATGGCTACTGCTATTAAACTTGCTAATATGGGTGCCAATATTATACTCGTTGCGCGCAATGAAGAAAAACTTAAAGAAGTAAAACAAAAGCTTGCAACAACTAATGGACAAATTCATAGATATTTAGTAGCTGATTTCACCCAACCAAATGCATTAAAAGAAATTATTACCACTTTCATTAACGCTGGAAATAAAATCAATATTCTAATCAATAATACTGGTGGGCCAAAAGGAGGGCCAATAATTGAAGCTACAACGGATGAATTTTTAAATACATTCAATCAACATTTGATTTGTAACCATATTTTGGTGCAGGCAATTTATCCAGGTATGATTGAATCGGGTTATGGACGAATTATAAATGTTATTTCAACCTCTGTAAAACAACCTCTTCCAAATTTAGGTGTTTCGAATACCATTCGTGGAGCAGTTGCTAGTTGGAGTAAAACCTTAGCGGGCGAACTTGGTCAATATGGAATTACAGTCAATAATGTTCTTCCTGGCGCAACTAACACGATTCGATTACAAGGAATTGCAGAGGCGAAATCGGCAAAAACAGGTGAGTCAGTTTCGGATATATTCGAAGAAATGGCTGGAGAATCTCCAATGAAACGTATTGCTGAACCAGAAGAAGTAGCAGCAGCAATTGCATTTTTGGCAAGTCCAGAAGCATCTTATATTAATGGTATAAATGTTCCGGTTGATGGAGGAAGAACAAAGTCACTTTAATTTTTTCTTTTCGTCTTCGTTAAATTTTATTTTCAAACGATAAGCCAATAATGCTGGAAAACCAATTATCAAACAAAAAGCTAATATAAAACCTTCTTGTTTTAAGTAGAAATCAGAAACACCAACCATATCTTGTACTTCGTAACCTAAACCTATAAAATAAGATAAACTTAAAGGAGCATCTTGAACTATTTTTTGTGGACCATTTTCGAAAACAATTGCTCCATTAAATAAATTAATAGGAAATAAAAATAATGGTGTTGCAATTAGAATGACTCCAAGAAAAAAAATGATAATGGGTTTTTTAAACATGTTACAAAATTACTAGATTTCAATAATTTCATAGCTTTAAAATTTTAGGAAGTGCAAATAGCTTATTTATGCGGAACAAATGGTTGGGGCGGTTTAGAAATGAATCAACTAAAAAATGCTGTTTGGATGCAAAACCGAGGGCATTTTGTAAAGTTATATTGTTTGGAAAATTCACCTATTCATAAAGCTGCTGAAAATTCAGATATTCCATTCTCCTTTATTAAAAAACACAAAAACCACTACGACTTTCTAAATGCATTCAAGTTATTAGGCTATTTAAAGGAAGAAGGAATAGAACACTTAATCATACGAGCGACCTTTGATATGAGCATCGCAGCTTCGGTTTCTTTTCTATCGCGTGGAAAAATCAACGTTCATTTTTTTATGGAAATGGAATTTGGTGCTCCCAAAAAACAGTTTTTCAGAACCTTGCGTTATTCCTATTTTAACTCTTGGAATTGTCCTTTGGAATATTTGAAAAAACAAGTGCTTGAAAATGCTAAAGTTCCATGTCATATATTAAATGTAATTCCATCTGGTTTAGATTTTGGATCGATAACACAAAACAATAAAACTGAATCTAGAAATTTACTCAAGCTCCCAAAAGATGAATTTCTATTTGGAATAGTTGGTAGAATTGACCCTAAAAAAGGACAATTATACGCCTTGAAGGCAACACAATTATTACGTGAATATAAATTCAAACTTGTAATAGTTGGTGAAGAAACGCCTGATGCTCCAAGCCATTATCTAAAAGAAATCAAAGAGTTTATTGCCGTTAATCAATTAGAACAAAAAATTATTTTTCTTCCCTTTCAAAAAAGTCCAATGGAAGTTTATAACGCTTTTGATTGGACACTAATGACTTCAGATTCGGAAACGTTTGGAATGGTTACCATTGAATCCATGGCTCAAGGAACACCAGTTATTGGTAGCAACGCAGGTGGAACCAGTGAACTTTTAGATTTTGGGAATGCAGGACTTTTGTTTGAAACTAAAAATGAAATTGATTTAGCTGAAAAAATGAAACTAGCACTTGAGAAAAAAGTTCTTTTAAGCAAAGAAATACTTTCAGACGCAACTTTAAAATTCAACCGAATTCATGTTGTTGAAGAAGTTGAACGTCTATTAAAATCAAGTGAAAAACATTAAATTTTGTAGTGTTTTCCATAACAAGATTTTATAAAACAACTCTACTTCTATTTCGTATGTTTGTGTTTAATCAAAACGAAAAACATGAAGAAAATCAAGATTTTAACCTTACCTTTTTTAGCAATAATGTTATTGTTCGGTTGTACCAATTACGAACCTAAAGTTTATGGTCCAGTTGAGTTTGAAATTACCTTAGAAGGCCCTTTTTTCAAAGATGGAGTTGGTGAAGGAATGACAACGATCAGTTTCAAACCAGAGGATTTTGGAATCACACGCGATGAAATTTTTAGCATGAAAGTGAATGAAATCATAATAGAAACAGATGCTGAAGGCGGATTGGGTGTATTTGAAAACCTTGTCTTTTCAGTAATGACAGATAAAACCGAAACAAAAGAAGTAGCTACAACTAAAGTTAAAGGTAATCCTAAAAAACTAGTTATTAAAGGATTACAAGAGGCTGAAATTGAAGGGTTTAAAAATATTGATAAGTTCTATTTTGAAGTAGTTGGAATTACTAAAGAGGATAGTTTTGACAATATCAAATTGAAAGGAACTATCAAAATGGACATTATGATTCCAGAGAAAAAATAATTTGGTATAAACTTTGTCTTTTTAAAATCAGTTAAACATTAAAAATTTAAAAAATGAAAAATTCACGTAAAATTTTAGTTTGGTCATTTGCCTTAGTAGCAATGTTTTTTACAACAGCATTTACATATTCTGTTATGAATGAAACAGAAGGTGATAAGCTTATTGGTGTTTGGGAACCAAGTCATGGTAAAGCAAAAGTTAAAATCACTAAAGTTGGTAATAAATACTACGGAAAAGTAGTTTGGTTAAAATTCCCAACTTACGATGATGGTTCTAAAAAAGTAGATAAAAACAACCCTGACGCAAAAATGCACAGTACGCCAATATTAGGTTATAAAATATTGAAAGACTTTGAATACGTTGGGAAAAAAACATGGGAAAATGGTACTATTTATGACCCAGAAAACGGTAGTACTTACAATTGTGTAATTAAACTAAAAGACAATAACACAATTGAAGTTCGTGGGTATATCGGTGTTTCTGCTATCGGAAGAACCGACACTTGGAAAAAACTATCGAAAGACTAGAATTTAAAAAGCTTAAAAAAAGGAGGCTCTCATTGATTTGAAAGCCTCCTTTTTTTTGTCTAATAATTTTTGACCATAAATTTTATCAAGGGCTCACTAGATTAATACTAACTTGAAAATACGGAGCACTTGTAACCCCGTTTTCCATTACAAAAGGACGATCGCTTCCAACACCTCTGTAGAAGTTTCCGCTATCAACATTAAAGCTATAATTTACAATGTAACCAGCTTGAACACCAAACCAAATAAAATCAGTAATTGCACGTTGAAAATCAAGGCGAGGTCTAATTTCAGAACGGCGTAATTCTATTTTTTGATTATCGTAATCTTCAACCATTCCTGCTGTTCCATTAGCTGGGAAAAGATTATCTTTATTTGCTAAATGATAACTCGAACCAACAATTTCAAACCCAGCTAACAAAAGCGTTTGTTTATTGAAAGCATAACGGAAATGTCCACGAGCAGGTAGCAAAGCTTCAATTCCCCATTTCTCATTTTTAGAAGTATAATTGTACATTATCACAGGTAAGAAACTTTTCCCACCGGCACGATAGGTTTGAGTTGCACCTACCCCAAATTGATATCGATCATTGAACTTCCAGCCAAATACACCTAACCAAGTCAACTTTGTAAAAGAAAGCGACTGCATGTTTTTGAAGGTGTAATCTCCACTGTAATCACCTTGAACAAATCCAAGTATGAAATTTTTCTCATTCAATGGTTTAAAGATAGTTGTATTAAGCTGAAGTGTTTTTAGTCCACGATTTGCAGCAGTTAAAAGCGGATTAAATAACGAATCACTGCCAAAAGAATAGTTAGATTCAACATAATTTCCACCAACATTAATCAAGATTTTGTTATTGGAAAGCACTGGAATATTGGCACTTAAAGCTAAACCATTGTAATTACCAACCTTTCCTTCTTGACTCGGAATACTTCCAACAGGATTTGCACTAATTGAATGACCTAAGGCAAAATCATAACCAATACTGATCAACTTTGCAGGTGCCAAACCTACAACTTTAGGTGTACAATAGCGCTTGATTGTTTCATCGGTAGAGTATTTTTCATATTCACTATAGTCTTCCTCATCTACAACTTGTGATTGGAGTTGAAACGGAGCTAAACCGAACAACAAAAAAATAGATAAAATATACGGTTTCTTCATTCTTTTAAGGGTTTTAAAAATTAATTTTTCCTAACAATTCTGTATGATTTCACTCATAAACAAGAAAGCTAAAATAAGTAAAAATCAATTGCTTATACTTATGCTTATAGGTAAATGTATTAAACTTGTTTATGTTTATTCAATCGTTTTTTTATGTTTGCATTGAGTTGAAACAATTTTAGAACTTTATTTAATTTAGGATTAAATCTTTATAGAAAGAAGCACCAATTAAATTAATTGGTAAGTAAAATCCTATCTATTCTAAGTTTTAAATTTCTTAACTTAAATTCAGAATTTGCAAACAATAGAAATGCGTAATTTTACGGACTAAATAAATAAATATGTATCCAGCAGAATTAGTACAACCAATGAAAGACGATCTTACGAATGTAGGATTTACTCAACTAACAAACGCTTCAGAAGTTGACGATATGATTTCAAACACACAAGGAACTTTATTAATGGTCGTAAACTCTGTTTGTGGTTGCGCGGCAGGAAATATGCGTCCAGGAGTAAAATTATCTGTTCAACACGACAAATCACCTAATGCATTAGCCACTGTTTTTGCAGGAGTTGATACAGAAGCTGTTGCACAAGCGCGCAAGTATTTCTTGCCATATCCCCCATCTTCACCATCAATAGCTTTGTTTAAAGATGGTAAATTAGTTCACTTCTTGGAGCGTCACCATATTGAAGGTGGAACAGCTCAAATGATTGCTGCGAATCTTGCTGCAGCTTACGACGAATTTTGTTAAAATGAAACGCATTTATCATTTAAGTAACTGCGACAATTGCAGAAAATTGATAAAAGCATTCAACCCAAGTGCTGATTTCGAGTTGGTAGATATTAAAACCAACTCGATTGATGCGCCTACTTTGGATTTATTAAAAGCAAAAGTTGGTTCCTATGAAGCTTTGTTTTCTAAAAGAGCCATCAAATACAAAAGTCTTGGATTAAGAGACAAAAACCTCAGCGAAGATGACTTTCGTAACCTTATTTTAGAAGAATACACCTTTCTTAAACGTCCCGTTTTGATTGATGGGGATAAAATTGTAGTAGGCGGATTGGGATAAAAATTCAATTTTTCCAACAAAAATTCGTTTCTACAAAATCTCATTAACTTCGCAAAGCTATGGACATCTATTCTTCCAAACAACGCTGGAAAATCGCACTGATTTTAATTTCATTGCTAATCATTGGTACATCGCTGTTTGTGTCTAATTCGATGGTTTCAAAAATTGCTGAACGCGAACGCGACAAAGCAAAACAATGGGCAGATGCTATCAAGAAAAAAGTGGAATTAGTGAAGTTAACGACACAGATTTTCACTGCACTTCGAGAAAAAGAGCGCGAAAAAATCCAAACAGTGGTTGATGCGCAATTAACAATCCTAAATCCCTCCGATTTATCGCTGAATCAAGACATTGACTTCGCACTAAAAATCATTGAATCCAATAAAGATATTCCTGTTATTCTGTTGAACGACGACGGAACACTTTCTCAACATCGGAATCTGCCAAAAAGCGCAACAAATGACTCCATTCCAAGCGATAATGAAATCGTTTCATTAGCAAACGATTGGAAAAAAGAAGGACGATTTTTCACGATTACTATTTTTGGTGATATGAAAATGGATTTTGTCTTTGGTGTTTCGAGTGAATTATTGCGATTAGAACACGAAAGCGACTCTTTGATAAAATCGTTTAACAAGGAATTGATTACCAATAAAACGCTCATTCCTGTTTTATTGATGGACCAAAACAATAAAAAAGTGGAGGCAACAAACCTTCCTAAAAATCAAATTTCAAAGGAAAATCTTTCTAAAACAATTGCAAGCTTTAGAGAACAAAATGAACCAATTCTAATCAATTTCGGTACAGGAGAAAAAATCTTGTATTTCAGCGATAGTCCTGAGATTAAGCAATTAATTTGGTATCCATACATTCAATTTGGGGTGATGGGTTTAGTGGTAATCGTTGGTTATTTAATGTTTTCCACTTTTAGAAAAGCAGAGCAAAACCAAGTATGGGCCGGAATGGCTAAAGAAACAGCACATCAATTGGGAACACCTCTCTCCTCTTTAATGGCTTGGCTTTCTTATTTGGAATCAAACAATACGGATCCAATGATTGTCAACGAAATGCAAAAAGATTTGGACCGATTAGAAAAAATCACCGACCGCTTCTCTAAAATTGGTTCGGGCGCAAAATTGGTTAATGAAGATTTAGTGGTGACAATCGGCAACAACCTTGAGTATTTGCGTGCTCGTCTTTCTGATAAGGTAAAAATCGTGTTTAAAGTCGTGGACGAAGAGCCGATAATTGTTCCTCATAATTCATCTTTAATTGAATGGGTGGTAGAAAACATTTGTAAAAATGCCGTCGATGCAATGGGTGGAAAAGGAAATTTGACCATTGAAATGCAAAAAGTGCCTGAATGGGTTCACATCGACATTAGCGATACCGGAAAAGGGCTGACTCCTAAACAATTCAAAACCATTTTCCAACCTGGATTTTCAACCAAAAAGCGTGGCTGGGGCTTGGGTTTAACACTCGTGAAACGCATCGTTGAAGAATACCACAAGGGCAAAGTTTTTGTAATGAAATCCGAAATTGATAAAGGGACGACCTTTAGGATTAGTATACCGCTTTAGGATTGTTGATTTTTGATGCTTGATGTTTGATTAGGATTTTGGGGCGAAGAAAATTTCTATAAATCTGTACTCGAAGGGACAAATGATTTTTAATGCTTAATTTTTAATGTTTAATTAGGATTTTGGATCAAAGGAAATCTTAGGAAATCTTAGGAAATCTTTACTCGAAGTACGATTTAGTTTCCCCTTAATGAAAAGTTGAAGAGGGAATAAAAGGAACGATTGTTTTTCTCTGAGTCGAAGAAAGAAATTTTGAATTAGAAAACTGGTGTTCTCTTGCAATTAAATCATGTATTTTCAACCACCAAACAACCAAAAATCTCATTTCCAATTTAACAACTTGAGATTCGATTATTAAAATTGGATTGACTGCGTCGCTGCTCCGCGGGCAGACCGCTCAGAAGCAATTAGTTACTAATAACGTTTTTGAAAATGTATCGGGATACATTGAGAAAGGGTTATGAAGTAAATGGTTGTTTATTAGCTAACTACTGAAAATATTACAGAATAATACTTGTAACTTATATCAAGTTTAGTTGAAATAATTCTAATTTTAAAGAACATTATCTTTGAGAGAAAATAATATTTAAATTGTTTTTTTTAATCAAAAGTTATAGAATAAACCCAATGAAAAAAAGCGAATTTCTATTACACGATTTTAATATTGGCGACCAAGTTCTGTTTTTTAGAAATGGCATCAATGACTTCAGAATGTATTGGAAAGTAATTGGCTTTGAGGATGAAATGCTTTACATTGAAATCGACGAAATGGGATATAAAGATAAGTTGTAAATTGATGTGAATGTTGTTAAAAAGCACGTGAAGAACCAATCAAAAATTCAACATTAAGAATTAAAATTCTATGCTTACTTCTCCCCATTTCCCTGGCGACAAGTGAAATCCTTCGGTATTGTGGCTGTTCCAACGGTCTTGACGCTGGCGTTTTTGTTCGGTGGTGTTGAGGTCAACGGCAATTTCGAAGCCGATTTTGTCACCTGATTTTAAGGTCGTTTTGTAAAGTTGTTTGTATGGAATTGCGATTTCAGCTGTATAGCCTGTTGCGTTGTTTTGGATTTTAAAATCGATTGCTTTCAATTCAACACTTTCCTTCCAATCCCAAGCGTATGGATTTGCTCCACAATTGATACCGATGTGTTGGTCGCTTAATAAGAAAAACTTGCGCTTCGGGTCAGCTTTCGTATTTGTTGAAAATGCAATTTCGATTGCGTCACCGTTCCACAAATTGCTTCCTGTTTGCCCGTTCTCACGAGGACTTGGATCTTCAACTTTTACGGCAACAAACAAGCTGTCATTGCTGTAATGAACGGCAAATGAATGCCCACTTTCAAATTCAGTAAAAGGTGCTTTCCAATCGCTTAAATCGCCATCTAGTTTTGGTGAAACTTTACTTGTACTGGCTATTGTTTCTTGGCGCAATTTACCTGTAAACGGAACAATTTTAATGCTGTTAATCTCTACTTTTCCTTCGGAGAAAAACTGTATGATCAATTGTTTGACACTTGTTAAATCGACCTCGTTTTCATCAAAAGGGAACAAACTGAACGGAATCTGAACTTTTGTCCATTCATTTGTAATTTCTTTGGCCATCAAAAAGGCAGTGTTGTAGCCCAACCACGCTTGACGATTTGCATAATCTTCGATACCAAAAGCCCAAGGTAAATTCGTGAAAGGTTTCCCAGTTGAACGCACTTCCAATTCAATAGCAATCGTGTCTTTGATATACGCCATATCTTTCGCTGACCACATATCCCAACCGAAGCCCATTCCAACCCAATCGCAACCGTCTTGGTCTTTGTTCCAATTGAGTTTTAAGAAAGCATCTTTTGTGTCTGTTTCTGGTTGAATCCCGATGCAAGTTGCATTTTTAACCGTCCAAACTTCATCTGTAACAGCATCCGTAAAAATCTCTAATTGGCTAAAACCTTTAATATTTGGTCGGTCGGCAAAGGATTCATCATACAATCCAACTTTTTTGAAACGCAATTTTTTACCCAAAACGTTTACTTCCTCCATATTGATAGTACGTGTTGGAAAATCTTGTGCCAATGACAACAAAGGAGAAAAAGCCAGTATGAATAGGAGTTGCTTCATTAAATTATGGATTCAAAGGTCCGTTTTCAGTGAAAATGATGTAATCTAATTTTGCTTTCGCATAACCCGATGATGGATTTGCTAAATGCAACATATTCACTTGCTTGATTTTATTTGAGTTGTGAACACCATCGCCATTTGGAGCAGCTGGTTGACCATTTACTAAACAAGGAACATCGCTATATTTTAACGAAATTAATTTCCAACCCGACCAATTCACGGGAATTTCAACCGCGTATTGATCTTCAGAAGCTGCTGTAAATGTTCCATCTTCGTTTTCATCTTCTTCAAATTGGAACAACACCAAACTATTGGTTAATGAACCATCTCCCCAAACCATCACATTAAAGTAAACATTGTTCGGATTTGAATTTAAAGGAAAAGTTGGATTTCCACCCGCTGTTGCTTTGAAGTTTACTAAGCCTATTAACCAATCCCAATCAACTGTTCCTGCAAGATTGTAATAAGCATTTCCTTGTGGAGCTGTGATATCTGATTTCACTTGAAAATCCATATCGGCTCCAGATTGAATAAAATAGGTCCAGCCAGAATTGAATCCTGTTTCAAAATCTGCCACCACGTAACCTGCGTTTGTTTTAGGCTGAATCACTTTCACGTAATCTACTAGTGTGTCAGTTTCGCCAGTAAATGTCAATTGTACCTTACAGTTTTCTGATTTAAAAAGCGGTAAAGAAGTCGTACTTCCAGCCCATAAAGTCACCGACTCTGTTAAAGCATTACCTGTACCTTCGATGGTTTTTACCGCACCACTTGTTAGACCGATAATATCCAATTTCCAAGCAATGGTTTTTGAAAATTCAGCCGTAAAGAAAACGGTTTCGCTCGCTGAAAAATCTACAGAATCTTTGCTAGCTTCCAAAGTTGAGATAACTGAAAATTGTCCATTCAAATCTTGCAATGATGGTCCGTCCATTTTGTCGAGTTCTTTCTTGCGACAAGCCACAAGTACAACTGCAATTCCGATAAATGTGAGTACTTTTTTCATAGTTAGAATTTCATAATGTAATACAACAAAACTTGCTTGTAACGATAAGCCAATTGGTCATTCAGACTGTTTCTATTCGACTCAAAAATGGCAGCTAAATAGATGTCTTTTGAGAAATTAAATTTCAATCCGCCAGAAAGATTGTATTCGTAACCACCAGCGACTACGCCGTAGAAATTGATGATGTCACCCGCTGTGTTTCTGATTGGCATTATTTCGTTTCCGTTGGTGTTAAAAAAATAGATATTTCCCAAAAGCGTTAAATCTTTAATCACTTCTAACTCTAAACCAGTATGCAGCGTTAATGTTTTTAAATCGATTTTTTCGAAGTCAAATTCGCTTGTGCGATTGGTAGATTGGTAAGCAATTCCCAACTGTAAAACTTGCTGTTTTTTCCATTTCATAAAGTTTGAAAAGTTGAAGCGAAGGTTGGAGTTTAAATAGTTGAATTTGCGCAACTCAAAGGTTCCTTGTCCGCGAACTTCACTCAAACGATAGTAAGAAAGGTCTGCTAAAATGATTTTTTTCTTGTCATTAAAATGTGCTCCAGCATACAAACCACGACGATTGAAAGTTGCCGTTCCATACGGAAGTACATTATTAATCATTGGATTATACGCCATTATTTTAGTAGAAATACTTGCATTGTAAAGCGTTGGATCATTGTATAAATCGTAGTTGGAGAGTGGACGCACGATTTGATCATTGGTATAGCGCTCAAAGAAATTATTTGTTTGGTTGAAATCAATACGTTTCGATTGCGCACCAAAACTTCTGAAATCTGCGCCATTGTCCATATACCCAACGTGTATTTTCAATCCTGCTTTTTTCAATTCTAAATTTGCTTTTGCATTCACGAAGTAATCGGACAATTTTCCTTCGTTGTTTTGAGTAGAAAAACTAGAGGATAAACCACTTTCTCCGTCCACTGAAACTTTGTATTTTTCTTGGTCAAATTTCAATTCGTAAGTCAAGGTGTTTACGTTGTTTCGGTAAGCGTCGTTGTTGTTTGCCGTTTGCTTCAAATCAAAAACACTCACGTGATTGTATCCAATTGAGAAATATTTGCTTTGCGTTAAGGTGATTGAGCCTCCACCATACAAACGTTCCAAAATGTTATTCAAATTACTTGGATTTAAGCGAGTAATAAAGCCGTTGAATTTAATTTCTTGAATGAATTTAGGAAACTGAATAGCAAAATCTGCCGCAGCTCCTTGTTGACGCCATGTGTTTTTGTTCGTATAAAACGATTCGTAATTCAAGACTTCTTCTTTGATTTTATTCGTTCCTGAAGATTGAACTAACAAATCAGGATTGTGATTATAGAACGTATAAGGTGACAATTTATAGTCGATGTTCCCGATTTGGTAACGCAACACATTTCCGGCAACGCCTTTCACGTATAGTTGACGTACATCAAATGTAACTCCGCTTCCCCAAAATCCTCCGAACGCATTGTTAATTCGAAGCATTCCAAGAATTTCTGTATTGGCATTTGGGTTGATTTTAATTCCTAAATCAATCAGGGCATAACCACCAGTATTTTTTCTTGCCGTAACGGTATCTTCTGCATCGGAAGTGAAATCTGAATGAGAAATCAGTGAACGAGCGCCACCAACAAATTGCACTTTTTTACCATCTTGCGCAAAGGTCAAAAGGCTGGTAAAACTGGCTAATAAGAGTATAAAAAACTTCATATTAAAAGAATATTTTTAGTTCAACTGTTGTTTCCATTCCCTTGTATTGATCCAAGGAGAAATTAAAATCTTGGTAATTCATCCAGCGCTGACGAACATACAAACCTGTGTTTTTTGCCAACTGAATATCTAACCCAACGGCGTAGCTATAACCACGTTGGTTTTTTGCTTTTCCTGAAACTGCATCCAGCACCGTATTTTCGTTAGCAATAATGCGGTCGTAACCAAAATAATTGGAAAGGATAACCTTTGGA
Organism: uncultured Lishizhenia sp.; assembly: GCA_964506255.1. Taxonomy (GTDB): domain Bacteria; phylum Bacteroidota; class Bacteroidia; order Flavobacteriales_D; family Crocinitomicaceae; genus UBA952. The sequence continues at coordinate 40,103 of CAZDKE010000008.1, read as the reverse complement.
AACAATAAATAATAAAACTCTAATTGATTGTTATAACTCTGTAAATAAGCCTTTTGTGAATATTTTGGCAAAGCAGAAAAATCGCGTTGAACACTGTGTAAACCTCCAAGATAAAACACTAATAATTCTCTTCCAAAAAGTTTGAATTCAGTTTTATAGCTGATTTCAATAGCGTTAAATCCTTTTGCAGAAATAGAATCGGTGATTTCAACGGTTTCGTAAACACCACGATAGATTTTACTCAAATTTCCATAAGGACCAACGCCTGCGGGAAAAGCCCAACGCCAAAATCTCGAGAGCGCTAAATTATTTGCCAAATGTCCGTAAGTAATTTTGTCTGATAAACCGATTATTTCTCCAGAGGCACTATAACCAATAGTCAATTTATGTTTTTTATAATTTAAATCAGTGTTCAAAATCACACCACGGCGGTTGTTTGTCAATTGACCAATCGAAACCAACGAACTCGCAAAAGGAATCAAAGGTGTTTGGCTTCCGGGTGTTTCAGCAGTTGCAAAAGCATCGTTGTATTCAGCGACTGAAGTATTCCAAAAAACGCCATTGTTGTTGATCACTTTTGGACTGATTTGGTAATAACGCACTTCGATCGGAAATTTGGTTAACTCTTTTGAAAACTGAACTTTGATGTCGATTGCTTCGCCCCACTCACCTGCTGAAGTTGGACTGAAATAATTTCCTGCACCTACTTCTCCCAACAAAGCAATTTGACCAAAATTCCATTTGAATTCGGATGTAATTAGATTGTAACCTATGGATAAACGCGCCAAACTATCTGTGAATGTTTTACTTGTGATTGCATTCACACTAACGAAATTATTGACGAATTGCTTTTTGATTTTACCAGCTGTCATCAAGTTTGGTGTTGGTAAAGTTCCACCGTTGAATTGAGATTTTCCGTGCATCATCGCAAAGGAAAATCCTTTGGGAAGGTTATTTCCGTCGAAGATAAATCCTTGAAAAGCTTGTTGTCCCCAGCGTTCATCTTGACTTAAAGCACCATCAGAATAAAATTTTCGATAACGTCCTATCAATGTCGCTGTATTAGGATCCCACGGATTGCGTTCGAAAACACTAAAACGATTGTATCCTGTATTGGAAGCAAAAGTCATTGGACTCAAGGTGTACCAATGAATTCCTCCAGTTTTGATTCCAAAGGTTCCATATTTAGTGGAATGAACACCTGTTAAATTTACACCAAGGTTTAATCCTTTTGAGTAGTCTGTTGTGCTTCCAGTTAGTGGTGTCCACAAAAACAAATCTGTTGAGAAAGAAGTGTTTTTAGTTGGTCTTCCTCCGATATTGAGCATTAACTGCGGAATGTTGCTGTCGTCGCCCAAGAAAACACGTTTTTTAATCGCTCCAAATTCTGCATATTGATTTTCCATTGCTGAGTAGCAGCCCAAAAAGCGGTAATAACCAGAAACCGAAATGTTATCCATTGCAGTTTGTAGTTTTTTCGGGAAAAGCCCAACAGATTTAGTTTCAAAAGTCGTTGAATCCACTAACATTTGAGCGTGAAAGTTACTTGCAAATAAACTGCAAAAACCAAGTGTTAGTAAGATTAATTTATTCTTCATCAAACGATTTTAAAGTTTGTTTCTTTAAACCAATTGTTTTTGCTTGCGCCGAAGGATCGTTTTCTACATAAAATGGGAAATTGGCGTAAGCAACTTTATTTCCGTCAGTTACAGAAACAAACAAGCGATATCTTCCCTCGGTGATTGGTGTTTTCAAAACAATTGTTGCTCCATCTCCTTTCACTTTTCCGGGTATCGCAACTGGCTTGTTTTCTGCGTCTCCTCCAGATTTTAAATCGGTACTTTCTGGATATAAATCCCAGGTGTAAATTAGTTTGTCTTTATTCAAATCAGAAGCTACTAACTCCACTTTTATTTTTTCTTTGGCTTTAAAAATCGCACTAAAAGAAACTGTTTTTACTTCTACAGCTTCTTTAGAATCAGTGGTTTGATAAGTTAGCTTTTCGATTTTTGGAGAGCGATTTTCTGGGTATTTTCCCGACCAACAAAATTGTAATTCATCAATTGCTTCTGTTTGCTTTCCATTTTCAGTTAACAATCCGTACCAAGTGCTTGTGTATTCTTGTTTTTGTCCCCAAAGGAATGCGAATGAACCGATACATTGCTTGCGTTGATCTGCAATACAGCGTTGGTAACGACTCAAATAAACAGCAGCTTTTTCAGTACTTGTTTGTTCGACAGAAGAACCCCATTTCGTTTTCGGAGATTCCCAATGTCCGTTGGGTCCCCATTCGGTAATCATATATGCACCTTCAAATTTTCCTTTTTCAAGAACTGATTTCACGTTTTCAATATCACCGTAAGTATTGATTCCGTAAATATCAACTTCCGTTAATTGAGTCATTACGAAGTTTAACTTTTCGGCATTTGTTCCCGCGGTTACGGTTGAAGTTGGGTGATTCTTATCTTCTTCGTGAATCATTTTTGCAATGTCATTCACAGCTGCCCACACTTTTGTATTTGAATATTCCAATTCGTATTCATTTCCAACTCCCCACATAAGTAGCGCAGGATGATTTTTATATTTACGAACGGCAACTCGAAAGCCCTCTAATTGATTTTTTATTTTATCTGCATCGTTATAATCGAAACCGTGGCGTTCGTGTTGTACCCACAAACCCAACATTACTTTCAATCCTAATTTATGTGCTTTGTCCAGAATTTCCTGTGCATTTTCTAAACCCCAAGTACGAATTGTATTTCCACCTGCCGCTTTTAGTTCTTCCATTTTAACGGTTCCACCTCCACCTTTAATGTAATATGGCACACCATCGACTAGCAATTCCCATTGATTGTTTTGCTTTTCAACTTTCACAACATTTGTTTGCGAAAAGAAAGCAAAAGTCAAAAACACAAAAAGGCTTGAAATAGTAGTTTTAAGCAAAGGTTTAGTTTTTGTAATTTGTACAATATTATATAAATTAATTACATTTTGCAACTTTTTTGAGATTGTAAAAATGTAGCAAATGCACTTGAAATTTTGAAACTTAACACTTTAGATAAATAATTGTTGAATTGATTGCTTTTATTTTCAGATCTAAACAAGGTTCAATAGTGTATATTTTCCATATTCGAAATGAAAATAGCTAGGTTTTAATTTGAAAATTATCAATATAATTTATCAATACATATAGTTAGTTGTTTTTTACCTTACTTTCAATCGTCCAAGCGATAACTGCAGCTCTTTGTTTTGCTAATTCTACTTTTTCACCTTCAAAAAGTTCGTCGATTGTTTCATTAAACAAGGAAAGCCAACGTTGAAAATGAACAGGTTCAAGTGGCATATTTAAATGTTTTTCAACGACATTGGTAGTGTAACCAGGTTCATCAAGCAAAACAAAACTCCAAAAGTGAATCATTTTGGGAAGATGCGCTTCAAAATCCAAGTGTTTAAAAAAGGGAATCAGCGATTCGTCTTTTAAAACTTTTGAATAGAAAACCTCCACCAATTGGCGAACATCTTCGTTGTTAAGTATAGCATTCATCTTTCAAAATTACGATTAAAAGACTTTTTATTTCTATATTCAAGCCAAAATCCAAAGTATGACTCGATTTCTACTGCTTTTTATTCTTACAATTTCTTCATATTTTTCCTTTTCTCAAGTATATAATGGCACCTATAAAATAAAAACTCCACCCGCAAAAGCTGCAGGATGCGCACCACCAACAACAACCACATTTATGGAGCTGAATAATGTGCGTGCAATGATTCATACAGCAGGAAATCTTTGGCAGATTCCGAATCAAAATAATTCAATGTATGAAATCCCAAAAAATTCTGGGATTATGGCACTTTTCACAGCGGCGTTGTGGTTGGGAGGTACTGATGTAAACAACCAACTTAAATTGGCAGCATTGCGTTATCGAAATGGTCAAGATTATTGGTCGGGACCTTTGTCTAACGTCACTGCTGAAACGAATTACGAAAACTGTAAAAAATACGATAAACATTTTGTGACCACACAGGATATGGTGCGTGAGTTTAACGCTTGGTACGAAGCAGGAATAGCTGATAGTGAAAACGGAACAAATACACAGAGTGAATTATTTCCAGGTTACAAAGTTCCTGAAATTATTAAAAATTGGCCTGCTCACGGGGATGTTTCGCAAGGTCAAGATTATTATTTAGCGCCTTTCTTTGATTTCAACAGCGATGGAAACTACAATTGGCAAGATGGTGATTTCCCTTGGTATGATTTGAAACGTACAAAAGAATGTAGTGCTGACCGTAAAGTTTCCCTTTATGGCGATCAAAATTTTTGGTGGGTTATGAATGACAAAGGAAATATTCATACAGAAACGGGCGCTGACCCAATTGGGATGGAAATTAGAGCACAAGCTTTTGCTTTTTCTTCTAATGATGAAATCAACAATATGACTTTCTATAATTATGAATTGATTAATCGTGGAACACAAACGCTTTATAACACGTATTTCGGGTTTTTCACAGACGGAGCGCTTGGCGACCCACAAGACGATTATGTTGGTTGTGATGTGAGTAGAGGTTTGGGATATTATTACAACGGTGATAATTACGATGGAGACAATGCAGGCTACAAAGGTTATGGTTATTCCCCTCCAGCAGTTGGGGTTGACTTTTTTGAAGGACCTTACCAAGACAATGACGGAATTGATAATGCTTTTGGAATTGGAAACAATGAAGCATTGAATGGAATCGGTTATGGCGATGGATTAATTGATAATGAACGATACGGAATGAGACGGTTTTTGTATTATTCCAATACAACAAATGGTGCTAATCCGAGTCAAACAGACCCCACAAGCGCCTCAGATTATTACAATTATCTCCGAGGAATTTGGAAGGATGGAAGCAAATTTGTTTATGGTGGAAGTGGACATATTTCTTCTCCAGAAGCAAATCCATTAGTGCCTTGTGATTTTATGTTTCCAGGAACAACCGACCCGCTTGGATGGGGAACTGGTGGTGTACCTCAAGCAAATTGGACAGAACAAACAGCAAATAATACTCCAAATGACCGACGTTTTGTGCAATCAGCAGGACCTTTTGTTTTAAAACCAGGAGCTGTAAATAATATCACGGTTGGGGTTGCTTGGGCTCGTTCAACTTCTGGAGAACCTTTTGAATCTGTAGAGTCTTTAAGACGTGCCGATGACAAAGCCCAAGCTCTTTTTGAAAATTGTTTTAAAGTTTTAGAAGGACCTCACGCTCCAGATTTACAGATTCAAGAATTGAGTAATGAAGTCATTTTAACAATTTCAAATCCATCAAATTCTAATAATTTCAATGAAAAATATGCTGAGTTTGATCCTTTTATTGTTTCTGGAAATCCAAATTCTGACAATTTTTATCGCTTTCAAGGTTATCAGATTTATCAATTAAAAGACAACAAAACATCTGTTTCTGATTTGAACGATCCTGCAAAAGCAAGATTAGTTGCTCAATGTGACATTAAAGACAATATTAGTAAAATTATCAATTTTGAATTTAGCGACGATTTGAACGCAAGCATCCCTGTTGAACGCGTGAATGGAGATAATAAAGGAATTCGTCACAGTTTTAGAGTAGATAGGGATCTATTCGCTTTAGGAAGTCCTAAATTGGTAAATTTTAAGCGTTATTATTTCATTGCAGTTGCTTATGCGCATAACAATTTCAAGCAATATATTCCCGATGATCCAAGTTCGATTGACGGCCAAAAGAAAAGATACATTGCAAGTAGAAAAGCAGCAGTTGGCGAGGTGAAAGTAATGGAAGCAATTCCTCACAATCCACAACCAGAAGCAGGTGGAACTTTACACTATTTGGAATATGGAATGTCGCCAGAAATTACCAGATTAGACGGTTACGGTAATGGAAATAGAGCTTTAGAATTGACCGATAATTCACTTACAACTATTCTCGAAAACGGTTTCTTTGACACACCAACTTACGCAAATAGTAAAACACCAATCAATGTGAAAGTTGTTGATCCATTGAATCTTGCAGACGGCTATTTTGAATGTAAATTTAGAAATTATACTTCTGGAACATCAGGAAATGCAGCTGATACAGCCTCTTGGATTGTTTATCGCTACGATGAAAAAGATGGAGAACTACTCGATTCTGTTACTTCTCAACTAACGATTGCAAACGACAACGAACAAATTATTCCACAATGGGGAATTTCAGTTCAAATTTATCAAGAGAAATATTTCTTTTCTGGATCTTCAAGTCAATTGCCTATTAGGTCAACAACAATGATTGAATCTTCCTTGACATTTGCAGATTCTTCTAAACGTTGGTTGACAGGTGTTCAAGACAATGATGCCTTTTTTCCAACCAATTGGATTCGTTCAGGAGATTACATGCCCGACCAAGACTTAGATTGTTTACCTGATGGACCAACATATTTAAACCCTTGTAATTACAAAGATGAGGTTACGATTGATGACGAAGCAAAATTTGAAAAAATCTTAGATGGAATTATTGCTCCTCATCGTTTGGTAGGTTACCAAGCGGATTATATGCCTTTATCGTATTATAATTCTACCGCTGGACCTGGCTCAGCTAAAACAAACTCTTCCATCAGTTTTTTACCTAGTGTTAATATCGTTTTCACGACCGATCAATCTTTATGGACGCGTTGTCCTGTTATTGAAACAGGAAGAGATGCTAATTTAAATATTGGGAATGCTTTACCTGGTGGAATGCGCAAAAGTCCAAGCGTTGGTAAAAATGGGCAACCTGATGGCACTGGAAATGGAATGGGTTGGTTTCCTGGTTATGCCGTTGATTTAGAATCTGGTGCTAGACTTTATATGGCTTTTGGAGAAAATTCATTTTTAGGCGGTGAAAATGGTGCGGATATGATTTGGAATCCAACAGAGCGAATGGTTAGCAACGTTGGAACTCCTTTAATGGGTGGAGTTCATCCAATTTATATATTCAGTTACAAACAAGCAAGTCTCAACGGATATGTTCCTGGGTTTGATTTCCCGGCTTATGTTCCAAGTGAAGCAGAAAACACAGCAAGTAACTTTCTCTATCAAAAATGGTCGGAAGTTGAAACAAATTCAGCACAAGCTAAACGAGAACTTTACGGAAGTATGACTTGGGTGATGTATCCAATGTTGCGAGCTGGACAAAGTTTACTTTCAACAGAGGCTACGATTAAGCTTCGCATCAATAAAGAATACAAAAACCTAGTAACCACAGGAAAAAACGGAGGAAAACCAATGTATTCTTGGAGTATGAAAACAGAGCGCACCTTAATTGGAAGTGTGAATGCTTTGAAAGACGCACTGGACTTAATCAATGTTGTTCCAAATCCGTATAATGCATTTTCAGAATACGAACGAAATCGCTTAGATAACCGCATAAAAATCACCAACTTGCCAGAACGTTGTACTATTACGATTTATACTAGTAACGGAAAACGAGTTAGAAGATTTGAAAAAGACAGTCCGATTACCTATCAAGATTGGACTTTGACCAACGAAGCAAATATTCCAATCGCCTCTGGAATGTATTTGATTCACGTGGAAGTTCCTGGTGTTGGCGAACGTGTTCTGAAAGCATTTATCGCAATGCGAATGGTTGATTTACAGGATATTTAAATTGGAGTTGCCATCAAGAGCCTCAGTCAACAATTAAGGAATTTTTTAATCTGCAATTTGCAATCTTCCAATCTGTAATCCACTAAGCCCTCACGCTTCCACCACTTGGTAGTTTCCAACAAACGTTTCCATATAATCGTTCAATCTTTCTTCATCCTCCACTCTTGTAAAGATCAACTGACGACATTTAGGTAAACTTTCTGCCAAGCGAGAAATATATCCCTTACTTCCTGCCCGAATTTGCTCATCAGTTTGAAGAATTACAAATAATTTTAACTTTCCAATATTGAATCCATTTTGAAAATACAATTCACAAACTCGACGAGTAGTTCCGATTATTATTTCTGTTCCGTCAAATAAATCGTTGCGTTGCTTTAGTTTACTTCCTTTTTCGAAAACTAAATCGACTGTTAAATCTAAGGCTTTTACTGCCTTAGACATAACCTCATGATAAGCTTTTGCATCGTCATCGTTTGCAACTAAAATGATTGCTCTTGGAGAACCTTCAGCTGCTTCGGGGACAAATAGTTTTACAATTTCTGGCAATAATTCACCGTAATTTTCTGGACCAGCTATGGATAAAACAGAATGTCCAGCTTTTAGAGTTTTGATTAATCGTTCGCTGTATTTGGAGCCTAATTCTGTCATTATTTTAATTTTGGATTAGTCGCATGACGTTCTTTATCACGCGTTGTTTTCTTGTCTAAATTTTTAATCAAAGCTTGTTCTAAGTCTATTCCTGTTTGGTTAGCAAGACAAATTAGCACGAATAAAACATCGGCCATTTCATCTCCCAAATCTTTGTTTTTATCACTTTCTTTTTCGCTTTGTTCGCCGTATCTGCGTGCCATAATTCTTGCAACTTCGCCTACTTCTTCCATCAAAATGGCGGTGTTGGTCATCTCATCGAAATAGCGAATACCAATTGTTTTAATCCAATCGTCAACCGTTTTTTGAGCTTGCTTGATCGTAATTTCATTCATAAGCAAAATTTTTGAGCGCTCGCAAATTTAGGGATTTAGAACGGACTGTTTGGAAAAGTAAAAAAGTATATCAAGAATAAATCTGTCAAATGAAAAATCAAATGATGTTTTTAACCTTTATTTTCTTTAGTTAATTCTTTGAAAATTTCATTTGCCCATGGATGAATATTAGTGTATGTTTTTTTTATAATCCCATAACTTGAGCGAAAAAGTAGTTTCGGCTCTTTATTTTCTCGTGAATTATCATAAACATAAAGGCGATCAACATAAGTAGAAATAACAGCACAATTCACAATAGATTTACTATATCTCGAAATGATTTTAGGAATTGGCACATCATGACCTCCTTGAATAACTCGACGAGCAATTCGAGAAGCATTAATCGTTGGAGAATCAGTACACACAAAAAATACTCGAATAAAATATCCTAGTTCTTTTGCTTTCAAAATATAATCTAGTTTCTCTGAGCTGGAAAAAACAGTTTCAAAAATTACACTTTCACGTTGCTCTAATAAATTATAACGTAACTTATTTGCATAATTTGCCGCATCAACTATCGCTTGAGGAGAATTCCAATCACCAAAAATATCTCTGGCTATTTCATCTGGATTGATGTAGGTGCAGTTGTCAAGCCATTCATGCTTTAATATTTTTTTTGTTATTGATGTTTTACCAGAACCATTCGGACCACAAACAACAATTAATGTAGGATTTTTCACTTTTTAAAACTATATTCACTCTTAACTTTAGCTAATTGAAGTTGAATAGCATTTTCAATACTTAATGCAATTTTCTTTTGTTCAACAAGTGCATCTTTAGCTACCTCAAGCATAATTTTATTAAGATTTTTTAAAGAAGGCTCTTTTGTGCTATCAGCAAGATTAATTTTCATGTATTAATTTTTTATAGGATTCTTTCTAACCTAAGTCTTATACAATAGTACAAAATTTAATTAATTTAACCTAAAACTCCGCGTTTTGTGGCGTTCTTGGGAAAGGAATTACGTCGCGGATATTTGACATTCCAGTTACAAACATCACCATGCGTTCGAAGCCTAAACCAAAACCTGCGTGCGGAACTGTTCCGAATTTACGCGTGTCCATATACCACCATAATTCTTCTGCAGGAATATTAAACTCTTCGCATTTTTTCAAGAGTTGGTCGTAGCGTTCTTCTCGTTGCGAACCTCCAACGATTTCACCAATTCCTGGGAATAAAACATCCATAGCTGCCACTGTTTTTCCATCTTCGTTCAATCGCATGTAGAACGCTTTGATTTTCGCTGGATAATCTGTTAAAATCACAGGGCAATTGAACTCTTTTTCCACTAAAAAACGCTCGTGCTCACTTTGTAAGTCAATGCCCCATTCAACAGGATATTTAAATTTTTTCTTTTTGTAATGGTTAGAATTCATCAACACATCAATTGCTTCGGTATAAGTCAAACGTTTGAATGGATTGTTGATGACAAATTGTAAGCGCTCGATTAAAGACAATTCATTGCGCTCATTTTGAGGTTTTTGAGCTTGCTCTTGTTTGTCACGATCGTCTAAGAATTTCAAATCTTCAGCGCAATTTTCAACGATGTATGAACAGATATATTTCAAGAAATCTTCTGTCAAATCCATATTGTCTTTCAAGTCGTTGAATGCCACTTCTGGTTCAATCATCCAAAACTCCGCCAAGTGACGGGAAGTATTTGAATTTTCAGCACGGAAAGTTGGTCCAAACGTGTACACTTGTCCTAAAGCCAAAGCCGCTAACTCTGCTTCCAACTGTCCGGAAACGGTTAAGTTCACTGATTTTCCGAAGAAATCTTCTTTATAATTGATTGAACCGTCTTCGTTTAACGGCGGGTTTTTAGGGTCTAAAGTTGAAACATGAAACATTTCTCCTGCTCCTTCAGCATCTGAACCAGTAATAATTGGCGTGTGTAAATAGAAAAACCCACGGTCGTTGAAGAATTTATGAATGGCGTATGCAACCGAATGTCGAATTCTGAAAACCGCACCAAACGTATTTGTTCTGAAACGTAAATGTGCTTGTTCGCGCAAAAATTCCAAACTGTGACGTTTTGGTTGCATTACTGTTTTTTGAACATCGTCTGGATGCGCATCTCCCAAAATTTCAATAGTATTCACCTGTAATTCAACTGCTTGTCCTGAACCTTGTGATTCAACTAAAGTTCCTGTTAGTGCAACGGATGATGCAGTAGTAATGCGTTTTAGTAAAGCTTCTTCGAATTTTTCAAAATCAACAACTGCTTGAATTGTTCCCATGCACGAACCGTCGTTGACTTGTATAAAACGATTGGAACGAAAAGCACGCACCCAACCTTTTACTGTAATTTCTGTATTTAATAGTGATTGACCCTCTTGGCCTAAAATTTCTTTAATTCTCCTTCTTTTCATAGTGCAAAAATAATGGATTTACAATTGTGAATTTCAATAAACGTAACGTTTGCTGCTAATTTCCGTAACTTGCCCTAAATAAAAATTATGAACAACGCAGCACACTTACATTTACTAGTAAATCACTTTCCAATTTTTCTACCATTATTTGGTTTAATTATTTTAATCGTTGGTATAGTTTTTAAATCTGAAATCGTCAAGCGTGTTTCTTTGGCAATGTTTATTTTAAGTGGAATCTTTGCATTTATAGCTTTTTCAACGGGAGAAGGGGCAGAAGAAATCGCAGAGGAATTAAAAAGAAGTCACGACTTAATCCACGAACATGAAGAAGCCGCAGAAACTTTTGCTTTGCTTTCTTATGTATTAGCAATATTTTCAATTGTTGCATTTTGGTTCAATTGGAAAAAACATCCATTCAAGGATCTTTCAATGTATATTGTTTTGTTAATTAGTATAGCGGTAATTTATTTATCATATCCTGCTGGACAAACAGGTGGCGAAATCACTCATCCTGAGGTTAGTAACGAGTTCAAAGTTCCGGCTGGTGAACATGAGGAAAAAGAACATGACTAGTAAAGAATGTTGATTTAGCCAATAAGTCAAAAAGTTATTAATCGCACGAGTCAAATCTAAAATTTTGATTTTGTACGATTTTTATTTCCAATAAAATTGAATTTCTAAACTAAACACTACTTATTTTTGTTCTTTGAAAAAATAAATTAATAATGAATTCGCATCTAGCTAAAATAAATACTGAACTCGCTGCATTACGTCAAGAATTAATCACTCATTCGCTTTATTCTCAGGTTAGTGAAATTGAAGATTTCCAATCGTTTATGGAGCAACATATTTTTGCTGTTTGGGATTTTATGAGTCTGTTGAAAGCGTTACAACGCGGATTAACGTGTGTGGAATTGCCTTGGAAACCTGTTGGAAGTCCAACGACACGTAGATTTATCAATGAAATTGTACTAGGAGAAGAGACAGATGTTGATAGAAACGGAGAGGTAGCGAGTCATTTTGAGTTGTATTTAGATGCAATGACTGAAATTGGCGCGGATACACAAACAATTCAAGCTTTTTTAACTTTGATTGAAAATGGTAGCTCGGTTGAAGAAGCTTTAAATAAAGTGGATATTAATCCTGAAACACGCAATTTTGTTAACTTCACTTTTTCGATTTTACAAACAAATTCCATTCATCGTATTGCGTCTGTTTTCACTTTTGGTCGCGAAGATTTAATTCCTGAAATGTTCATTGAAATCTTAAAGGAAATGCAAGCAAAAGGTCAAGCTAATATTTCTAAGTTATTGTATTATCTAGAACGTCATATTGAGGTAGATGGTGATGATCACGGACCAATTTCTTTGAAGATGATTGAAGAATTGTGTGGCGATGATGAGCAAAAATGGAATGAAGTTTTAGAAAGTGCAAAAGCAGCACTAAAAATGCGTATTCAATTGTGGAACGGTGTTCTGGCTTCGTTGAAAGTTGCGGTGTAAAATTCAACTTGAGTTACATTTGATTTAACATTCTTTACGCTTCAACAGCAAAAAAAAAATAATGAGAAAGTACGATTAAAGAAAACAATCTAAGCGCCAATCTAGTCTTAAGCAGCAAGTACGAAAAACCCAAAAAAAACCTTACCTTAGATATTATCCCCTCAACCTAATCCCCAATTCTTTCAACTGTTTCTCATCCAAAGGTGATGGCGCATCAATCATCGTGTCGCGACCGCTGTTATTTTTCGGGAAAGCGATGTAATCACGTATAGATTCTGAACCGCCCATTGTTGCAACCAAACGATCTAAACCGAAAGCTAAACCTCCGTGTGGCGGCGCTCCGTATTCAAAAGCATTCATCAAGAAACCAAATTGTGCTTGCGCTTCTTCTTTCGTGAAACCTAATAAGTCAAACATCTGCGATTGTAAAGCTCTGTCGTGAATACGAATCGAACCTCCTCCCAATTCTACTCCGTTCATTGCTAAATCGTAAGCATTCGCACGCACTTTTCCAGGTTCTGTGTCTATCAAATGGAAATCTTCAGGTTTCGGAGAGGTGAATGGATGGTGCATTGCATGATAACGTTCGTTTTCTTCGTCCCATTCTAACAATGGAAAATCCAATATCCACAACGGCTTGAACACTTCTGGATTTCTCAAACCTAAAGTCGTTCCTAAATGCAAACGTAATTCGTTCATTTGTTTGCGCGTTTTTTCTAAATCACCACACAATAACAAAATCAAATCTCCCGGTTGTGCATTTGTACGTGTAGCCATCGCTTTCAAATCTTCTTCTGAATAGAATTTATCCACCGATGATTTGAAGGTTCCGTCTGTATTGTATTTGATATAAACCAACCCTTTTGCACCAATTTGTGGACGTTTCACCCATTCCGTTAATTCGTCTAATTGCTTACGTGTGTATTCGGAACAACCCGGTGCACTGATTCCGATAACTGCTTCAGCACTATCAAAAACAACGAAATTTTTTCCGTGAGTTAAATCGGTCAGATTCACGAACTCCATTCCAAAACGAATGTCTGGTTTGTCGGAACCGTATTTTTCCATTGCTTCAGCGTAGGTCATTCTTGGGAAGGCACCTTCAAATTCAACGCCACGTACAGTTTTGAATAAATGTTTGATCAATCCTTCGAACATTTCCAAGATGTCGTTTTGCTCCACAAATGCCATTTCACAGTCGATTTGTGTAAACTCAGGTTGTCTATCGGCACGTAAATCTTCGTCGCGGAAACATTTTACAATTTGGTAGTAACGGTCGAAACCTGAAACCATCAATAATTGTTTGAACGTTTGTGGCGATTGAGGTAAAGCATAAAATTGTCCCTCGTTCATACGACTTGGCACCACGAAATCGCGCGCTCCTTCAGGTGTTGATTTAATTAAAACAGGCGTTTCAACATCTAAAAATTCTTTTGAATCCAAGTATTTTCTTGTTTCCAATGCTACTTGATTACGCAAGCGCAATTTTTGCAACACTGGATTTCTTCTCAAATCTAAATAGCGGTATTGCATTCTGATTTCGTCGCCACCGTCTGTTTCATCTTCAATAGTGAATGGAGGTAATTTCGCAGCGTTCAGGATTTTCAATTCCGTCACGTTTATTTCGATTTCACCTGTTGGCATATTTTTGTTCTTGCTACTGCGTTCGATAACGATTCCAGTTGCTTGAATCACAAATTCTCGTCCTAATTTTCTTGCTTGTTCGCACAAATCGGCATTCAATTCCATATTGAAAGCTAACTGTGTAAGACCGTAACGATCACGTAAATCGGTAAATGTCATTCCACCTAAATCTCTTGAACGTTGTACCCAACCTGCTAAAGTTACAGTCGTTCCAACGTGTTCCATTCTTAATTCTCCACAAGTGTGCGAGCGATACATAAGCTTAAATTTTAGGTTGCAAAAGTAAGAAACTAATTGCTAAAGGATAGCCAGAGTGCTTATTTAATTGCTAATTGCAAACGATAGAATTGCAAACGGACTTACATAATGCTAAATAATTGCGAACGATAGAATTGCGAATGGAAGAATAAACTGCTAAGAAATTGCAAATTGGTTGATTAAAATAAATCCGAAAAGTTATTAGAATGCACGATTTTTAATTACTAAATTTATGGAGTTCACTTTCTCCAAAAAATATGTTGCGACTTGTTTCTTTTTTAATTCTGGTAATAACTTCAATTTCAGTCTTTTCGCAAGAAAGTAATTTTAGTGTTGGTTTAGATAAAACAGACATTACAATTTATAAAAAAGGAGGCGGAATGTTAGGTTACAGTATGGCTTTTAATGTTTCAAAACGAGTGGAAACAAAATTGTACGCTCGCTCTTTTGTGTTGAAAGATAAAAACAGCAACAAAGTAGCAATTGTTGAATGTGAATTGTGTTTTATTCCTTCTGAATTGAAAAGTGCTGTTGTTGATTTATTACAAAAAGACGACGAAACACACGAATTCAACGAGGAAAATGTGTTGATTATGGCACAACATACTCATTGTGGACCTGCTGGATATTGTCATTACGCGTCTTACAACATGTCAGTTCCTGGTTTTATTCCAGAAATTTTTGATTGGCTGAGTTGGCAAATCGCTCAGTCAATTATAAAAGCCAATCAAAAAATAGTTCCGTGTTCAATATCCTTGAGTAAAGGTTTCTTTCCGGAAGATTGGGAAGTTGCTTTTAATCGTTCCTTGCCAGCTTACAATCGCAATGAAGATGTAGATCCTTTACCACATTCTCAACGAAATAAAGCTGTAAATCGCGAAATGACCTTGTTGCAATTTAAAGGTGAAAATAAGTTTCCCTTAGGTTCTTTGAATTGGTTTGGTGTACACGCAACAAGTATTTCAAACGACATCACCGCAATTAACGCTGACAATAAAGGTTACGCAGCGACTTATTTGGAAAAACATTTTCTGAAACTCAATCCAGATTATGTTGGTGCTTTTGCACAAGGAACTGCTGGTGATGTAACCCCAAAATTTATTTTTAATCCAAAACGTCATTGGCAAAGAGGTTATTGGGAAGGAAAGTTTCCCGATGATGTTGAAAGCGCAAAGTATAACGGACAATTGCAATTTAAGAAAGCTTTAGAATTGATTGAAACTGAAAATCAACTAATTGTCTCTGAAAGTAAGATTCACTGTGCCTTGCGTTATTTCGATTTTTCTAACTTATTGATTGATACACTTTACACGCATACCTCCGACGTTAAAAAAACAAGTCCCTCTTGCATTGGAATGGATATGTTGGGTGGTGCTTTAATGGATGGCCCTGCTGCTCCAAAAGCGGTTGTAAAAGCGACAAAAGTTTGGATACGACTTTTTAAAGCTTACGAATTAACAAAAGCAAGAATTAAACGCGATGAGGAATCACAGAAAATAATCGAAAAATACGAAGCCCAAGGTCCAAAAGCAATCGCATTGGAAACAGGCAACAAACGCTTGTTAGGAGCAAAAGACGTCAAGAAAATACCAATACCGAATTTTGTAGACCCAACGATTGCAACCTTTAAATTATATGCTAAACGTAATGCTTTAGAAGAACAAGCATGGTCACCACAAGTGTTACCTGTTCAATTTGTTGAAATTGGCAATCTCGTTTTAGTAAGTATTCCTTTTGAAATTACTACCACCGCTGGTCGTAGATTGAAAAAAGGAATTGAAGATTTATATGCAACACAAGGCGGAAAAGAAGTGATTTTATGTCCATATGCTAATTCCTATTCTGGTTATATCACCACCTTTGAAGAATATCAGGAGCAAATGTACGAAGGTGGTCATACCGTTTTTGGTCAATATGGATTGGCAGCGTTACAAACCACTTTTAAAAAGCTATTCGAAGTAAAGGATATTCCTTTTTGCACGACACCAAATGAACTTTGTCCACCTGTTTTTAGTGAATCTGAGCTAGGAAAAAGATTGTATTATCAAAGACAGAAGTAAAGAAACGATACTATTTATAGATGTTTTATTTTTGTTGGTGCTGAGAAAATTGTGAAGTACTAAATGAATTTTTGATTAAGTATTCTTCATTTTTTCACAAAACGTTTAGTGATTTTATCTCCGTTTTTACCGTTTATAGAAATTAAATATATTCCGCTATCCAAATTTGAAATATTGATTGAGTTTTCAATTAGTTGTATTTCGGTAATCAATTTTCCATCAAGAGAAAGAATGTTTACTTTTTCGA
This sequence comes from uncultured Lishizhenia sp., assembly GCA_964506255.1. GTDB lineage: Bacteria > Bacteroidota > Bacteroidia > Flavobacteriales_D > Crocinitomicaceae > UBA952. Next base: position 23,361 of record CAZDKE010000008.1, on the reverse strand, counting down.
AGGTTGAATTTTCAAAAATCAAATGCTCGGATGCTGGATTAGGATAAAATGTAAGTGATTCACTATTGAGTTCATTAATACTTGCAAATGGGTTAAATTCATAAACTCTCACATAATCAACAGCCATTTCAGCAGGAAAAACGGTTGTTGCATCTGGATATCCTGGCCAATTTCCTCCAACAGCAAGATTTAGTAACAAATAAAAGGGAAGTTGAAATTCCTCTGTTCCGTTGATGCCATTAGCAATGTTCAATTGAAAATAAAGTGTTTCATCCATATACCATTTAATTGCTAACGAATCCCAAATAACAGTGTAATTATGAAATTCAGTAACATCTGCATCAATAACTCCACCCATATAGTTGTGTCCAACGTTATCCCAATGAGCAGTTCCGTTGATTTTCGGGTTATTGTTAATGTGTTCCATCACATCGATTTCACCACAACGCGGCCAACTAACTTGATCTATGTTTGTTCCTAACATCCAAAATGCAGGCCATAAACCTTTTCCCATAGGGGCTTTTAATCGCGCTTCAATCTTTCCATAGTGCATTTGAAATTTACCTTTTGTAATAATTTTTGCAGAAGTATATTCATTTGATTGGAACTGTTCTTCACGTGCTGTAATTAATAACTGACCATTTGAAATACTTAAGTTCGTTGGGCTATCCGTATAATATTGAGATTCGTTGTTTCCAAAACCCCAACCACCAATGTCTTTTGTCCATTTCGTGTTATCGAGTGTTGTGCCGTCAAATTCATCGTTCCAAATCATTGTCCATTGTGCTTGACTAATAAATGCAAGTAAACTGAATATGGATATTAGTTTTAGTTTTTTCATAGTTGGATAGGTTTAGTTACTTATGAACAACAAAAGATTCTGTTTTTATTAGCATTTATTCGTCTCCCTTTGTCCCTCCTTAAGGGAAGGAAAGAGAATACTTCCTTATTCAAAAAAAAGGAGGGTTGCCCCTCCTCCTTCATTCATCAATCAATCAAATCTTAATTTTTAATAATTCTTACCACTTTAACAGCGTCGTTTGCATATACATTAAATGTATAAACACCTGCTGTGAAGCTTTCAAGATTTATTTCAGTTTCGTTCATTTCAATTGTTTTTGTAGCAATTAATGCTCCTAACATTGAGTAGATTTCGATTTTTTCAATTTTATGTTCGCTTGATACCGTTACTTTAGAATCAGCTGGATTAGGGTAGATTACTAAATCCGAATCTGTTAACTCACCAATTCCGATTGAACAAGGTGAACATCTTCCGTAAGTGTTTGCAACAGCACCTTGACCTAATAACCAACGACGATTTGCGTAAGTTGAATAGTCAGTTATTGGTGCACAACCAGCTCCGTTAACCATTTCTTGAATCAAGTTTTCAAGTACACCATCTTTCACTAATAAATACTCTAAGGTATCGTTTGGTGCTGGAGAAATTGTGAAGGTATATGTTCCGTCACCATTACTTACAGCTGTTGGACCAAAGTTTGGATTCCATTGCCAGATTGGACCTGTTAGTTTAACAGTTGTTGCTGGTGTACAAACTTCAGTTGTAATTACGATATCTGGGTAAGAACAAGGAACACAACGGTCATAGCTAATAAATACATTTCCTGAACCTACTACCCATTTTCTGTTAGCATAACCAAAGAAATCGGTTACTGGAGCACAATTTCCTCCATTTTGCATGTCAGAAATTAAACTTTCTTGAACTCCGTTAACGATGATTAAGTATTCCATATCTGTTGTTGGAACAGGATCTAATGTAAATGTCCAAGTACCATCGTTGTTATTTACAGCAAATGGTCCAGCAGTTGGGTCCCAGCTCCAAAAAGGACCTGTCATTCTTACTTCGTTTGCTGCAATTGAACAAACATCAACCGTAATTTGAAGTCCTGAAGCTACTTGAGTAAACATTTTTAAATCATCGAAATAATAAGTTTTCTCTCCAGCTGTTGCGCCGTTTACACCATAATTGAAGAATACAGATGGTTTGTCATACGTGTAAGCTAAATTGATAGCAGCAGTTCCTGCACCTTGATTTGCAAAATCGAACGTTAATGTTTCCCATTGACCAGCAACAGTTGTTACAGCGTCTGTTTCTACAGAGTGTGTGTTGTTTCCATGCTCTTCAACTTTCAAACGAACGGTGATTCCTGCGTCTGGTGACCAAACTTTCAACGTCATTTTTTGGTTTGATGCAGTAAAAGGAATTGGTGAAGCCAAACCTAATTCAGCAGCAGCAGTGATTGTTGTTCCAGCCCAAGGTTGAGCAGTTGCAGATTTAATCACTTTTACAACTGTATTGTTTGCGTTTGTTGGATCCACTTCAATAGTAGATGCTTCCGCTCCTTCAAATCCAATTACACCGTAATCTGTGGTTGTACCTTCAAATGTTACAGGTAAATTCATTTGTGCTAAAGTAACTACTCCACATGCAACACATTTATCCCAACAGTACGTGTAAGTTGTATTTGTTGCCGGGATAACTAATGTTCGGTTAATATTCCCCCCCCCGTCATTTACTCCACAGCCATTAATTGCAATTAGAGAAGAACCTCCTCCTTCATTAGTTCCCCAATCTCCATTTACAAATTTGTAAAGCTGAGTTGTTCCAATTGCTGATGCAGGATAAGTTACAGCGATAGACCATAAATTATTTCCTAAATCTGTCATAGCACAAGCTGCATTTGCAGGTGACCAATCAGGTAAAGATGCTCCAACCGTCGTGAAGTTTCCTCCTACACGGATTCCGTTTGGATTTAAAGTTGCACCTCCAGCAAGATATTCAGTTACATCTACCTGGTAAGTAACAGTTACAGGAGCTGGGGGTGTTGATACAAATTCTAAATCATCGAAATAATAAGTTTTCTCTCCTGCTGTTGCTCCGTTTACACCATAATTAAAGAATACAGATGGTTTGTCGTAAGCATAAGCTAAATTAATAGCTGCTGTTCCAGCACCTTGATTTGCAAAGTTAAAGGTTAATGTTTCCCATTGTCCAGCAACAGTAGTAACCGCATCTGTTTCAACAGAATGTGTAGGATCTCCATGTTCTTCAACTTTTAAACGAACTGTGATTCCAGCGTCAGGAGACCAAACGCGCAACTTCATTGATTTGTTTGTTGCAGAGAAAGGAATTGGTGTTGCTAATCCTAATTCTGCAGCAGCAGTAATTGTAGTTCCAGCCCAAGGTTGCGCAGATGCCGATTTAATAACTTTTACTACTGTATTATTAGCGTTGGTTGGATCTACTTCAATAGTAGAAGCTTGAGCTCCTTCGAATCCGATTACACCGTACTCGATTGTTGAGCCTTCAAATGTTACAGGAAGGTCCATTTGTGTTAAAGTTGAACCTCCACAAGAACCACATTGACCATAAGTGTTTGTGATGGTCAATCCATCAGTCATTAACCATTGTCTGTTTGCATAACTTGAATAATCGGTAATTGGTGCACAACTACCACCGTTTACCATTGCCTGAATAAGGTTTTCTTGAACGCCATCAACAACTAAAAGATACTCCATATCAGCAGTTGGAGCTGGGTTAAAAGTAAAAGTCCATGTTCCGTCACCGTTGCTAACTGCAACTGGACCTCCTGTTGGATTCCAACCCCACCAAGGACCCGTAAGTCGAACTTCGTTAGCGGGTGAACAAACTGTTGTAGTTATCGTCAAAGTTTGCCCGAAAAGAGCAGTCAACGAAAACAACGACAGAAAAAGGGCTAAAAATGCGCCTTTTGTAAAAAGTCTGTTTTGTTTCATAGTGTTTTGATTTATAATTTGATGCTAAATTAAAATAAATTATTGTAAATTATACAATAAGTATAAAAAACATAATTTTTCTCTTTCATAAATTGGAAAACAACTGAATATTAAGATTGTTTTAAATTTTTAATAGAACGATTCAAAAAAGACAATTGAATTCTTAATGCACTATAAATAATTAGAGATGATGCAGTTCAAGCTATTAAAAGCTCAATTACTAAGATTACATTTTAAACTGATAATCCTTTTTGGCAACTTGATTGGAGTATTCTTTTTTATTAAAAGAGAACAATTTCGCTGGACGATGCTTTACATTTTGTTGTTTTTCGTCGTGTGCAATCAATGGGACATATTTGATTTTCTTTCTGAAATTAGCTTTATCCATTTCTGTTTCGAGTGCAAATTCATATAATTGCTGCATTTCATTCAGGGTAAATCGCTCAGGCAATAAATCAAAGCAAACTGGTTCGTTGAGAAGCTTTTGTTTTAATAAGGCATAAGTCTCAGAAAGTATAAAATTATGGTCAAAAGCTAATTCTGGTATTTCATCCATTGCCGTCCATTTTATATCTTCAGCCCAAGAGGATGCTTTAATTTCAAAGTCTTCGATACGAATTAACGCAAAGTAAGCAATGGTAATTACACGCCCTTGAGGGTGACGATTTGGTTTACCAAAAGATTGTGATTGGTGCATTTGAATGTGCGATAAACCAGTTAATTCTAACAAAATTCTTTCTGCAGCTTGTGGTAAATCTTCTGTTGGATAAACTAAATCACCAGGTACAGCCCAAAAATTTTCATAAGGCTCCATTGCGCGTTTAATCAATAAGGCTTTTATTTTACCTTCTGAATAGCCAAAGATGATACAATCGACTGAAAATGCAGAGGTAAAGAAGTCGGAGAAATTAATAAGATACATACCTTAAGTGGTCGTTATTTACAATATGTAAAATTAATGGCTATTTTGTTTAGTTGAAGAAAAATTATTAACTCCTTGCTTTTTTAATTCGCTACTTACTTTCCAAGCGAAAAATGCTAGATAGGCAAAACAAACAACCCCCACAAAATACGAATATTGGATTCCTAAAATTGATTCCGATGCTAAAGCTCCCTGAACTGTTGAAATAAATCCACCTCCCATAATCATCATAATCAATAAACTTGAAGCTGTATTCGTTTTATCCCCAAGTCCAGCAATGCCCAGCGTGAAAATACAAGGCCACAAGGTACTACAGAACAAGCCAACGGAAATAAAAGCAAAAACACTTGTAATTCCTGAAGCAAAAATCCCGATTAATAAAGCAATAATTCCTAAGGCTGAATAAATAAGAATTTGTTTTACTGGGTTACCATCGCTCAATTTATCAGCTGCAATTAAGATTAAAACAATTCCAAGATACGGGTAAAATGCTTCTAATTTATTTCCTGCTAAATAGTTAACAAGAAGAAAAATTCCAAAGGCAACGAAAGGTAAAATAACACCTAAAAGTGATTTCATACTTTTTGAAAGATTAAATGCACCCGCTGCTGAGGTCCAACGTCCAATCATTAAGCTTGCCCAAAACAAAGAGACATAGGGCGCAACTGCGTTTTCAGCCGTTCCTAGTTTTTGTTTCATAAATTCAGGTAAATTACTTGCTGTTGAAACTTCAACTCCTACATATAGAAAAATAGCAATCATTCCAAGAATTACTTGTGGGTATTTTAAGGTTGCTAAAATGTTGCCGCCTCCTTTTTCAGTTGTGTCATTTTCATCTCCTAATCTGTCTGGAACGGAAGAAAATTTGAAAATAATAGCTGCAATTAAGAATGCTGCACCTAAGATTAAATAAGGTGTTTGAACAGCTTCTAGGTTTAATTCAGTATTGCTTGATACTCCACCAAAAATGGCAAAAGAAACAATCACTGGCCCGATAGTCGTTCCAACGTTGTTGATTCCACCAGCTAAACTCAAGCGAATGTTTCCTTTTTCAGGATCTCCCATTTGAATTGCCAAGGGATTCGCAGCTATTTGCTGTAACGAAAAACCTAAACCAACAGTAAACAAACCAGAAATCAATAAAAGAAAAGAAGCATTATTGGATGCAGGAATAAACAATAAAGTTCCAGCTGCTGAAATAACCAAGCCTAAAGCCAAACCATTTCGATAGCCGATAAGGTTAAGAATATCCTTTTTAAGAATTGATGAAATCGCAAAATAAAGTAAAGACCCAACGGTATATGCAACATAAAATGCAAAAGAAATTAATTGCGATTGCAATTGCGATAAATCAAGTGCTTTCTTGAAAACAGGAATTAAAATATCATTACTTGCAGCGACGAATCCCCAGAAAAAAAAGATAGAAATAAGCGTGGCAAATGCGCCAATATTAGTTTTTTTCACAGCTTAAGATTAAAATTATTGTCCAAATTACAATAATTAAAAAATCTAGGTTACTTTCTGGAAATTATTTTTTTCTAAAACTAGCTGGGAAATGAATTTTGAAGTTTGGAAAAACCTATATGTATGCGTTCAAAGCTTCGGAAATTCTATTTTTATTTTTTTTTGAAATCCTCTGGTGAAATAACCTTTACACGTTCTCCCAATGAGAGAATTAATTGCTCAAAATCGAAATTTGGAATGAGTTTCAGTTTTACTATTAAGCCATTTTCTTTAAGGTGATTTTTTGAATTAAAAAAATTTTTTACTTCTAAATCATAAAACAAAGAATTACAGAAAATATTTAATTTTTATATATGACCCCCTCAAACCAAACTTTTCCTTAATTTTCAATTCCTCCTCGCAATCTCAACAAAATCTTTAATGACTTTTTTAGGATGTCGGATGGAAGAAATCTTATCCGCATTAAATTCAAGAGCAAGGCGAATGACGCCTTCGTTAAATTCAGGTCTTTTTGCTAAACCAAATTCAGGCGGGGTGAAATCTCTACCTGTGAAATCGGAGCCCAAAACAGAAAAACGAAACTCAATCACATCTTGCTTTGGAAGGTAATCAAAGGAAAATCCGTGGTTAATATTCATATTGTCACGTCCCGGTTTCCTTTTCACTTTGTCAAACTTTTTAATCAAATAAATCATCGCTTGACCACGAGAAAACTTTCCAAAAAAAACGCCTCTTGGATCCAAGAGCTCCGATAGGAGTGTGATATTTTCTGTAAGTAGAGCAGCCACTAGTCGGTGCTTGATTTCTAGTTGTAGATATATTTCTTCTTCTGTGATTTGCTTAATGATTACTTGTTGCATTGGATTTGATTGTTGGTTGCACGAAATAGACAAAGTATGTGCCATGTCTAAAAAGCAACAATTAAAGTAAAAAATAATTGATTCTGATATCAAAAAAGCTATTTACTTATCAATTATTGATATTTTTAGTGAAAAATAATTCTAAATGAAAATTCTCGTTTCTTGGCACGCATACCATCACGATTTCACCAATGGTCAAGTGATTGAAGATGGGCCAACTGCCGCTTACCACAAATATTTTTACAAACACGAGAAACATATTTTACTTTCCACTGAAAAAGAGGAAGATTTACGCGCTTTACATTTGCGAACTTATCTACAGAAAAATTATCCTGATAGATTGGTCGAAATTCGCTACTTGGATGTTCACGATCCAATTGATCACTCTGAAATTCAATCTAAAATCCATCCATTTTTGGCTGAATTGAAAGATGATGAAATTGATATTTTTGTTTCACCCGGAACTCCTTCGATGCAAGTTGTTTGGTATTTGTCGCACATGAGTTTGAATTTGAAGACTACGCTTTTTCAAACGCGCCCAGCAAAATACACTTCCAAAAAAGATAAGCCAGAATTGATTAAAATCCAGATGGAACGATCTGCTATTGGTTTGACCGCTCTTTACCATCAACAAGAGGTCAAGAAAGCAGCTGTTTCCGATAGTTTTTTAATTACGCCAGCAATTGAACGCATTTATGAAAACGCAAGAAAAGTTGCCCTGACAGACGAAGTGACCGTTTTGATTTTGGGCGCAAGTGGAACAGGAAAAGAAAATTTAGCCAAACATATTCACCACAATTCTATCAGGGCGAATAAGCCCTACATTGCGATTAACTGCTCTGCTTTTAGTGATTCTTTATTGGAGTCGCGTTTATTTGGCTACAAAAAAGGTGCATTTACAGGAGCTGACAAAGACAGTGAAGGCTTATTTGAATTGGCAAATGAAGGAACAATTTTCTTAGACGAGATTGGCGACATTTCACCGTATATGCAGCAAGCGCTATTACGTGTTCTACAAGAAAAAGAAGTAATGCCATTAGGAGGAAAAGCACGAAAAATTGACGTTCGAGTGATTGCTGCTACGAATCAAAATTTGGTTAGTCGTTGTGAAGAAGGAAAATTTCGTTGGGATTTGTATTATCGACTTTCTGTTGTCGAGTTGGATTTACCAACGCTTCTGCAACGTGGAAAAACGGATTTAAAAGCAATGGTTGATTTCTTTATCGGTCAGAAAAAGAAGGAGTTGCGCAAAGCAAAAAAAATAACGTTCACGAAAGAAGCAATGGAGATTATCTTGAATTATTCGTATCCTGGTAACATTCGCGAATTGGAAAATATCATTTCAAGGTTGTATGTCTTTAATGAGGAAACCGTTACTGCAGATGTATTGCCAAAAAGACTGAAACAAGAAGCATTCAACAAACCGATGAATTGGGAATACATTGAAAAAGAACACATTGAGCGTGTTTTAAAACATTTCAATGGTAACAAACGACAAACAGCTTTAGCAATAGGCTGGGCGATTAATACGCTGGTAAGTAAGATGGAGAAGTATGGGATTGAGTGATTTTCCTTTTTGTAAATTACTACCAATAGCTATTTCTTTCATCTTCAACTATTGCAAAATAAGAAAAAAATTCAGACTTCATTTTTACATAAATCGCATCCTCTTTGCCTCGAATTTGTCCAATGAAATTAAGTGTTCCGTTTAACTTTTGAAGAAATGTAAGTTGTTCATCATCGCTCGGTTGATATTCTATTTTAAAATGGTTTTGAGTTGCTTTCGATGCTCCATTTATTCGTAAATCATATAACATAGCACGCGTTTTTTTTAGCATTTTTCGTTCTATATTCACTTTTTCATTGACCACCAATCCTGTTACAAGTTGTTTCTTATTGGAAGTTCGCACTCTAAATTTCTTTTCATTAGGTTCAAATCCTTCTTGCTTCAATATCTGTTTGATGAAGTCTATTTGTTCTGGAGTAAAAGGCTCATTTGACGAAAAAGTTAAATCATCTGCATATCTCGTATATCTCCAATTATTTTGATTTGAAAAAGTTGTAAGTTTTTGGTCCAGCGATAAACAAGCAAAATTGGAAAGAATCGGAGAACTTGGTGCGCCTTGAGGCAGACATTGATTTACAGTGACTAAATAAGTTAATGCTGACGCAATTTGTACATCAAAACAGAATGGTGCTGCTCTGAAAATCAAATAAATCCGCTGGTCAGAAATGGAAGAAAAGAAATCTTTGATGTCCATATTTAAAACGTATTTTTTTTCAACGTGTGGCAATGCATTTTCTACGATGTTTGTTTTTAAATTATTGTCCTTTTTATGAAGAACAAATCCCTTGGCAGCATCGGGTTTTAAACTTGAGTAAACACCTTGTAAATGGCAATTTAGTTTTTTTTGTAATCTTTTTAATCGTCCAATTGGCGCAATAATCGATCGAATGCCATTCTTTTTTTTCGGCAATTGATAAGTGATATAATTTGGTTTATTGATGATACTTTCCAATTCTAAATGATGTATTTTGAAAAAAGCGCAAAGGTCACTTGGTTGATCAATAGAAAGTAAGTATAAAGCATAGCGTTCAAAACTTGTCAGGCCATTTGGTGCATCATCTATGAATGAACCAGAATGTAGCAAGCATCTAAAGGCTGCTGCATATTTTTCTTTTAGTTCTACAAGATTATTTTGCTTCATACTATTTTTTAAAAAAGCCGCTGACGATTATCTTCAATTGATTTACAATGAAGCGTAGCTTCGTTGTAAATAGCACTTGGTGTAGTGACTATTTTACGTAATGGGTTGCAGGAACACAACCTCAAGTCTATTTCAGTAAATACGACTCATAAGTTTCAATCAACGGCTTATATTATTTTGTAAAGTGTTATTTGTTTTTAAAATGGAGTTTCAGTATCTTTTGGATCAATAAATGGTTTCCGCTCAAAAACAAATGGGGTATTAATATCTCTCATTGGTTCAATTTTCAAAGAAGGAAATGTCAGGTGAAAACAAAAACGATCAATTTTACCCGAACGATTTTTTACCATTTGCAACTCTAATAATCCTTGAGTGGAATTACCGTCTTCATCTGTAGTTATACCATAATAATCAGGACGGTACACAAAAATTACCTTGTCAGCATCTTGTTCAATTGCGCCACTTTCTCGTAAATCGGAGAGTTGTGGTCGTTTATCTCCCCCTCTAGTTTCAACGGATCTACTCAATTGAGAAGTGACAATCATACAAATATTTAAGTCTTTAGCAATTTTTTTCAAGGTGCGACTGATGTAACTAACCTCTAACTCCCGATTGTGGCGGTAGCGATTACTGGAAAGCATTTGAAGGTAGTCAATTGCAATTACCCGAATGCCTTTTTCTTTTACCATTTTGTCGCAATACGACTTTAAAGCAAACATCGAATCAAAAGTTGTTTCACAAATTGAAAGTTGCATAGCTTCGAGATATTCAGCTAAAAAATCTAATTTTTCTTTATTAATAGAGTGTAAATCTTCTGGTCCTTTGATTGGTAATTCATAATCCAAAATACTTGAAATAATACGATTTGAAATTTGAACCGCAGTCAAATCTAGAGCAAAAAGCAATACAGGGTCTCGCAAGGAAATTCTTTTTATCAAATCGATTAAGACAACTGTTTTACCCATTCCAGGCCTTCCGCCAAAAACGATAAACTCACCAGGACGAAAACCTTCAATACTTGCATCAACATTCCTCCAGCCTGTTTTTATGGGTTGGTATTCTGGTTTCGAATCAGATTTCAAATAATCTTTAAAAACAGCATTAATATCACTTGTTCGAATTGGGATTGCTTCCATTGCTTTCCGTTTTTCAATCAATTGCTCAATTTTACTTGATAAAAACGACTCATCATCTTTCGTAATGGCAATAATCTCATTGATTTCTTCTGCTAGTTTTTTCTTCATTTTTCGGAACTTGAACTAGCAATTTCAATTATAGTACCAAATCATAAAAGCAGCAAAAACAAGATGGTTTTAATAATAATTGTATCAATTTCTGAAAACTATCTTTATTTGTGATATAAAAAGAAGAAAGGATGAGTTCATTGGAAAATTTTGAAGATAGAATTTTAAATGAAAACATGATTAGAAGAATATAAGCTATTGACTAGCAAATATCATTTAAAACTTAGGAAGAAAAGTGAATCCTAAACCGCTGTTTCGTTAAGAATTGTTGCTGTTTCAGACCAGCCAAGCATTTTTTTAACAGTCAGGACAATTGCATTCTTATCGAAACCACAATCAGCCCAAAGTTCTTCTTGCGTACCGTGGTGAATATATTCGTCTGGAATTCCCAATCGGATAATGTGTGAAGAATAGCCTTGGTCTGCCATAAATTCAACAACAGCTGAACCAAATCCTCCCATCAAACAACCGTCTTCGATAGTGATTACTTTTTTGAATTTCGTAAACACTTCGTGTAACATCACTTGATCAATTGGTTTCACAAAACGCATGTCATAATGTGCAACAGAAACTCCCGATTCTTTTAACTCGTCAATTGCTTCTTGGGCAAAGTTCCCAGGATGTCCAATACTTAAAATTGCAATGTCTTCTCCATTTGTCACTTTTCGACCTGTTCCAACTTTAATTTCTTTGAAAGGCGTTTTCCATTCTGTCATTACTCCATTTCCGCGCGGATAGCGAATAGAGAATGGACCTTGATTTTCTAATTGAGCTGTGTACATCAAATTGCGCAATTCTTCCTCGTTCATTGGTGCAGAAACAACCATATTCGGAATCATACGCATGTATGCTAAATCGTAGGCTCCGTGGTGAGTTGCACCATCAGCACCAACTAATCCACCTCTATCTAAACAGAAAACAACATTCAAATTTTGAATCGCTACATCGTGCAAAACTTGGTCAAAAGCACGCTGCATAAAGGAAGAATAAATATTACAAAAAGGAACCAGCCCTTGTGTTGCTAAACCAGCGCTGAAAGTTACTGCGTGTTGTTCCGCAATTCCAACATCAAAGCTTCTGTCAGGCATTGCTGCCATCATAATATTTAACGAACAGCCTGAAGGCATTGCTGGGGTAATCCCCATTATTTTATCATTTTTCTCAGCCAGTTCAACAATGGAATGACCGAAAACATCTTGGTATTTTGGAGGTTGAGGTGATTTAGGAACAACTTTTACTATTTCGCCCGTTTCTTTATTAAAAACGCCTGGAGCATGCCATTTTGTTGGATTTCCTTCTTCAGAGAATTTATACCCAGCACCTTTTCGAGTGATGCAGTGTAAAATTTTTGGTCCAGGAATGTCTTTTAAGTCTTCTAATACTTTCGCTAGTCCAATAACATCTTGCCCATCAACTGGTCCAAAATAACGGAAATTTAAAGATTCAAATAAATTGCTTTGTTTTAATAAACTTCCTTTTAGAGCTTGTGAAACTTTAGAGGCAATCGTTTGAGCATCAGGTCCAAACTTAGAGATTTTCCCTAACAATTTCCAAACATCGTCCTTTACTTTATTGTAAGTATGAGAAGTTGTAATATCCGTTAAATATTCTTTTAACGCCCCTACATTTGGATCGATTGACATACAATTGTCGTTCAAAATCACTAATAAGTTGGCATCTTTTTCAAACCCACCGTGATTTAATCCTTCGAATGCTAATCCAGCTGTCATAGCGCCATCACCAATCACAGCTATGTGTTGACGATTTTTCAGTCCTTTGTAACGGCTTGCAACAGCCATTCCTAAAGCTGCTGAAATCGAAGTTGAAGAGTGACCAACACCAAAAGTATCGTATTCACTTTCTGAGCGTTTTGGAAAACCAGAAATTCCACCTTTGATTCTGTTGGTATGAAATTGAGTGCGTCTTCCCGTTAAGATTTTGTGTCCATAAGCTTGATGTCCAACGTCCCAAACTAATTGATCTTCAGGAGTATTGAAAACATAATGAAGTGCAACAGATAGCTCAACGACACCCAAACTTGCACCAAAATGACTGTTTCCAATTTCTGAAATTACATCGACAATATACTGTCGTAATTCATTGGAAACTTGAGGTAAATCTTCAATTGAGAATTTTTCTCTTAAATCTTTTGGAAACTCTATTTGTTCCAAAAACGGTCCAGCTTTGTAAGGTGTCATAGGCAATGTTATTGCAAAAATAATTGAATTGCAGGTGATATACTAACAAACTTAGTTTTAAAAAGTTCGTTCACCTAAAAAGCTTCCTAGAAAACGTTTCTGTTCAACTAAAAAAACAAAGAATACATAGCCAAAAATTAAGCTATTGGAAATGAAGAACTGGGTCACTTTGGAATCAACAGAAATGGAAGAACCTATATAAAACAAAGCAATTGCACCACCAATGTACGACAAAAACTTCCTAGTATTGTAGGGGATTGGATAATATTTTTGTCCTAAAATGTATGAAGCAAACATTTGAAGTGCATACACTAACAATGTTGCCCAAGCACTAGCCAGATAACCGTATTTTGGAATAAAAATAACGTTTACAAGCACGGTAACAATCGCTCCACCTATAGCGATGTAAGCACCAAATTTTGTTTTTCCACTGAGTTTATACCAAATACTTTGATTGTAATAAATTCCTAGGAAAACATTTGCTAAGAGTAAAATCGGCACGACTTTCAATCCAGACCAATAGTTTTCGTTGCTAATAAATAGTTTGAAGATATCGATGTTTAACGAAACCACTAAGAATACTAAGCAAACGAAAGCAATGAAGAGATTCATCACTTTTACATAGATTAAATTTCTGTTTTCATTTTTCATTTGTGAGAAGAAAAATGGTTCTGCTGCATAACGATAAGCTTGAAGAATTATGGTAACAAGCATCGCTAATTTATAACAAGCACTATAAATTCCCACCTCATATTCGGCAGTATGTAACGAACTTGGAACTAAAGGGTCGTAAATAATCTGTTTCAATAAAATTCGGTCAATTGTTTCGTTAATGATTCCTGCGAAACCAGCAATTACAAGTGGAAATGCATAAATGAACATAATTTTTGCCAGTTTCCAGTCGAAATCAAATTTTAGATTAGTGAAGGAATCCATTAAGAACAAGGGTTTGACTAATGAGGCACAAAGATTTGCTATCAGAATAAACAAAACCCCTTCTTCTGGTCGTTTATCGTCGAAAAGTAACAACATAAAAACCAAATTCAATCCAATATTTACAAGAATGGATGTGAATTGTATACTTGCAAATTTTAATGCTTTTTCTTCTGAGCGAAGTTTAGCCAATGGTAAGGCTGTAATTGCATCTATCCCAACGATAACGCCCAGTAAAATAATATATTCATTGTGTCCTTCATATAACATGAAAGTAGCAATGTCATTATTGAAATAAAGTAGAATTAAAAAGAATAAAATATTGATTCCAATAACTGTTAAAAGCCCATTATTGAAAGTTTTTTGCTTGTCGTTTTCTTCCTGCAAGAATCGAAAATAAGTAGTTTCCATTCCAAAAGTTAGCAACACAATTAGAAATGCAACCCAAGCATATAATTCAGAGACGACTCCGTAATCTGCAGGATCTGCAAAGACGTAAGTATAAAGCGGAACTAATAAGTAATTTAATAAACGACCAATAATAGAGGACAAGCCGTAAACAGCTGTTTGACCCAATAATCGTTTGATTGGATTCGCCATTTATCCTCTAAAATTCGCTTTTCTTTTTTCTAAAAATGCAGTAGTTCCTTCTTTGAATTCAGTAGAACCAAAACATTTTCCAAACTCTTCAATTTCTGTCTCAAAACCATTCACTCCATCCACAAATCCTGCGTTTACAGAACGAATTGCTGATGCGATTGCCAATGGAGAATTTTGAAGTATTTTAGTTGCAATTTCCTCACATTTTGCGATTAATTCAGCTGGTTCAACAACGTGATTTACTAATCCCCATTGTAAAGCTTCGTCTGCTTTAATCATACCTGCGGTGAAAATAAGTTCGTTTGCTTTTCCTTTTCCGATGAGTTGTGCTAAACGTTGCGTTCCACCATATCCTGGAATTACACCTAACGAAACTTCAGGCAAACCCATACGAGCGTTAGTTGAAGCAACACGAAGGTGAGCTGCCATTGCTAACTCTAAACCACCACCAAGAGCAAAACCGTTTACTGCTGCGATAACAGGCGTAGTCAACTGTTCTACAAAATTAAAAAGTGTTTTATGACCATTTAAAGCTAACTCTCCTGCTTGTGCGATTGTAAAATGTGCAAATTCTTTAATATCTGCACCAGCTACAAAAGCTTTTTCTCCACTTCCAGTCAAAATTATTACTCCAATTTCTTTATCTAAATCCGCAGTTTCTAAGGCATTATGTAACTCAGAAATAGTTTCTTTGTTGAGTGCATTCAACTGATTTGGACGATTGATTGTGATATAAGCAATCCCGTTTTTGTGTTCAACGATAAGGTTTTGAAACATGTTATTGATTTTTGATGCGTTAAAGTTAAATAGATTGACAGAATGCCAAGCTAAGATGGTGTGAAAACTTGGAGAAAAAGAATGGAATTAAACCTTAGGTCTAAAAATTGTTTGAATTTTTCCTAAATCAGCGCTCCATTCTTGGCGAGAATTAGCCTCGAAAGAAATTTGAATAAAAGTTGCAGTTTTAAGATATATGTCCTCACCTAGAAAATAAGAAGCAATATCTGAAATTCCCTCGTTGTGACCAATTACTAGTAAATCTTTATCACTTTCAGTATTCCAAATTAACTCTTTAACTTCAGATGCTGAAGCCAAATACAATTCATTTTTAAACTCAATGTTTGTCGATGGAAATTGTGTGTCAAAATAGGATAGTGTTTGCTTCGTTCGAACAGCATCTGAACACCAAATATCAACGCTATTAAAATCAAACTTAGCTAAGAAATCATTTAGTTTTTCAGCTTGTAACCGACCTTTTTCAGCAAGTTCTCGATCGAAATCTCTACCTGAAATAGCTATTTTTTCAGTTTTTGCATGTCGAATTAAAAAGAGATTCACAGTATTGTATTTTTCAATAAGTAATTTCCAATTTTGTGAATATACGGAGAAGTTAGACTATTTTCAAGTAGAACTAAATGTTCTATTCTATGGCAATCTGTTCCGATAAAATCAAATTCACCTGCATCGATTAGACGTTCAGCTTGTCTTTTTATATCTGGACCATAATGACCAGAAAGAGAGTTGATGTTTATTTGAATATTGATTCCTTTTTGACGCCATTCTGTTGCTCTGTCAATTTTTCCAAGATAATACATATACCTTTCAAAGTGAGCAACAACTGGACGATAACCACGTGATTGCAATTCGAAAAACATCTGATCAATATATTGGGGTGGTGAATGGAACGCAAATTCTAATAAAACATAATTGTCACCAAATGTCAATAAATCTTTAGCTTTAATTTTTGCAACAAAAGTTTCATCGAAATAATATTCAGCTGCAGCCTCAATTTCAATCGTTAATCCAACCTTTTTAATTTCTGCACGAACGTCCTCTAAACCTGCAAGAATATTTTCTGACGTGTTTGGAAAACTATCTGACATTACATGCGGAGTAGTTATCACTTTTTTATATCCTAACTCTTGAAACTTGGCAAGCATGGCAATGGTTTGATCCATTGATTGTGAACCATCATCGATACCTGGTATTAAGTGACTGTGAATATCAACCTTAAACCTAGATAAATCGAAAGGTTCAAGTACTTCTTTCTTTTTCGTAAAAAGATCAAAAAGTCCCATTAAATTTCTCTATTTGTATACATTTTTTGGTAATACTCTTTGTAATCACCACTTGTAATACGATTAATCCATTCTGAATTATTAAGGTACCAATCGACTGTTTTGTCTAAACCTTCCTCAAAAGTTATTGATGGTGTCCAGCCAAGTTCCTCCTCTAACTTAGAAGCATCAATTGCATATCGTTTATCGTGTCCTGCTCTATCGGCTACATAAGTAATTAGTTTTTCAGATTCGCCAATTTCTCTTCCAAGTTTTTTGTCCATCATTCGACAAAGGAACACAACTAATTCAAGATTTGTCCATTCATTTAATCCACCAACATTATAAGATTCTCCAACTCTTCCTTGATGAAAAATTTTGTCGATAGCACTTGCGTGATCTTCAACCCACAACCAATCTCGAATATTATCACCTTTTCCATAAACAGGAAGTGGTTTTCTATTTTTTATATTGTCAATCATTAATGGAATCAACTTTTCTGGAAAATGATGACTTCCATAATTATTAGAACAATTTGACATTTTTATAGGTAAACCATAAGTATGATAAAAAGCCATTACAAAATGATCTGAAGAAGCTTTTGATGCTGAGTATGGACTTCGTGGGTCATAAGGTGTTTCCTCAGTAAAAAGCCCTACTTCTCCAAGGCTACCATAAACTTCATCAGTTGAAACATGATGAAAAACATGACCATCTTCTTTACCCCAATTATCCTTTGCTGCTTGTAAAAGATTTACGGTACCAACAACATTAGTCATTACAAAATCCATTGGACCTTCGATCGAACGATCAACATGAGATTCAGCGGCAAGATGAATAACATCTGTTATTTGGTGTTTTTTAAAAACAGTTCTAACTGCCTCGGCATTTACTATATCTACTTTTTCAAAAACATAATTTGGGAGATTTTCAACGTCTGCTAAGTTGGAAAGATTTCCTGCATAAGTCAATTTATCCAAATTCACAATTAAATAATTTGGGTAAGATTTTAAAAACCTTCTAATAAGATGAGAGCCGATAAAACCGGCTCCCCCTGTGATTAATACTTTTTTAAAGTAGTCGGTCATAATTATAAGCTCCAGTATTCTAGATCTTTAATTTTTCCTTTGTAGATACCTTTAACATCTACAAAAACTCCTTTTCCATCTTTTAATAATCCCTTAAAATAAGATTCATCTAATCCAACATATTCTTTATGATTAACTGCAACAATAATTGCATCATAATCTTTACCGGCTTCCTTAACTAAACCAACATTATATTCATGTAACATTTCGTTGTTATCTGCATGTGGGTCGATTAAGTCAACTTGAACATCAAAAGACATTAATTCATTTACAACATCAATTACTTTAGAGTTACGAATATCACTTACATCTTCTTTGAAAGTAGCTCCCATAATTAAGAACTTAGAAGATTGAATGTGTTTTCCTTGTTTAATTACTTTTTTAACAGTTTGGTCAGCAATATATGCACCCATTGAGTCATTTACATTTCTACCAGACATGATAACTTGTGCATGGTAACCCGCTTGTAATGCTTTATGTGTTAAGTAGTAAGGGTCAACACCGATACAGTGACCACCAACTAATCCTGGAGAAAATTTTAAGAAATTCCATTTAGTTCCAGCAGCTTCTAATACATCAAAAGTGTTAATTTTTAACTTATTAAAAATAATTGAAAGCTCGTTAATTAAAGCGATATTTAAGTCACGTTGCGTATTTTCAATAATTTTTGCAGCCTCGGCAACCTTAATAGTTGGTGCACGGTGAACTCCAGCTGTAACAACAAGTTCGTATGTTTTTGCTATTTGCTCTAAAGATTCGTCACAACATCCTGAGGCTACTTTGATAACGTTTTGTAACGTATGCTCTTTATCCCCTGGATTGATTCTTTCTGGTGAATAACCAACTTTGAAATCCTCTTTAAATTTCAAACCAGAAAGTTCTTCTAAAATCGGAATACAATCTTCTTCAGTACAACCAGGATATACAGTAGATTCGTACACAACATAATCACCAGCTTTTAGCACTTGACCAACAGTTCTAGAAGCGCCTAAAAGTGGTTTTAAGTCTGGTAAATTTTGGTCATCAATTGGAGTAGGAACAGCAACGATAAAAAATTGCACGTCTCTTAAGTCCTCGATATTTGCTGTAAATTCAATGTCGCATCCTTCAAAAGCTGAGGCCTCAAGTTCGTTACTTGGATCGATGTTGTTTTTCATTAAATCAACTCTAGTTTGATTGATGTCAAAACCAACAACTTTAATTTTTCTTGCGAATTCTAAGGCAATTGGTAAACCCACATAGCCCAAGCCAATTACAGCCAATTTCGCATCGTGATTGACTAGTCTGTCGTAAATTAATGTACTCATTTTTTTATTTTTATTTTGTAAAGATTAGTTGTTCATTTCTTACTTTATAGATTCTTTCTATTATATCTACAACTTTAAGACCTTCTAGTGCATTTGTTGTTGGAGAAGTTCTACCCTTTAAAGTATCGATAACATTAGAAATTACATAATTGTGGTTTGCCGCGGATCCTTTGTATGGACCATAATCATTTGCTGGATTAGATTCTTTTAAAATCGGCATTTCATATCCTTCAATGTTACAAACTTCTACTTCATTCATATATTGACCTCCAATTTTTACGCTACCGTTTTTACCTATGATAGTCATAGAAGATTCTAAGTTTTGGTTTGCAACAGATGTTGAATAATTGATACATCCCATTCCACCGTTTATAAAATCAAAACTTACAAACCCAGAATCTTCAAAGTCTGTTGATTCTTGATGATTAAAGTCAGCGAATTTGCCTTGAATGTTATCAATATCGCCAAAAAGCCAATACATAATATCAATAAAGTGAGAGAATTGCGTAAAAAGTGTACCTCCGTCTAAATCTTTAGTGCCTTTCCAACCTCCTGCTTTGTAATATCGCGCATCACGGTTCCAATAACAATTTAGTTGAACCATATAGATATCACCCAAAACGCCATCTGTTATGATTGATTTTATCCATTCTGAAGGTGGTGAATAACGATTTTGCATTACACAAAACACTTGTCTTGAAACTTGAAGTGCTTTGAAAATTAGCTTTTCACAACTTTCTTTTGTTAATCCCATTGGCTTTTCACATACCACATGTTTTTTTGCTTCCAAGGCCATTAAAGATTGCTCTGCATGTAAACCATTAGGAGTACAAACGTTTAGTACATCGAATTCTAAACCGCTGTTTAGTAGTTCTTCAATTGTATTAAAAAATGGAACATTAAAGTCTGTAGCATTACATTCTTCCATCGTACGAACGTCGACCATTGCAACTAATTCTCCTTCTTCATCGCGACGAATCATTTCTGCATGACGCTTGCCAATATGACCTGCACCAACAACCGCGAAACGTATTTTTTGATTATTTGACATTATTTTATTTTTGTAACGTTATTGTTTTCTAATTTATATTCTTGATTGCTTTCTGGGCAAATTGCGATTCCTTTTTCATTAAATTCTAATCGATGACCAAATTCACTCATCCAACCAATTTGTCTTGCGGGGTTACCAACAACTAAAGCATATGGTGCAATATGTTTAGTAACAACAGAACCCGCACCAACAAATGCATACTCACCAATATCATGACCACAAACAATTGTTGCGTTAGCTCCAATACTTGCTCCTTTTTTAACTGTTGTTTTGGAATATTGGCCTCGTCTATTAACTCCGCTTCTTGGGTTGTTGACATTTGTAAAAACCATTGATGGTCCAAGAAAAACATCATCTTCACATATTACCCCAGTGTATAGAGATACATTATTCTGAACTTTTACATTGTTTCCAAGGATTACATCTGGCGAAACAACAACGTTTTGCCCTATATTACAATTTTCTCCAAGTATACAATTCGACATAACATGTGAGAAGTGCCAAATCTTTGTTCCTTTACCAATTGTGCAACCATCATCGATGATTGCGGTTTCATGTGCGTAGTAGTCCATAGTTATTTGAGGATAAATTTATCAAAATTATTGTGTTCGGTTGCGATTAGTTCAGCTTTTGACAATTCCTTAAAATAGGCGTAAGTTCTTTTTAATCCTTCTTCTCTATTAATCTTTGGTTCCCAGCCTAAAATTTCTGTTGCTTTAGTAATATCAGGTCTTCTTTGTTTTGGATCATCAATAGGTAAATCTTTATATATTACCTTTTGTTTTGTTCCTGTTAATTTAATAATTTCTTCAGCAAATTGCGAAATTGTTATTTCATCTGGGTTACCAATATTTACAGGTAAAGAATAATCACTATTTAAAAGTTTAACGATTCCTTCAACCAAATCATCAACATAGCAGAATGATCTTGTTTGAGATCCATCACCAAAAATGGTAAGGTCTTCTCCACGAAGTGCTTGACCAATAAAAGCAGGTAAAACCCTACCATCGTTTAAACGCATTCGAGGTCCGTATGTATTGAAAATTCTTACAATACGTGTTTCCAACCCATGAAAAGTATGATAAGCCATAGTTATTGCTTCTTGGAAACGTTTTGCTTCATCATAAACTCCTCTTGGTCCAACTGGGTTTACATTTCCCCAATATTCTTCTGGTTGTGGGTGAACATTAGGGTCACCGTAAACTTCGGAAGTAGATGCTATTAATAATCTAGCTCCTTTAGATTTCGCTAAACCTAAACAATTATGAATTCCTAAAGAGCCAACTTTTAATGTTTGAATAGGAATTTTTAAATAGTCAATTGGACTAGCAGGTGAAGCAAAATGAAGTATGTAATCTAATTTACCAGGGACATGAATAAATTTAGAAACATCGTGTTGATAAAACTCGAAATGTTCTAATTTGAATAAATGTTCTATGTTTTTTAAACTTCCTGTTATTAAATTGTCCATTCCAATAACGTGGTAGCCATCGTTAATAAAACGATCACATAGGTGTGAACCTAAAAAACCTGCTGCACCTGTAATTAGTATTCTTTTCATAATTGCTTAATTAAATTTCGTCCAATACTAGCATAATAGAATCCTTGGTTTATCATTTCATCTATTTCGTACAGGTTTCGCCCATCAAAAATTACAGAATCATTCATTAATTCTTTCATTTTTTTAAAGTCTGGATTTCGGAAAACTCCCCATTCTGTGCATATTAATAATGCATCAGCTCCTTCGAGAACTTTGTATTCATCTGTTGCAAATGATATATTGTTGCCAATTAATTTTTGTACATTGTCCATTGCTTCAGGATCATAGGCTGAAACTTTTGCCCCAGCTTTAATGAGCTCTTCAATCATATACAATGCAGGTGCTTCTCGAATATCATCTGTATCAGGTTTGAATGCCAAACCCCAAATGACAATTTTTTTATCTTTAAGGTTACCTCTAAAAAAGTTTTTAATTCGAGGAAATAACACTGTTTTTTGATTTTCATTGACACGCATTACAGCGTCAAGAATTTCAAAATTAAAATGCTTTTCTTTTCCTGATTTCACTAAAGCCTGAACATCTTTTGGAAAACAAGACCCACCATATCCTATACCAGGAAATAGAAATCTTTTCCCTATTCTTGAATCAGAACCTATACCTATTCTTACCTTATCTACATCCGCCCCAACTAATTCGCAAAAATTCGCAATTTCATTCATAAATGTAATCTTCGTTGCTAAAAATGAATTCGCAGCATATTTTGTTAATTCGGCAGATTTTTCATCCATGAAATAAATTGGATTACCTTGTCTTACAAAAGGTTTATATAACGTTTCCATTATCTTTTTAGCACGTTCATCAGAAGTTCCAATAACTACTCGATCTGGTTTCAAAAAATCACTAACCGCAAAACCTTCTCTTAAAAATTCTGGATTAGAAACAACAGCAAATTCAATAGTAGCATTTTTTGCGATTGCGTTGTGTACTTTTTCTGCAGTTCCAACAGGTACCGTAGATTTGTTCACCACTATCGTGTTTTTGATCATGAATTTGCCAATCGTATGTGCAACTTCCAACACATGTCTCAAATCTGCACTACCGTCTTCATCCGGTGGAGTGCCAACGGCAATAAAGACGATGTCACCGTGCTCGATGGCTAGTTCGGTGTCTGTGGTGAATCGCAAGCGATCCGCCTGCGCGTTGCGAACAATCATGTCGCTTAGGCCCGGTTCATAAATGGGAACGATCCCGTTTTGCAGGCTGCGGATTTTCTCGGGTGCTTTGTCCAAGCAAACAACATCATTGCCCAGCTCCGACAAGCAAGTTCCTGTGACTAGACCTACGTACCCGGTTCCGATGATGGTGACTTTCATGTGAACTCCATGCATTGTGGACAATGATTGGAGTGTTGGTTGGCACTGTGAAAATCTAATGAAAGATTTGTGCAAAAACGATGAAACTGTCTATTCGGTTTTGAGCAGCAAGCGTTGCCCCATTTTCACTTGGTCATCAGTTTGCAACCCAGGAGCCAGCTCGTATTCTGCTGGCATGAGCATGATGATGGTGGAGCCATGCTGAAACCAACCCATCTCTTCACCTTTGTTAAAGCTGACATCGCATGAAATGTCATTCGGTCCTTTGTAACGTAAGTGCA
>CAZDKE010000007.1:90264-90382 GCA_964506255.1 uncultured Lishizhenia sp. | reverse complement strand
GACGAAGCAAAGTTTTTCGCTAAGAAAGGTCCAAGTGGAACATATTCCCATTTTTGGATATCACGCGCACTCCAGACGTTAAATAAAACCATTCCGAATATATGTTCTTCTGCTTCTT
>CAZDKE010000007.1:49997-90254 GCA_964506255.1 uncultured Lishizhenia sp. | reverse complement strand
CACGTGCCGACCAATCATTGAACAAACACAAACCAAAAATATAATCTTCCGCTTCAGCTGTTGAAATCGAGTCTCCAAGAGGTTTTCCATCGAATGTGATGAATCCCATTTCCAACTCAAAATCTACTTGTCTCGAAGGAGCAAAAATAGGATCTTCGTTGTCATTAGGTTTAATTTGACCTTTTGGACGATGAATATCTTGACCAGAAAGAATCACAGACGAAGCACGCCCGTGGTAACCAACAGGAATCCACAACCAGTTTGGCAACAAAGCATTTGCAGGATCGCGGAACATAATTCCAACGTTCGTTGCGTGTTCTTTACTTGAATAAAAATCGGTATAATCGCCAATTTGAACCGGCATACACATTTCAACACTGTTCGCATCAATTAATACTTGGTCAACGTGATGCTGATTTTTTTGTAAATCAGTAAAATCGGCATCCAATAATTTTGAAATACGATTGCGCAATTGACGCACAGCCACCTTTCCTTTTTTCATCATCGGATTTAAGTATTCACTATCGAAATCACTTAATTCGAACGGTAAATTCTCTAAATATCCAAGCACGAATAAAGTTTTTAAATCTAGAACACTGTTACCAATTCTTACACCAACTCGTGGCGTTAAACTAGCTGTTTTAAAAATACCAAAAGGTAAATTTTGAATCGAAAAATCACTGTTTTCAGGCACTGCCACCCAAGATTTTAATGCGGGGTTGTTTGCTGCTATCATATTAATTGCGAATTATTTTATTTCGAATTGCGGATTAAAAAGTGCTTTTGCCAATTCGCAATTCGCAATTTTTAATCCGCAATTATTAGTTAAACGTTAAACCTAAAGTGCATAATATCACCATCTTCCACAACGTATTCTTTTCCTTCAACCTTGAATTTCCCAGCTTCTTTTACCGCTGCTTCAGAACCGAAAGTAATATAATCGTTGTATTTCATAACCTCTGCACGAATGAATCCTTTTTCGAAATCGGAGTGAATTACACCTGCTGCTTGTGGCGCCGTCATTCCTTTACGAATGGTCCAAGCTCTCACTTCTTTCACACCCGCCGTAAAATACGTTGATAAATTCAACAAACTATACGACTGACGAATCAAGCGATTAACTCCAGGCTCGTCTAATCCTAATTCATCTAAGAACATTTTACGCTCGTCGTAAGTTTCTAATTCAGTAATATCTGCCTCTATTTTTGCACCGATTACCAATACTTCCGCATTTTCGTGCGCAACAGCAGCTTTCACTTCATCCACATAATGATTTCCAGTTTTCACTGAATCTTCATCTACGTTGCAAACATACATTACTGGTTTCGAAGTGATTAAATTAAATCTATGGATGATATCTTTTTCTTCTTGTGTAAATTCAAGACCTCGAGCGGAAATTCCTTTTTCTAAACCTTCTTTGATTTTCAGCGCTAATTCATTTTCTTTCACAGCATCTTTATCTCCAGATTTAAGAACGCGTGCTAAACTTGCAATTTTCTTTTCGATGGTATCTAAGTCCTTCAATTGCAATTCAATATCAATAATTTCTTTGTCGCGAATTGGGTTAACGCTACCGTCAACGTGAATGATATTTCCATCGTCGAAACAACGCAACACGTGAAGAATAGCATCCGTTTCGCGAATATTTGCTAAAAATTGATTCCCAAGACCTTCACCTTTTGATGCGCCTTTCACCAAACCTGCGATGTCCACAATCTCCATTGTAGTTGGCATTACACGCTCTGGATTTACAAGTGCTTCTAATTTTTCCAATCTTGGATCGGGCACAGAAATCGTTCCGATGTTGGGTTCAATCGTACAAAAAGGAAAGTTTGCAGACTGCGCTTTCGCATTCGACAAACAGTTAAATAAAGTTGATTTCCCCACGTTTGGTAATCCAACAATTCCACATTTTAAAGCCATCTAATTCGTTTTTCTCACAAAGATAATAGAAAGCTTAATTTTTGGAAGTTCTGTTGCTATTTATGTTGGATGAAAGAAGGAATTAAAGTTTTTTGGCGCCTAATCCTGCTATTCGCTATATCTCTGACAAGTTTTGAAAAAAAACTTGTCAGAGGATGCCGCTGCTATCAGGGGCGTTTGGTTTTATAGTTCGCAGGATTTTTTCTAATATATCCAGCGATGTTTAAGTATGCGAGTTCGTCTCGAATTATTATTTCGTAATAATTCCGTTGCCAGATTTTATAGTTTAAATTTTTTATAATATCCGTTGGGGCGAATTCCGTTGGGGCGAATTGTAATTCGCCCGTAACGGATCCTAAAAGGATAAATTCTTTTATCCTTTTAATAGTTGCGATTTTAAATCCTCGGATAAAAGCCCCGATAGTATGCGAAGGAGATTTAAAAGCTCCGATTTGATTATTATGATTCTCTGAAAATAGTATTTCAATTATTCCATGAATATGGTCAGGCATGATGATGTGTGCATGAAGTTTGCAGTTTTGGCGGCGTTAGCTGTGTTTAGCCATTCTTCATCTGTGATTCGTCCAAAATCGTTTAAAATCATTTGATCATCGATGATTTGTCCGAAAATTTTGGCTTTGTCTTCGCAGCAAATTGTTATGAAATAGTAGCCTTCTTTTGAATAGTCATAGCCTTTTAATCGAATGGATCTTCGATGATGTTTTAGTGGTTCAAATTGAATCATTTTATCTTTTTTCCTATTGAATTTAAGGAAAAAGTTGATTTGGAAAAAGTAAAATTCAAAAAAAAATGTTCCAATTAATTAGATTTTAGCTCAATTTTCTAATCTAATCTAATTTTATTTTATTGTTTGCATTTTTTGAACCATTCCAGGAATTAAAAATTTCGGAAAGAAAGGAAGAATATATCGCAATAGCATGTTTAAAATAGGGTCTGAAATACAAATCACTTTTCCCTTTTCCATCGCTCGATAACCTTTTTCAGCAGTTGATTTCGCACTTGCAGCTTTTTCAAATAAATTTCCACCTGTCATTCCAGCAGTTTTTTCGAATTCAGTTTTTACAGGTCCAGGACAAAGTGCGGTTACACTAATATTATGAGGTTTTAACTCGTGTGCAAGTGCTTCGCTAAACGAGACTACAAAAGCCTTTGTGGCAAAATAGGTAGCTTGCAAAGGACCAGGTAAGAATCCTGCAGTACTTGCTGTATTTAATATTTTACCAGCTTTTCTTTTTTTCATGTCTTGTAGAAATAAATGACTCAATTCGACGAGCGCGCTTACATTTAAATCAATCATTTCTAAATCTTTAGCAATTGGTCGATCTACAAAAAAACCGTGACCTCCAAAGCCTGCATTGTTGAACAAATAATCAATCTCTAGTTGGTTTGATTTTGTAAATTCATAAACTTCTTTAGCTGCACCTTTACTCGTTAAATCTTTCAAAAAAATCCAAACTTTGATAGCGTGTTTTTCTTCCAATTCTTTTTTTAATTGTTCAAGTTCCTCAGAACGTCTTGCAACAAGTATTAAATCACCATTTTTACTTGCGTGAATTCTTGCTAATTCTTTACCAATTCCACTAGATGCTCCCGTAATTAAGGCTAGTTTTTTCATTTTTTTCGTTTAGTTTCGTAAAAATAGATAATGTGAAAGGTAAAATGAAAGTTTTAAAATTTATTCTCCAAAATATAATGGCAAATACAATTAAACCAAACTCTTTTCGTTCTGTTTTCATGCGATTTTTAATTTTAAGTTTTTTGCTTACTCCATTTCTTGCCTTTTCGCAATCAGCAGTTGGTTCGAATGGATTTGCATTTCTGAATGGAAATTATTCGGCTAGAAGTGCAGCAATGGGAGGGAAGACAATAAGTATTTATGACGATGACTTGAGTTTAGCAAATGATAATCCTGCAATTTTGAATGAAAAAATGAATGGAATGATTCAAGTCAACCAAGGATTACTTCCCGCTGGAATTAATTTTGGTGCAGTTAATTATGCAATCAATACAAAAATCGGTGTATTTGCTCCTTCTGTAAAATATGTCAATTATGGGAAATTTACAGAGACAGATGAAACTGGTCGAGTATTAGGTAATTTTTCTGCAACTGACTTCAGTGTAGGAACAAATTTTGGAATAAGCCTAAATAAAGTCATTCATTTAGGTGCTAACTTTCAATTTTTAGGTTCAAACTTAGATACGTACAGTGCTTACGGTATGAGTTTAGGTTTTGGAGTATTAATGATGCATCCCAACGAATTGATTTCTGGTGGTTTAACCGTTCGAAATATTGGTTTCGTATTCAAAGAATATACAAGTAACGCAAAAACTTCTTTACCTATTGATGTTCAAGCTGCTTTTTCCTTCAAACTCAAACACGCGCCATTTCGTTTTTCTATTTTAGGACATCACTTGAATCAGTGGAATATTGTATATCAAGATCCAACGTTGAAACCAACTTTTGATGCTTTAACAGGCGATACTATTCCGGTTCCAACAGCTGGTTTTGGAGAGAAATTAGCCAATCATTTTAACTTTCAGGTAGAATTACTAGCTTCTAAATCCGTTCAAATTCGCGCTGGATTTGACTACCACCGAAGACAACAACTAAAACTAATCGATCGACCAGGTTTGGCAGGTTTTTCTTTCGGTGTCGGGATGAGATTCAAAAAAATCAGTTTAGACTACGGATTTATGGTTTTCTCAAAAGCTGGTCAAAATCACTCTATTGGAATCTCTACGCAGATTAGCGATTGGTTGAAAAAGAAAAGTTAGTACGTCAATAAAATTTCAGTTGTATCAAAAGCAACTGTAGTCGCTTCTTTCAGCCCTTGAATACTTGTATTAACTACCCAATAATAAATTGAATAAGGCGTATTTCCTTTATTTATGCAATAAAATGTAGTGTCCAAAGCACCGTAATAGTTTTGTTCTATACTTGGGCAACATTCTGCACAATCTTGATAACCAGCTTGTTTGATGTATCGTAAGTGGTCGTTGTTGGTTGGGGAATTATTGATGATTCGAATTGCAGCCCAAGATTTTGCTTCCGTTGAAAAATTTCTAGTGTTCTCATTTTCTAAACTCAACTCAGAATAAAAAATACTTTCCTCTATAGAGAAATAATTTAGTTTAGTGATTTTAACAACGTATTTCTCCATCTTTTCACGAGGGAATCTAATATTGTAATTTCCATCAGCACTTAAAACAATAGTTTCAATTAATTGCTCACTAGTTGTACCAATTGGCACTTTATAAATTTTCATTTCTGCGCCTTCAAGTCCTGTGTTAAATGTTAAATCGCTCACTTTTCCTTTGAGTACGAAGTTTCCTGTTCCCTTTTCACACGAATAAGTGAAAGCGATTAGGGCAAATATTAAAAGTAGTTTTTTCATTAAGAAATATAATTTTGGAAAACTTTTAATTTCTCTTTTGGCACGAAGAAATAATCACCTTCTTCTTTTTGAACGCCTTCTTCCGATACAAAGTGTGCATCGCAAATTCCAAATTGAAGGTAATCTAATTCATTAAATAGCTCTAGTAATTGAGTTTTGTTTTCTTCTGAAATTTCAAGTTGAACAAACGGACGTTGCGTTGCAATCACAGATTTAATTTCTTGAAAAACAATTCCTTCGTAACCTTCAATATCACATTTTATGTAGTTGATTTTTGGGATTTTACCTATGAATTCAGATGCTTTTACAATTTTAACATCTTGTGTTTTGTGCATTTTTTTCTCTTCTTCTGAATGTGCGATGTGCGGTAAACCTGTGCGAATAAAACCATCTGATTCAGGCATCACCATCGTGATAATTCCTTCTTCTTTTCCGAGTGCAACATTGTGAATTTCAATGTTTGATTTATTACCCAAAAAGTGTTTTAGCGTATTGTAAAACACAGGTACAGGCTCAATTGCAATCACTTTTCCGTTGGGTGTAAGTCGTGCGAAGTTTTTAGCAAAATAACCGAGATTTGCACCGATATCCACCACCACAAAGTCTTTTTGAATGATTTGTTTTATCGCATAATGATATTTGAATCGCGGATCGTTTTTTAGAAAACCTAAATCGTATAGCAAATAAAAAACACGGTGTAGGGTTCTCAAATATGCTTTTTGACTTAAAATTTTAGCAAGAAATTTCTTTATACTCTTCATTAAAAACGAAGGTACATTTTTCATTTTAAATCACATTCAAAAAATATTTTTTTGCTTTCACTTTTGTTGAATTAAAAGATTAAAATTTAATCAAAATAAAAGATTAAATTATAATCAAAATTCATTTTTTGTTGTAATTTTGTTTCAAGTTTTTTATTCAAAACAACTTCTCAGTCATTCAATGAAAATACATTCTTGTTTCAGCTTAAAATATGGAATTCTTTCTCCTGAAGAGATTGTTAATTGGGCAATTGAGGCGAAATATCCTTTTGTTTTTTTAGCAGATATCAACTCAACAGGCGCAGGTTTGGCATTTTTGAGAGAAGCAAAACGACGTGGAATACACGGTGTTATTGGTGTTGAGCTAAGGAATGGAATGGAGTTGAAATGCACAATCATCGCACGAAACAATCGCGGATTCCACGAACTCAATGTTTATCTGTCAAATTACCTACATAATGATCGCTCGTTTCCTGCTGTTTTTCCACATTTTGGAAGCTGCTATGTTATTTATCCAATTGATGCTGTTCCCAAGAAATTAAAGGAAAATGAGTTTGTTGAGGTGAAAATCAGCGACGTTAATAACTTGGCGTTTAAGTACCAAAAAATAGATAAAAGCAAGTTGATAGCTTTAAGTCCGATGACTTTTCGTTCCAAGCGCGATTTCAATACACATCGTTTGCTCCGGGCAATTCATCTGAATATTTTGCTATCAAAATTGGAACTAAAAGACCAAGCTGATGAAAAAGAACTGTTTTTGAATTTTGAAGATTGGGTAGCTTATTATGCTGAATTTCCGGAATTAGTGGCGAGAACGACCCAGTTATTCAAAAGTTGTCACGTCGATTTTCAATTTGGGGATGAAGCAACACCTCAGAATCCGATTACATTCACAGGCACGAAGCAAGAGGATGAAAAATTATTGCGCGAATTGTGTATGGAAGGTTTGAGTTATCGCTACAAAGAAATGAATCCCGTCATTCAAACTCGAATAGATAAAGAAATTGAGATTATTGCTCAAAAGGATTACTTATCTTACTTTTTAATTACGTGGGACTTCACTTCTTACGCACGTTCTAAAGGCTATTTCTATGTTGGAAGGGGAAGTGGTGCGAATAGTTTAGTAGCTTATTTACTGCGAATTACAGATGTTGACCCATTGGAATTGGATTTATATTTTGAACGTTTTATCAATCTCTATCGAAAGAATCCTCCTGATTTTGATATAGATTTTTCGTGGCGTGACCGCGATGATGTGATTAGCTATTTATTTGATCGCTATCCGCATGCAGCTTGGCTTTGTACCTATAATACGTTTCAATTTCGAGCCACTATTCGCGAGTTGGGGAAAGTGTTTGGTTTACCAAAGACAGAGATCAATCTCTTGAGTAAAGGTCGATTTGTGGAAGAAGAACTCGATGAGATGTCGAAATTGGTTGTGAAATACAGCCGCTATATTCAAGGTTTGCCCTCGCATTTAAGCGTTCATTCAGGTGGAATTGTCATTGCAGAAAAACCGATGACGTGGTATTCAGCAACTTTTTTGCCTCCAAAAGCTTATCCAACAACGCAGTTTTCAATGTTGGAAGCCGAAGATGTTGGTTTGTATAAGTTCGATGTACTAAGTCAACGTGGCTTGGGGAAAATCAGAGAATGTTTAGATATTATCGCTTACAATCAGCCGGAGAATCCACCACACGATATTCACGATATAGCTCATTTCAAAACCGATGACAAAGTCCGCAACTTATTGTTGGATGCAAAAGCGCTCGGTTGTTTTTATGTAGAATCTCCAGCAATGCGTATGTTGATGGTTAAATTGAAAGTGAAAACTTACTTGGAATTAGTGGCAGCAAGTTCAATTATTCGCCCTGGTGTTTCGCAGTCGGGAATGATGCGCGAGTATATTTTGCGCCACCGAAATCCAGAGCGACGAAAACAGGCACCTCCGATTTTGTTGGAAATAATGCCTGAAACCTATGGAGTGATGGTTTATCAAGAAGACGTGATAAAAGTGGCGCATTTTTTCGCTGGGCTAAGTTTGGCAGAAGCCGATTCACTGCGGAGAGGAATGTCAGGGAAGTTTCGTTCGCGCGAGGAATTTCAACGTGTCCGCGAGGCTTTTTTTGATAATTGCGCACAGAAAGGACATAGTTTTAACCTCACATCTGATATTTGGCGACAAATTGAAAGTTTTGCAGGATACGCATTTTCAAAAGGACATTCAGCTTCCTACGCTGTGGAAAGTTACCAAAGTTTATATTTAAAAGCGCATTATCCATTAGAATATATGACGGCGACAATCAATAATTTTGGTGGCTATTATCGAACAGAAATTTATGTTCATGAAGCACGACGTTGGGGGGCAATTATTGAAGCACCCTCTTTAAATGAAGGAGCTTTTGAATGTATTTTGATTGGAAAAAGACTCATTTTAGGATTTATATTGGTAGCTGGAATCGAAGCACAGTTGGTTGTTCCAATTATTGATGAACGGAGAAAAAACGGACGTTTCAAAAGCTTTGAAGACTTAATGCGCCGCTGTCATATTCCCTTGGAACAGTTGGCGTTGTTGATTCGTATTGGTGCTTTGCGCGATTTTGATGACGACCGAAAAACTCTTTTATGGAAAGCACATTTTCACCATCAGCACCAATTGGTTAAATCTAAAACAGTGGAATTGTTCGAAACTCCTTTTGTGAGACACGAAATCCCGAAGCTAGAGGAAAATAGCGCTGAATCAACGTTTGAGCAAATTGAGTTACTTGGTTTTTCGCTGTGTAATCCCTTTGATTTATTAGACGAAAGTTTGCCGTCACATACTTTTTCTTCGGAGTTAGCTCAGTGTTTGGGTACAAAAATCGAAATGTATGGTTACTTGGTCGCTATCAAGCAATCCCGAACATCAAAAGGCGATATAATGAATTTTGGGACGTTTATCGATAAAAATGGTGACACTATTGACACCGTTCATTTTCCAGAAAGCGTGCGGAAATTCCCCTTCTATGGAAAAGGTATCTATCGCTTAGTAGGGGTAATTACGGAAGAATTTGGCTACTTTAGTTTGGAAGTCGGTCAGATGGAAAAGCTACGTTTGATGGATGATGTGCGTTTTGGCGATGTTGAAAAAATTGAAAACCCAAGCACACATAAAGAAGCTTCTTGAAGCAGAATAATTGTTGAAAAATAGCTTGATTCTAACCGATTATAATTGGAATTTTAGTTGGCTATCATTAAGTTCTTGGTAAATTTGTGACCACTAAAATTTAACTAATGGCAGAAGATAAAAAAATAATATTTTCAATGGTTGGGGTTTCCAAAACAACGCCACAAGGAAAACAAATAATTAAGAACATTTACCTCTCTTTCTTTTACGGAGCAAAAATTGGAATCATCGGATTGAACGGTTCGGGAAAGTCAACGGTAATGAAAATCATTGCAGGTTTAGATCAAGCGTATCAAGGTGAAGTGGTATTTTCTCCAGGATATTCAGTTGGGTATTTGCCACAGGAACCAGAATTAGACCCGAACAAAACAGTGAAAGAAGTCGTGATGGAAGGTGCACAAGAAACAGTTGATGTCTTGCGTGAATACGAAGAAATCAACGCGTCTTTTATGGACGAAGAAATTTTGAATGACCCTGATAAAATGGATAAATTGATTGCACGTCAAGGAGAAGTTCAAGACCGAATCGATGCCTTGGATGCTTGGGAATTAGATACAAAACTAGAGCGTGCAATGGATGCCTTGCGTTGTCCGCCGGACGATCAAAAAATAGAAACGCTTTCTGGAGGTGAAAAACGTCGTGTAGCATTGTGTAGATTGCTGTTGCAAAATCCTGATATTTTATTGCTCGATGAGCCTACTAACCATTTGGATGCGGAGTCGATTGACTGGTTGGAGCAACATTTACAACAATACCAAGGAACGGTAATTGCCGTAACCCACGACCGTTATTTCTTGGATAATGTGGCAGGTTGGATTTTAGAATTGGATAGAGGTGAAGGCATTCCTTGGAAAGGAAATTATTCATCTTGGTTGGAGCAAAAAGGAAACCGTTTGAAAGAGGAAGAGAAATCGGAATCTAAACGTCAGAAAATGTTGGCGCGTGAGTTGGAATGGGTACGAATGAATCCTAAAGCACGTCAAGCGAAAAGCAAGGCTCGTTTACAGAACTACGACAAAATGTTATCCGAAGATTCGAAAGACAAAGAAGCAAGATTGGAAATTCCAATTCCAAACGGACCACGTTTAGGTATGAATGTAATTGAAGCGGTGAACGTTGCGAAAGGATTTGGAGATAAATTATTGTACGGTGATTTGAATTTCAAATTACCACCAGCAGGAATCGTTGGGATTATCGGACCAAATGGTGCTGGTAAAACAACCATTTTCAAAATGATTATGGATGAATTACAACCAGATAAAGGTGAATTTCAAGTGGGTGAAACAGTGAAAATTGGTTACGTCGATCAAACACACAAAGACATTCATCCGGATAAAACGGTATTTGATGTTGTTTCAAACGGTTTAGAATTCGTAGAAGTTGGCAATCAAAAAATCAATTCGCGTGCTTATTTGTCGAAGTTTAATTTCAATGGTTCGGACCAAAACAAAAAAGTAGGAATTTTATCAGGAGGTGAGCGTAATCGTTTGCACTTAGCAATGACTTTAAAAACCGAAGCGAATGTGTTGTTATTGGATGAGCCAACGAATGACATCGACGTGAATACATTGAGAGCTTTGGAAGAAGGAATCGAGAATTTTGCAGGTTGTGCGGTAGTTATTTCCCACGACCGTTGGTTCTTAGATAGGATTTGTACTCACATTTTAGCATTCGAAGGAGACTCTGAGGTTTATTGGTTTGAAGGCTCTTATTCAGAATACGAAGAGAACCGTAAAAAACGTTTAGGTGACAGTGCTCCAAAACGTATTCGTTACAGAAAAATAGTGTAAGTTCAGATTAGTTCATTTTTCGCTTAAAAATCTGAAAATAAATTTTTTATGTGATTTTTATAAATTTTATTAGTTGCGGAATCTATTGTTTTTTGGTAGATTCCGCGAGTAATAAACTAATTTGATTGGCCAAATTTTTGCCTTAATTGAATTAAATGGATACCAGGATTCCTCACTTCATTCGGAATTACTGTTGGGCAGAGAAATCAGGCGAAAATGCTACGCATTTTCGCAATCCTCTCCAATGAAAAGGTCAATCCGAACGGCGTGAGGAATCTCGAAAGAGTTTATTTTTTAATTAGGAGAAACAAGCGGATTAATATTTAGTTAAATCTTCCAATGTAATCGCTTGTTGAATTAGTCCTATATATTATTGGTTAGGGCTAGTTCCGTAACTTGTAATCATCGTTGGAAAAGTGACTTTTGTTGTTTTCGTTTCGCTTTTGAATACTCGTATTTTTTGTTCTAGTCGCTGAGCGTAATCTTTAGTTATTGCAAATGTTGTTTCGTAAAATTTGATTTCACAAAGGTGAATAATTCCATCATTCGCTCTATCAGTAGGAACTTGTTGCTAAAAAGGTGATAGTAAATTAAACGATTTCACTATATTTGAGAATGAAAAATGGAATAAATCTTTGAAAAATGATATAAAAATTCAATTATATTTCTGGTAAACTCTTATAAATTCTCCAAAACATAATCCAACATCATCTGAAATAAATGGTTCCGTGTGTTACCACCATAAATTCCGTGGTTTTTGTTCGGATAAATGAATAAATCAAATTGTTTGTTGGCCTTCACCAAAGCAGAAATCATTTCCATTGAGTTTTGGTAATGTACATTATCGTCTGCAGAACCGTGAATCAAAAAGTACTTTCCTTTCAATTGATCTACGAAATTGATAGGAGAATTGCGATCGTAACCATCTTCATTTTCCTTCGGTGTGCGCATAAAACGCTCTGTGTAAATGTTGTCGTAATATCTCCAATTGGTCACAGGTGCCACAGCAATTGCCATTTTGAAAACATCAGCTCCTTTTGTGATTGCCAATGAAGCCATAAATCCACCGTAACTCCAACCCATAATTCCAATTCTTGTTGGGTCAACGTATTCCAATTTTTGAATTTCTTTTGCGGTATTAATGATGTCTTCAATCTCCAGTTTACCAAGTTGTAAATAAGTTGATTTTTTGAATTTTGCTCCTTGGTACATTGTTCCTCTTGGGTCAACTGTTACAACAATATAACCTTTTTGTGCCAACAATTGATGATAAATGTAGTCGTTTCCATCCCAAGCATCCAACACTTCGTTATGACCTGGTCCACCGTACACATTGAAATAAACAGGATATTTTTTTGTCGCATCAAAGTTGGCAGGTTTTAGCATCCAACCATTTAACTTAACCCCATTTGCATTAAAAGTTAAAAACTCTTTTTGTGGGAAATTATAGCTTTTTACTTTGTTTTTAAGTTCCTCATTCGTTTCTAAATCTCTAAGTTTTGTTCCATCATTTTTGTAAAGTGAGTGAATAGGAGGGGTGTTGCCGTCTGAATAAGATAAGACACAATACTTCATTCCTTCAGTGAATTCAGCTTCGTTATAGCCTTTCGCTGAACTTATCAATTTTTTGTTTGTCCCATCAATTTGAATGGAATAAATCGCCTTGTTGATTGAAGAAGTTTCAGCTGAACTGTAGTAAATTGTTTTGTTTGCAGCATCAATTCCTAAAAATTCAATTACATCCCAATTTCCTTTTGTTATTTGAGTTGTTTTTCCGTCAAAACCTAATAGATAAATATGATTGTAGCCATCAATTTCTGATGTTCTTAGAATTGATTTTCCATCTTTTAGAATCAATAAATTATTGTCTATTTCAACGTAAGTATCTGATTTTTCTTCAAAGATGATGCGCTGTGTTGGTTTTTTAGCGGTGAAATCAATTAAATGATATTTCAAATGACTTTGATGACGATTTAATGTTTGGATAATTAATTGATTTGCAGTTTCAGACCAATTTAAACGTGGGACATATTCATATTCACCTAAAGTTATTGGTTTAATTGAAGCATCTTTTACTTTAACAATATGTGCTGTAACTATACTATTTACTTCTCCCGCTTTTGGATATTTGAATTTATACTGCTCTGGATACAAATCACCATACATTGCCATTGTAAATTCAGGAACTTTGCGTTCATCAAATTTTAAAAAGGCAATCATTTTACTGTCAGGTGACCAAGCATAAGCCTTTGTGATTGAAAACTCTTCTTCGTATACCCAATCAGTGGTACCATTGATTATTTTATTCTTTTTTCCATCTTTAGTCAATTTTGTTACAACACCTGATTTGATATTTTTTACAAATAAATCATTCCCGTGAATGTAAGAAACCATTGTTCCATCAGGAGAATATTCAGCCAAAGTTTGCGGTTGATGTTCTGTATCTAAAGGTTGCAATTTCTTTGTCGCAATATCATAAAGAAAATAAACAGCCTTGAAACTTCTTCTATAAATAGGAGCTGTTTCGGTTAAAAACAAAATTTTCGATTCATCCGAATTGAATTCATAGTCGTCGTAAACTACTTCTTTTCCATTGAATAATAAATCTTTTCCATCAACTAAAGTTATTCCTTGATCGGATGCATTGGCGATACTATACTTTTTTATCGACCTATCTTTTGTTGGTCGCGTATAGGTTTCTCCGTCTTTCATCGATTTGAAACCTTCTACACTTTTCGCATAGAATTCATACTTTTTCCAAATCTTTTCTATTGTAAGTTCTTGATTAAAAGCGAGAAAGGAAACAAATAGAAATCCAATACAAACGAGCAGTTTATTCATAATTATTAAATTTTAGAATCGAAGATAAGGATTACTTTGAAAGGACAAATTATTTTCAACAATTAGGTAAAAAATATAAAATTCGATGTTAACAAATTCATAATGTTAAGCATTGAAAAAAACTTTAATTTTGTCAAAGTTTAACGTGTCCTCCTTGAGGCAATTTTAGCTGAAACCGCGTTTAGACAGTAACTTTAAAAATGAATGAGCATTTAGTTGAAATTTATTTCCGCATATTCTGTTACAATTTTCTTGTATTTTAATCTAATAAACATAAAATGAAAAAACTATTACTAAGTATTGGTCTTTTAACAAGTACGCTTGGATTTTCCCAAGTTACTGATTGTTCTCAATTATTCATTTCTGAATACGTTGAAGGATGGGGAAACAATAAAGCTTTAGAGATTTATAATCCAACAGCGGCTGATATCAATTTATCAGGTTATTTTGTTGCTCGTTATTCAAATGGTTCTACAACTGCAACCGTTGCAAATTCAGTTCAACTTTCTGGAATTGTTCCTGCTCACGGTGTTTTTGTTGCCGTTTTAGACAAAAGAGATCCAAATGGAACTGGTCAAGAAGCTCCAATTTGGGATTCATTAGAAGTTAGAGGTGATGGTTTCTTCTCACCAGATTATAATACTTCAAGTGCTTTTTATTGGAATGGAAACGATGCTATTATTTTAGCTAAAGGTACATTACCAGCACAAGCAACAACTTTGATAAATGCCACAAATGTAACTGGTTTTCAGATTGTTGATATTTTTGGTAAAATCGGTGAAAATCCAGCAAACGCAACTGGTTCAGCATCTGGCAACGATGGGGCTTGGTCAACTCAATTTCCTTACAGTACAGGTTTAGGAGTTTTAATTACTCAAGACCACTCAATGATTCGTAAACCAACTGTTTTAAAAGGAGTTACAGCTAATCCCTCGTTTTTTAATCCAATGTTGGAGTACGATACAATTCCAGCTGTTATTGTTCGATTAGATGCAAATGGTGATACTTTGTTTGGAACAAGTGGTAATCCAATTTTAGATGGTAACTGGTTTTCATTAGGAACTCACAATTGTACGTGTAATCCAGCTTCAGTAGATGAACTTAATTCAAATTCATTAACTGTTTATCCTAATCCAAGCAATGGAATTGTTAACATTCGCAATAATGGAAATTTAAAATCAATTCAATTGGTAAATTCTTTAGGTCAAACAGTTAATACTGTTACAAATATTACAAACAAACAATTGATTACTTTAGACTTAAACGATTTAAGAGGTGTTTACTTCTTAAAAATTACTAGTCAAAATGGTGAGCAACAATTAAGAAAAGTTATCTTAAAATAATCTATAAATTAATAAAGGAAAGGTCGAGTAATCGACCTTTTTTAATGTATAAACCTTAGTTATGAAGTTTCTTATAGTTACTTTTTTAGTTGTGTTTTCAACCTCTATTTTTGCACAAACAAGTGGGAAATTGACAGGTTCAATCATTGATAATGTTACTAAACAAGCTGTAGTTGGTGCTAAAATCACCTTGACAGATAAAAATAATTCTGCACCTAAACGTGCGATGACTAATTCAGAAGGTATTTATGAAATTCCAAACTTACCTTATGGATCTTATTCAATGATGGTTACAATTTTGTCTTTTGATACAATTCAAATGACTGTAAAAGTTGATAAACCAATTGTAAAACAAGATATTGTGCTTGGTGGAAGTCAAGAATTAGAAGAAGTTAAAGTAATTGGAAATCTTGTAAAAGAAGGAAATGTTCCAGTTGCAGTAACGAAAATCCCACTTCAAAAAATTACAGAGGAGCTTGCTTCAAGAGATTTACCGATGCTTTTGAATGGGACTGCTGGTGTTTACGCAACCCAAACTGGAGGTGGTGATGGTGATGCTAGAATTAGCGTAAGAGGTTTTGATCAACGAAATGTTGGTGTTCTAATTGACGGAGTTCCAGTAAATGATATGGAAAATGGATCTGTTTATTGGTCCAATTGGTTTGGTTTAGATGCGATTACTTCACAAATGCAAGTACAACGAGGATTAGGTGCGACAAAGATTGCGATGCCTTCAATTGGTGGAACAATAAATATTCTAACATCTGGAATTGGAAGCAAAAAAGGAGGTTCTTTGAAACAAGAATACGGAACAGGAAATATGCTCCGTACCACATTTGCTTATAATTCAGGAATGTCAAAAAAAGGATGGGGATTCACAGTTTCTGGTTCTTACAAACAAGCTGATGGTTGGGTTTATGGTACTCCAAGTCAAGGTTTCTTTGGTTATGGTAAAGTATCTAAAAAAATTAAAAATCACTTATTGACTGTTTCTGCATTTGCTGCTCCACAAAGACACGGACAACGTTCATTCAATCAAGCTATTCAATATTTTGATGCTGACAAAGCGAGAGATTTAGATGTGCCGATTGATACAACTCAAATTTTCTATAATATGGGAATTCGTTTCAATCAACATTGGGGATATGCAACGAATGCTGATGGTGAGAAAGAAATTAAAAACGAACGTTTAAATTTTTATTCAAAACCACAAATCACATTGAAGGATTTCTGGAAAGTAAACGAAAAATTAGCGATTTCAAATTTGCTATATATGTCAATTGGTCGAGGAGGAGGAACAAGTATGTTTAATACTTCAGGAATTTTGAGAGATTCTACAGGTCTAATCAATTGGGATTTAATCGAGCAAGAAAATAAAGTAAACTCATTGTTTGGTACTCCTAATATTAACCCACAATATAGTGCAACAGAAATTCAATCAAGCCAAATTTTAATGGCAAGTATCAACAATCACTTTTGGACAGGATATTTAGGACAATTCAACTATTCTTATTCTAAATCATTAGAATTTTCAGGTGGACTAGATGTTCGTTACTATGAAGGTCGTCATTATCAAGAGATTGCAGACCTATTGGGTGGAGATTATTTTGTTAGTACTGCTAATAATAATGCTTCAACACAAATGATGCGTGTTGGAGATAAAATAGCAAAAAACACGTTCAATGCCGACAGAAAAGGAATCGTTCAATGGACAGGAGCCTTTGGTCAAATGGAATATACGTCAGATAAATTTGCCTATTTTATAAACTTATCAGGAATTGTAAATGGTTACAAAGGCGTTGATTATTTCCAGAAAAAAGTATTGGATTTAGGAGATACGGTTTTGAGAATTGGAGCAACTGACACAATTACTTATAACGGTACAACTTACAATGCATCTTCAGAAGGACTTGAGTATTATGCTACTGATTGGAAATATATCCCAGGTTTTACTTTTAAATCAGGATTCAGCTACAATGTTCACAAAAATGCAAATGCTTATGTTAATGTCGGTTTCTTAAACAGAACGCCACAATTTTCAAATGTAATTGACAACAACTCAAACGAATTTTTTGGAATTATTAATAATGAACAAATTTTAGCTGTTGAAGGTGGATATAATTATGCGGATAAAAAATTCGGTGTAAACGTGAACGCATATGCAACTAACTGGAAAAACAAACCAATGCCATTTGGAGTTGCAGTTCCAGACCCACAAGATCCAACAGAATTTATTCGAATCAATATCAATGGAATGAACGCTGTGCATTTAGGTGGTGAAATTGATTTCGCTTACAAAATAAATGACAAATTATCAGCAGAATTAATGTTCTCTCTTGGTGATTGGTTCTGGAATTCATCAAAAACAGTAATCGTTCCTCAATATGATTCACTTGAATTTACATTTGATGCAAAAGGAGTTCACGTTGGAGATGCCGCTCAAACTGCGCTTGCTGCTTCATTGAGATATGAACCAATTAAAAACTTATATTTCAAAATTCAAGCGCAACATTTCGATCGTTATTATGCGAATTTTGATCCATTCTCATTACAAGGAGTAAATGGAGGAAGAGAATCTTGGAAAATGCCAGCTTATTCTTTAATTAACTTGTTTGCAGGATATAGATATCCAGTTAACAAAGTTGCGTTTATTGCTAGCGGTTCAATTACAAACTTATTAAACACCTCTTACATTTCAGATGCAACAAATAATGCAAATGGAGTTTATGATCAATTCAATGCTCAATCAGCAACTGTTATGTTTGGTGGTGGGTTTAGATTTAATGTTTCACTTGGAATACAATTTTAAATTTTAATTATGAGAAAATCAATTTTAACTGGTTTTATAGCTTTTGCAAGTTTATTTGCTTCTGCTCAATCCATCGCTGATGTGCGTAATTTAGGCATCGGTCAAACTGTTACCGTTTCAGGTGTCGTAACAAACGGCTCTGAGTTAGGTAATATCCGTTACATACAAGATGGAACAGCTGCAATCCCAGCTTTTGGAAGTAACCTTAGTTCAATTCAACGAGGAGATTCAATAACTGCTACTGGAGTTTTGTTTGATTTCAGTGGTTTATTGGAAATTTCTCCGACAACTAGCTTTGTCAATCATGGACCAGCATCTTTACCAACACCATTAATAGTTCCATTGTCGGCTATTAACGAATCTTTGGAAGCGCAATTGGTTCGAGTTGATAATGTTACTTTTACAACTACAGGGTCTTTTGCAACTGGAAATTCAACAGTTCAAATTACAGATGGTGTCACTACAATGGATGTACGTATCAATGGATCTACAAATATCGATGGTACTGCGATTCCAACTGGACCGCAAACTATTATTGCTTTAGTTGGTCAATTCAATACAAACTATCAATTGGTTCCAAGAAACTTAAACGACATTTTCGCTTATGTTGCTCCTGCCAAGGAAATCAATGTGAAAATGAATGGAACTACCGTTTTCAATAATGGAACGTACGTTGTTGGTAATACAGCATCTACTACAATTACGATTGAAAATTCAGGTATTCAAGCTCTAACAGTTTCAGGAACAACTTTAACAGGTACAAATGCAGCTGACTTCTCAACTACCTTGTCTACATCATCTATTCCTGCAACAGGTAATCAAACGTTTACTCTTTCTTTTGCACCACAAGGTACAGGTTCACGAACAGCAGTTTTAACAATTTCAAACGATGATTCTGATGAAAATCCGTACATCATTACTTTATCAGCTGTTGGAACTGACAACTTGGCAACAGAACCTACTGCAAACCCAACAAACTTAACTTTCCCTTTAGTAAAAGCTTATACAGTTGGAGGTCAATACACAGCAGGAACAGGTGCTGAAAAATACATCGTTCTTTGGAAAAATGGTTCAGCAATTACTGGGGCTCCAGTTGATGGAACTAACTACAAAAGAGGTGATGTTGTTGGTGACGCAAGAGTTGCTTATATCGGAAACGGAACAGGCTTCACTCCAAGAGGTGTAATTGCAAATCAAAATTATCACTTTGCAGTTTTTGCTTTCAACGGTACAGAAGGTTTTGAAAATTATTTGACAACTTCTCCAGCAACTGGAAGTGTTACAAGTACAGGATTGAATATTGGAAATTACTACAATGGAATTAATTCAACTAGTCCTAACTTTTTAACAGCATTGTCAGCGAAAATCAACCCTCATACATTTGTTTCTTATTTCAATTACAAAACAACTGTTATGAATCAATTTGAGGTGAGAGATACAACAAACGGTCAATCGTATGTAACATGTGCTTAT
The DNA here is from genome assembly GCA_964506255.1 of uncultured Lishizhenia sp. Classification (GTDB taxonomy): domain Bacteria; phylum Bacteroidota; class Bacteroidia; order Flavobacteriales_D; family Crocinitomicaceae; genus UBA952. Next base: position 70,732 of record CAZDKE010000007.1, on the reverse strand, counting down.
TCAGGAGAGCGTAAAGTATTTAATGACCCATTTGATTGGACAGCAACAGGATATTCAAGAGAACATACTTATTCTCATTCTTGGATGCCAACTTTCCCAGCTGACAATCCAGAAAAAAATGAATATTCAGATCAACATAATTTGTATCCAACGAATCTTCAAAATGCGAATACGCCAAGAAGTAATTTGCCTTTAGATGTAATAACAGGTGAAGTTGTATTCTCTTATTTAGATTGTAAAGTTGGTTACAACAGTTCTAACCAAATGGTTTTTGAACCGCGTCCAAGTCAAAAAGGAAATGCAGCAAGATCAATTATGTATATGGCAACTTGTTACAACGGAATTTCAGGAAATAACTGGCAAATCCCAACAAACCAATCGCAAGATATTTTGAAACAATGGCACGAAGCTGATCCTGTTGATAATTATGAAATCGCTCGTCAAGAGTTCGTATTCTCAACTCAAGCGAATAGAAATCCATATATTGATTCAGCTGATTTTGCTTGTCACGTCAATTTCTCAAATATGACTTATAATTCTTGTTCTATTGGTTTGCCAGAATTATTGAAAAGCAATTTTTCAGTTTTCCCAATCCCAGCTAACAACAAAGTATATGCTCAAGTAAACGGAGTTAACATCACTTCTTACTCAGTTACAGATATGACTGGAAGAGTAGTTACTAAAAAATCAAAAGTTGAATTACCAGTTTTAGAATTAAATGCATCTGATTTCAAATCAGGAGTTTATATTCTTAGTGTTGGAACAACTTATGGTGAAGTTCATCAACAATTTATTATTGAGTGATATTAAGAAAACTCATATTCATTTTTGCAGGAGCAGGCCTTTGGGCTTGCTCTTCTCATTTGGTGGTTAATACGAATGTCTCTAAAGAACCTATAAGTAATACGATAGCGGCTGATAGTTCTTTAAATGCATTTATTTCACCTTACAAAGATTCGTTGGATAAACGAATGAATGAAGTGCTTGCATTTGCTGAAGTAGATTACATAGTTCAACGACCGGCATCCAATTTAATGAATTGGGTAGCAAATGCTTTGTTCATAAATCAAACTAAAACTGTCCGTTTATCACAACCAGTTGTTTGTTTACTTAACACAGGTGGAATTCGCTCCAGCATAGGTAAAGGAAATGTGACATTAGGAGATATTTATAAAGTGATGCCATTTGATAATACTGTTGTTTGGGTAGAATTACCCATAAGTGTTCTATCAGAAATTGAAGCTTATTTGAATAAATCAGGTGGAGAACCAATGGCCAACTTAACTTTAATTGAAGGAAAGTTATCGATTACAAGTAGTCCTGAAAACCCAACACATTTTTGGGTCATTACCTCCGATTACTTAATGAACGGTGGCGATAAAATGAATTTCTTTTCAAAACGAACAAAAATAAACGAAACTGGAGAATTGCTTAGAGATGTACTAATTGAAGAAGCAAGAAACCAAGGAACACTGAGAACGGATAATTGAATTAAAAAGCTATTATAAGAAAAGTTAAAAGTGAAGAGTTTGAATTATTAATAGGTTCGAACAGAATTTCAAGGTCATTTTCTCATTTTTCATTCTCTAATTTGTCATTCCCTAAAAAAAAACAAAAAATGAAACGCAGAAAATTCTTAAAAAACTTAGCTCTCGGAACGGGTGGAATGCTAATTTCAAATTCTTTGATTTCTGCAACACTTTCTAGTTCATCAAAAAGCAAGAGAATTGTTATCCTACACACCAACGATACGCATTCTAACATCGAGCCTTTTCCTGCTAATCATCCTAAATTTCCAGGAATGGGCGGTGTTGCAAAACGCTATTCTTTGATTCAGAAAATTAGAAGTGAAAATGAGCATGTTTTGTTGCTCGATTCTGGAGATATTTTTCAGGGAACTCCTTACTTCAATACATTTAATGGAGAATTGGAAATGAAACTTATGTCGAAAATGGGATACAACGCCGCTACGATGGGAAATCACGATTTTGATATTGGTTTAGATGGTTTTTTGAATGCTAAAAAGCACGCTAATTTCCCTTTTGTATGCTCGAATTATAATTTCTCAAAAACAGTTTTAGTGAATGAAACAGAGTTGTATCATATTTTCAAAAAAGGAGGAATAAAAATTGGTGTTTTTGGAATCGGAGTGGAGTTGAATGGTTTAGTGCCAAAAGATAAATTTGGTGGAACGGTTTACAAAGACCCAATTGAAACAGCAAATTCTATGGCGCAATTACTCACCGATTTGGGTTGTAAATTGATTATTTGCTTATCTCATTTGGGATATGATTATGAAGACAAAACAAGAATGTCGGATTTAGTTCTAGCCAAAAACACAGCAAATATTCACCTGATTTTAGGTGGTCATACGCATACCTTCTTAGAGAAACCTACCGTTTTAGAAAATAGAAATAAACAACAAGTGGTAATCAACCAAGTTGGTTGGGCAGGAATAAATCTTGGTAGAATTGATATTGACATCGATGCTGGAATACTAAAGTCTAGTACTTTGGAAGTGAAATAAGTTTAAGACATTTTTTAATTAAAACTTCTTCATTATAACCGAAGCTATGTGTCCACCAAAACCAAAGGTATTGCTCATTGCATAAGTCATCTCTTTTTTTACCGCTTTTCCCAAGGGAAAATGAAAATTATCAACGTATTCAGGTTCTATTGTTTCCGTATTGATTGTTGGTGGAATAAGTCCTGTTTGTAGCGCTTTTACACAAGCGATTGCTTCAATTGCTCCAGCTGCACCAAGCAAATGTCCTGTCATTGATTTAGTAGCTGAAATCGAAACCTTCGAATTCGTTCCAAAAACAGTTCTTGCAGCAAACAATTCTGATGTATCTCCTTGTGGAGTAGAGGTTGCGTGCATATTGATATAGTCTATTTCATTTGCTGAAATTCCAGCTTCGCGCAAGGCTTCGTTCATTCCCAAAACAGCACCAGCACCTTCTGGATGAGTTCCTGTCAAATGATAAGCATCTGCAGCCATTCCACCACCAACGATTTCACCTAGAATAGTTGCTCCACGTTTGATTGCGTGTTCATATTCCTCTAAAATCAATGCACCAGCGCCTTCACCCATCACAAACCCATCGCGTGAAATATCAAAAGGTCGAGAAGCAGTTTCTGGAGAATCGTTTCTTGTTGAAAGCGCTTTTGCAGAAGAAAAACCACCAATTGATGCTTCATTGATTGCAGCTTCTGAACCACCCGTAACAATCATATCTGCCTTGTCCCATCTGATGTAATTGAATGCTTCTATAATTGCCGTGTTTGAAGTTGCACAAGCTGAAACAGGGCAGAAGTTCACACCTCTTAAACCATATTTAATTGAAATAATTCCAGAAGCGATGTCCACCAAAATACGTGGAATAAAATAAGGGGTAAAACGGGGAGTTCCATCGCCATCACAATATTCTTTCATTTGGTCTTGAAAGGTTTGAATCCCACCATTTCCAGAACCCCAAATTACGCCAATTCTATCTTTGTTTAATGTTTCAAAGTCAATTCCAGCGTGTGCAACAGCTTCCTCTACAGCCACTAAAGCATACTGAGAAAACTTATCGTACTTGCGCACTTCTTTGGAATCAAAATGATCTAATTCATTGTATCCTTTGAGTTCACACGCAAATTTCGCTTTGAATTTTTCTGTATTGAATTTAGTAATCGGGGCGGCGCCACTTTTTCCTTCAATCAATGCGTTCCAAAACTCTTCTAAATTATTTCCAATCGGAGTCAAAGCTCCCATTCCCGTTACTACAACCCTTCTCATTTATCTAATTTTATAGAACTATATTCCTTTGAATTTAAAACACTTATCGCACGTTGCAAAATTTCATTTGAGTCATTGTAAACTTGGAAAAATTCATTTACTCCCCATAAATCTTGCGCAAGGTTCGCTTTTAATCTTAAGTGAATCAATTTTTTACTGATTTCGTAATCTTTCTCCACGAATTCTAATTTTGGATTTTCCTTTTTTACATATTCGAAAAATTCATTCATAAATGCAGCATCACATGCAAAATTCTTATTGAAATCTTCAAAGGTTGGGTACTTGTTTTTCAATTCTGCTCGGTGATCTGAAAGATATTTAAAAGGAAAAGAATTGATATAGCCTCCTTGAAATAAATCACTTAAATAATCGGAGTTTTCAGTTGTATCAAGAGGAACGAAGAAATCAGGCATAATTCCACCGCCAGCATAAACTGTTCTATTCGTTTTCAAGGTTTTAAATAGCAATGAATCAGGCATTTTGATTGAATCAGCATGGATAAATTCTCCATTTAAAAAGCGTTGCGTTAAATCTTTTTTATACATAGCAGGATCATCATAAGGCTTTTGGATAAACCGTCCAGCTGGAGTATAATATCTTGCGATTGTTAAACGAATTTCAGAACCATCACTCAAAGGCATCGGACGTTGAACCAAACCTTTACCAAAAGTTCGTCGACCAACGATTAAGCCTCTGTCCCAGTCTTGGATTGCACCAGATAAAATCTCACTCGCACTTGCAGAATATTCGTCTGTCAATAGAATTAATTTTCCATCTTCAAAAAGACCTTTTTTACCAGCTTTTAAATTACTTCTTGGTTGAGCACGACCTTCCGAATAAACAATTAATTTGTCGCCAGAAAGAAATTCATCTGCTAATTTATGAGCTGCATCCAATAATCCACCACCATTTCCTTGTAAATCGAAAATTAGGTTTTTCATTCCTTTTGCTTTCAATGCTGCCATTGCGGTATGGACTTCTTCAACAGTTGTACGCGAAAAACTATTCAAGCGAATATATCCTGTTTCTTTGTCGATCATATAATGTGCATCCACTGAATAAACTGGTATTTTGTCACGGGTCACATTAAAGACTAAATTATCTTTTTGAGAGCGTCTTTTAATCTCTAAAACTACTTTAGTCCCTAGATCACCCATTAATTTTGTACGAACATCGGTATTTTTTAAACCGATTCCAGCAATTGTTTTACCATCTACACCAACGATTTGATCTCCAGGTAAAATACCTAGTTTTTCACTTGGACCACCAGGGATAGTAGCAACAACATTCAATGTATCTTTCATAATCTGAAAGCGAATTCCAACACCAACAAAACTGCCGTTTATAGAAGTTTGTGCCTCACTCAATTCTTCAGCAGGAATATAAGTAGAGTGGGGATCGAGTTTTTCTAACATGGCAATGATGGCAGTTTCTGTCAACTCTTTACCTTTAACAGGGTCGACGTAAAAACGAGTGATATTATCCATTACTTCATCAAATTTTTGAGAAGTACTTCTTTCACTTGGGTCAAATTGCCCAAAAGCAGCGCAAGAAAGCAATAGAGAACTAAAGAATACTATTTTTTTCATGAATATTTTTTAAAGATGTAAACCTAAGAAACGCAATCAATATAAAATCGTGCCTTCATTCAAATATAATTCGTTTTTGTGAATACTTAACGAAATTATCTTTCAAATCCTTCAATGAAATAATTTTTGACCGTTCAGCATGAATGTGAGAACTATCATAGCTTTAACTATTTAATTGCAGATATCAATTTTTGAAAATTATAAATTTCTGTTGATTATCTAAAAAATCATTAGAAATAAAATAATTATTGTCTTGAAATACAAATGGTTGTTGATGAATTTAATAAATTTAAAAGGGGAATTCGGTTAGCCAATTATTTTTCAAAATGTATAAAGTTAATTTCAGATATTTTTTTAAAGTCAGTGTCTGCAGAAATAAAGGGAATACCTAGATATAAACTTGTCGAAACAATTAGACAGTCGGGTAATTTTAAACTATTTGTTTTTTTTATTTCTATTGTGATTTCTTTTATCTCATTACTAATACCATAAATATGACATTCAGATAAAAATTCCTTAATTACTTTTTCTTCTTCGATTTTTAATCCTTTATAACTTAATAATTCAATTTCTGTTATAATCGAGACACATAAATTTTTTCCGTTTAGAAAATGAGCCAATGTTATGTCTCCATTTAATAAGTAAAGTACAATATTAGTATCTAGGAAAATTTTATTTCCATTCATTTCTTAGCTCCTTTTGTATTTCAAGTGGATCTTTATCTAATTGAATTTTTCCACAATATTTTAAAGTGTTAATACCTTTTTTATTTGTGTTTAGTTGCTTTGTTATTTTTTGAATGTCAACCTTTGAGGATCCTTTTTTTAATGTGGTTACCATATTATAAATATTTAATTGAAATTAAACTTAATATATGAAATATCAAAATAATTATTCAATTTAATTCTCACCTTTCCTCCATCTCATCAATTTCAACTGTTGGACCAACCATACAAATGCTTCCGCCACCAATTTCGTGGTATTTTACCCATATTTTTTGTCCGTCAGAAATTGAAACAGAGGATGAAAAACTATTTAAGTTTGAAGGCTCAATTTCATCACCATTTTCTAAAACAATCAACATTCCACAACCATCTAATCCTGTATAATCTTTGATTGTAGCTTTTGTCATTCCTTCATGGGATTTGGAACAACTGAAAATGAGGAAGCTGAGTGCTGTAAATAGAATGATTTTTTTCATAAGTTGTAGTTTTATAATTTAAAGTTAAGGTATTTATTAAAAATCAAAAATTAAGACTTTATAATTGATTCATCATAAACGTCGGAATGACTGATCATGGGTTTTTTGCGAAAATTGAAAGCATTTTCGCCCAATCTACACCCATCATGTCATTTCGAATGAAAGGAGAAATCTCATTTTTAAGCGATTCCTCAAACATTTATTAATTAATTTTTATCTGTTTTTAATCTCTATTTTTTTTCCAATTAAAATCGTTCGCTTCTTCCTTTTAAAATCAATATCTTTGCAATCTAAAATTCAGTAAAAGATATGTTTGAAAATCTAACGGACAAGTTTGAACGCGCGTTTAAAGTATTAAAAGGTCAAGGTCAAATTACAGAAATAAACGTAGCAGAAACCTTAAAGGAGGTGCGAAGAGCATTATTAGATGCCGATGTTAATTTCAATACAGCAAAGAATTTCACCAATACAGTAAAAGAAAAAGCACTTGGTCGCGACGTTTTAAATGCCATCTCACCAAGTCAATTGATGGTGAAAATTTGCCACGAAGAGTTGGTGGAGTTGATGGGTGGAAACGAATCTGAAATCAATCTGAAAGGTAATCCTGCTATTATTTTGATGTCGGGTTTACAAGGTTCGGGTAAAACAACTTTTACAGGAAAATTAGGAAATTACCTTAAAAACAAAAAAGGAAAAAAAGTATTATTGGTGGCGTGTGATGTTTATCGTCCGGCTGCGATTGACCAATTACACGTACTAGGTGAACAATTAGATATTGAAGTTTATTCCAATAAGGAAGATAAAGATCCTGTAAGCATTGCAACTGCTGCAATCAATCATGCAAGAAGCAAATCATTTAATGTTGTAATTGTCGATACCGCAGGTCGTTTGGCGATTGACGAACAAATGATGGACGAAATCGCGAAAGTGAAAGCAGCAATCAATCCAAGTGAGACCTTGTTCGTTGTGGATTCCATGACAGGGCAAGATGCAGTAAATACAGCAAAAGCTTTCAACGAAAAAATCAATTTCGACGGCGTTGTTCTTACGAAATTAGACGGTGATACGAGAGGTGGAGCGGCGCTGTCAATTAAGGCAATCGTAAGCAAACCAATTAAATTCGTTGGTACAGGGGAGAAAATGGACGCATTGGATGTGTTCTATCCTTCACGTATGGCGGACAGAATCTTGGGAATGGGTGATGTTGTATCCTTAGTAGAACGTGCACAAGAGCAATTCGACGAGGAAGAAGCACGCAAGTTGCAAAAGAAAATCATGAAGGATCAATTCGATTTCAATGATTTCTTAGCGCAATTGCAACAGATTAAAAAAATGGGTAACGTTAAAGATTTGATGGGAATGATTCCAGGAATGGGAAAAGCCATGAAAGATGTTGATGTTCCTGACGATGCATTTAAAGGCGTGGAAGCGATTATTTTATCCATGACACCAAAGGAAAGAGCGAACCCGGCTTTATTGAATACGTCTCGTAAAAACAGAATTGCTAAAGGAAGTGGTACAAATATTCAAGAAGTAAACAAATTGATTAAACAATTTGAAGACATGCGTAAAATGATGAAAATGATGTCCAATCCTAGAAATATGATGGGCATGATGAGTAAGCTGAAAGGCATGGGTGGAATGCCAGGAATGTAAGATGGGAGAATTTGACTTGTATCCTGAAAAACCAATTATTGAAAAAGTAAAAGTAGAAAGTAATTGGGGCTTAACCGCTTTTACAATTGTACTGTTTGTTGGTACTTTTTTGCTCATTTTTTCAGATGAACTCCGTTTTGTTCTTTTTTTAATTGCGGTTCTTTTAATTCATGAATTGGGACATTATGTCTCTATGAAGAAATTTGATTACGAGAATGTTAGAATGCTTTTCATTCCGTTAATGGGTGCTTTTGTTCAAGGAAGTAAAGACAAATATTCACAACGTCAAAGCTTTATCGTTGCAGCTCTAGGACCTTATCCAGGAATTATTATTGGTTCAATTTTATTAATTCTTTCTGCAAACTATCAGTCTGAATGGATGATTGAGTGGAGTTTTTTGTTTTTGTTTATCAACATTATCAATCTCGTTCCGATTGACCCATTAGATGGTGGTCAATTGTTTAAATTACTAATGAACAAAAAGCGCGACTTGTTTTTAATGATTTTCGCTTTGATTTCATCTCTTGTATTAATTGGAATTGGATGGCTTATTGATAGCTGGTTAATGATAGCTTTTGGATTCTTTATGGGAATCAGAGTAAGAGGAATTCAGCGAAATTACCATATCCGCAAGGAATTAGATGCAGAAGGTGTAAATTACAATACCACTTATGAAGAGCTTTCTAATCGTGATTATGTGTTGATAAAGAACATTCTATTGGAAGAAATACCTGCATTGAAGAAATATCAAGAATTACAAGGAGAAATAAGCGATGATGTTATGGCTTCTCATGTGAATTCAGTTTTGTTAGCACCTGTAAGTCAAGATGCATCGGTCACATTTAAGGTTTTCATAGCTGTAAGTTGGATGTTTTTAATGTTTCTTCCCTTCTTATTATTATTTTTTGTGAATCTTGATTTCGATTGGTATTTTGAAATGCTGTAATTTTCAGAAATATTTTTTGGTACAGTCATTGTCAAAGCCGACTACATGAAGTTTGTTTTCTTTTTAATCGTTTTTTTACCCATCGTCTCTTTCGCACAATGCGATAAAGTTTTTGTGTCGGGTAGGGTAGTAGACACCTTGCGACCTCAGAGTTTTTATAATTTAATGGTTATAAATCGCACAACAGGAAGAGGGATTTTTGGACAGCCAGACGGCTACTTTTCTGTTTATGTTCGGCCAAATGATAAAATTGCACTTTCCACGAAGGAATATCCGATTTACGAATTTACAGCCAAACCTGATTCTAATTGCCAATGTCAAGTGATTGCTTACATTGAAAAGTTACCGCAGCAAGTTCAAGAAGTGGTAGTTAAACCTTTAAAAACGTTAGAGCAAATCAAAGAAGAAAGAAAGAATTTAGTCTTAAGAGAAACGCGTCAAGTTACTGGTATAGAAGCATTACAAAGTCCAATTACGGCATTGTATCAAGCGTTTTCGAAAAAGGAACAAAACAAACGTTGGATTGCTGAACAGAAATATAAAGATGATCAACGTCAAGTGGTTAAGGAGTTGTTACGACTTTATGTTGCTTACGAAATCATTGAAATGGAAGATGATGAATTCGACGACTTCATTATATTCTTAAATGCAGATCCTGATTTCTTAAAAACAGCTGCAGAAATGGAATTAGTGCTTTTCATCAAAGACAAATTTGAACATTTTAAGTCCTTGAAAAAATAGTAATAATTTAGCTCGTAATAATTAACATTCTAGATTAATTTCCATTAACGATTAAATTAAGATTGTTAATTTTTTTTGTTAATTCACAGAATGTTTTTTGAATAAGAAAAAAACACAAAAAAACCCTTGTTTAAATAAGGGATAGTCCTTTTATATATAGATAAATAGGCTTGTTAATGTTAACTCAGAACATAATTTAATTCGTTTAGAACATTTTTTTTTATAAAAGTTGTATTAATTTGATATTTGCGTAGAAAAATCAAATTAATTAACGAATGTCGAGAAAAAATATTAATTATACTTTAACATTTTTAACATTAACTGTCCTTATTTTCAAGTTAAATTTATGTTTTGCTCAGGGATTAAGCACAAATACTTGTCCTGAAATTGAGAAAAGAAATAATGGTAATGGACAAGCAGCTGCTGCTGCAGGTAATTTCACTCCTTTTGCACAAAATAATCCAGTTGCGCCTAACGTAGTAGGTACACAATTTCAGAATGTACCTTTCGATCCCACAACAAAAACTGGAAATTATAACTTCAAGTGGGCTTCATCAACACCTATAACCAACTTACCAGTTGTGACAAGAGTGTGGACAACCAACACATCAGGAGTTACAACTTTAAGCCCAATTGTTTTTGGTCCTCCACCACCATCTTACTTACAAGGAGGTGCATATTATGCAAATTATTGCTTTTACGTACAAAATATGCCTCCAGCAGGTAGAGTTACCCTAGAATTTACAGATCCTCAAACGTCAATTCCAGCATTTAGATGTACTTATGATTTGCAATCTGGTGCTCCCGCATCTGAACCAGCTGGTTTATCATGTACACCAACAATTACATCACATCCAGTTTCTCAACAATTTTGTGGAAATGGTTCGGTAACATTTACTTCTGCAGCTACTTCATTTTCAAGTTCAAAATGGCAAACTTCTTCCAATGGAGGAAGTTCTTGGACTGATATTGCACTTGGAGGTAATTTTACAACAGTTAATAGCACGACCTTAACTATTTCAAATCGATCTTCATACAACGGGAACTTATTTAGAACTGTTTACACAGGTACTTGTGGTTCAACAAACTCAAATAATGCCACATTAACAATTAATACTTTGCCTACAGCGGCTTTCACAAATAATGCTTCGTTATGTGGTTTAAATGTACAAAGAAGTTTGGGTGTAACCTTTACAGGGACTGGTCCTTGGAGTTTTACTTATACTACCAATGGCACATCAACTACATTAACGAATATTTCTTCAAATCCATATTACATTTCAGTAACACCGAGTGTTGCAACCTCTTACATTATTACTTCTGTATCAGATTCTAAGTGTTCTAACTCATCTTTAACAGGGAATACTACAGTAGAAGTAAGTGCTCCGCCAACAGTTACACCTTCAAATGCTTCTGTTTGTATTGGTTCTAATAGTTTTTCACTTACAAATTCTTCAACAGGAAGCCCTACTCAATATTCCATAAGCGCGGGAACTCGTGTTTTAACTGGTTTTAGTGCAATTTCCAATCAAACAATCAGCAATCCGATCACTGTAACAATCCCATCAAGCGGATACACTGCAGGTGTTTATGATTTTAATCTTCTTGTTACCAATACAAATAATGGATGTTCCTCTTCGTTAACGCCATTTACACTAACAGTGAATGCCCTTCCAACAGTAGGAGCAACTGCTAGTTCAGCAACAATCTGTGCAGGAACAACAGCAACATTAAGCGCATCACCTTCAAATTTATCCTCTTACGCTTGGAGAATAAATCCTTCTTCTACTGTTTTAGGAAGTTCAGCATCTTATACTCCAACTGTAAATGCAACAACAACCTATACTGTAACTGGTACTAATTCGAATGGATGTAGTGCAACAGCTGATGTAACAGTAACAACAACTTCTGGTACACCAATTACAATTACACCGTCAAGTACAACGATTTGTTCTGGAAATGCAGTCACTATTCTTGCAAGTGGAGCGAATTCTTATTCGTGGAGCCCGGGCACTGGATTATCATCTACAACAGATGATGAGGTAGTGGCTTCACCAACATCAACAATAACCTATACAGTAACTGCCCAAAATATTACAGGATGTCAATCAATTGGTACTGTGACGGTAACTGTAACGAATGCACCAATTACTGTAAGTAGCAGTACTACTATATGTTCAGGCGCAAGTGTTATTCGCACAGCAAGTGGCGGATCCACTTATTTTTGGTATCCAAGTACAGGTTTGTTTACAGATGCAGGTTGTACTATTCCTTACGCTGGAACTAACCTTGCTACTGTTTATTCTAAACCAACAAGCACAACAACTTATTTTGTAAGTGGAACAACAGCGGGAGGTTGCAATGGTATTGCTAGTACAACTGTTACAGTAGCAACAGCTCCTGTAAATGCTGCAACTAGTACTCCAAATAATTTAATCTTTTGTACTCAGGGAACAACCTCTTTTCCTTTAAATGTTGTTATGAATCAAGCTGTAACTTCTGCTACTTGGTCCTATTCTACAACTGGTGCAAGTTATACAACATTTACAACAGCAACAGCGCTTACAGGAGTAACTGTAACACCAAGCTCATCAGGAGCATCGCCAACAATGACTTATACTTGTACATTGTCAGGCTATGGAAACTCAGGTTATGGAGGAGCTAGGTATTTTAGATTAACAATTGTTGGTACGTCTTGTACTTTTAATTATGATATTCTTATAACGGATACAAAAAGTACTGCAACTACTCCAGCTCCAACAGCCTCGCAAACTACCATTTGTAGTGGTAATTTTGTTACATTATCTATTGGTGCTATAGCCGCTGGTTCAACTGTTCAATGGGAATCATCTACTAATAATTCAACTTGGACAGCAATTAGCGGTGCAACATCAGCTTCCTACACTACTGGAGCTCTTACAGCTAATACATTTTATAGAGTTGTTTATAATGGGGGGACAGGAAATTGTGGTTCAACCACTTCATCAACCCAAATTACGGTTGTTAGTGCCTTATCAGCAAATACATTATCACCAGCTTCAACTTGTTCATCAGGTTCAGGAACTATTACATTAACTGGAACAGCAATTTCGGGTGGTATTTATCAATGGCAATATTCTACAACATCAAGTTCAACAGGTTTCATAGATGTTTTAGGAGCAACAAACCAAAATTACACGCTTCCTAATAACATAGTTTCTACCTCAACTTGGTATAGAAGAATTGCAACCAATGGAACATGTTTAACAAATACGAGCGCCGCTGTTGTTGTTACACCTCCAGTTACTGGGAATTATACATCAACATCAACTATTAATTATTGTAATGGAACATCACCAGCAATTACTTTAACAGGAACGGCTCCAACAGGAGGTGATGGATCTTATTTATATACGTGGGAATCATCAATAAATGGAACCACTTTTACTACCATTGCCGGTGCAACTTCAATAAATTATACAACTTCTAGTCAAACACAATCGTATTGGTATAGAAGGTTGGTTAGAAGTGGGGCATGTACAGGAGATTATAGTAATACTATTAAAATAACTGTAAATGCCAATCCAACAGTAACTGTAACTGCTAGCGGAACAATTTGTTCTGGTTCAAGTAGAACTTTAACTGCAGCAGGTGCTGTTAGTTATTCATGGAGTCCATCTACTTATCTTTCCTCAACATCAGGAACTTCAGTTGTATCAACACCAACAGCAAACACCACTTATACTGTAACGGGAACTGACGCAAATGGATGTACAAATACAGCAAATACAACAGTTTCAGTTACAAGTTTGCCATCAACTCCAACTTTAAGTTCAAGTAGTAGAACTATTTGTAATAATCAAACACAAAGTTTAAATTCATTGGTTACTTCAGGTGGATCCTATACTTGGTATACGGTTCCCGAAGTAAATGCTACTTATACGGTTGCATCTCCGACTTCAGTTTCATCAACAGGTACATACTATGTGTTTAATGTAACAAGTGGTTGCTACAGTACGAACGCTGCATCATTCAATTTAACAGTAGCTGATGTAACTGCACCTGTTGTTAATGCTACTTCATTTAGTGTTTGCGCTCCGAGTACAGTTAATTTACAAGCATTAGAGCCTGTAGCTGCAACAAATACAACATTGGAATGGCATACAGGTAATACATCTGGGAGTCCAATTGTAGCAAGTCCTACTTCGGTTTCAACTGGAACTTATTATTTGTTTGCAAAAGCTGGTGGAGCATCACCTGTATGTTTTGGAAGCGCTTCATCTGCTGTAAGTATTACTGTGAATAGCTTACCAACGGTAAGTACCTCTCCAAGCACTTTATCTGTTTGTTCACCTGGCACAGTAGATTTAACATCCACAACTTCAAGTGTTTCCAATGTTGAATATAAGTGGTACACTCAAAATGATTCGCCACCAAATGTTTCCTATTTAATTCAAAACCCAACTGTAATTGGTAGTAGTGGAACTTATTATGTGCACGCATTTAATACACTTACGGGTTGTGTTAGCAGTTCCCCAGCTTCTGTTGGTGTAACAATAAACACAATTCCTTCCTTATCTTTTGCAGCTCCTGAAGTGGCTTGTGCAGGAAATGCGGTAGATTTAGAGGTTGCTGTTACAAATAGTGTTTCTTCTCCAACTTACCAATGGCAAATTTATAATTCTACAAATCAAACGTTTGAGAACCTATCGAATGGTGGAATTTATTCAGGAGCTACAAGTAATATTCTATCAATAAGTTCGAACATAGGAATGGATGGAAGTGCCTACAAATGTGTTGTTAGTTCTTCTGGTTGTAGTGCAGCATCGAGCATCGGTGTAATTGGGGTTTCTTTACCTAATGTTCCAACTACAGCAGTTACTCAACCAAATTGTTATGTTTCTACTGGGTCAATTGAAGTAACGTCTTATGCGCTAGATTTATTATTCTCATTAACTGCACCTACTAATTTCCAGTCAAGTACTTTGTTTGAAAACGTTAATACTGGTTCTTACACACTTACTGTTAAAGATGAGTTAAATTGTACAAACTCAACTAGTGTTACAATCAACCCACAACCTTTAACACCAGATCCACCAACAGCTACTGTTATATCGGAATGTGTGTATAACAACCCTGCAAGTTATGTTACTGATGTAAATGGTTTTACAAGTCCTTTGTTTAAATGGTATTTAGTTCAAACTAGTGATACAACAAGTTCAAGCTACGAGCAACGAAGTACTTCAAACACCTATTCATCGCAAATTATGGAAACAACTACATTTTATGTTTCTGTTTTAAATCCATCAACTTTATGCGAAAGTGCGCGAACAGTTGTATTATGTACAGTAATAGATCCACTTGGAACCTATGATCCAATTGTAAACGATTACATCTGGAAGGGTGGTGCAGTAGCTGATGATAACGATTGGAATACACTTACCAACTGGTATCAATTTGATGGTACAAAATACATAACCGTTAATGCCATCCCGAGTACAAATGACAATGTGTTTATTCCGCCTACAGGAACTTGTACCCCTGCTCAACCACATGTTCAAAATGAAAACACCCAACAATTTGTTAATTTAACGATAAAACCAGGAGGGTCACTGACAATTGAAGGAAATGGTATTTTGAATGTAAGTGGAAATTGGGTGAACAATGGAACTTTTGTTAAAGGTTCTGGTGTTGTAAATTTTACAGGCCCTGGAAATCATACAATTAGTGGTAGTTCGAATACCGCATTTAATAATGTGGTTATTAACAAACCATTAAATGGAGCGAATAAAAGTACCCTAACATTGCAACAACAAATTACTATTGATGGTGAATTAACCTTGACGGCAGGATTATTTGATATTGCAACTTATTCAATTGATATGGGTAATCGTTCGATAAATGGAGGAAGCAATGCAAGTTATGTTAGAACGTCTAGTTCTGGTTTCTTAAGAAGAGTTGTTGGAGCAAGTAATTCTAATGATGATGGTTCGCACATAAGATTTCCAATTGGAAGAAGTAATTACAATCCTGCTCATTTAAACAACACAGGAACAGATGACACATTTAGTTTGCGAATTTATGACCTCGTATCAGATGATGCAAATGAATTTGGTACTATGACTTCTCGACCTGTTGTAGAAAGAACATGGCTTATTGAAGAAGCTACAATAGGTGGAAGTAATGTTGATTTACAACTCTATTGGAATGGAACTTTAGAAAATAGATTTGAAGAAGTGAATTCGTTCGATTACAACACAGCTTATGTGGCTCATTTTAATTCAAGTCAATTTGACTGGGAGGACAAAGGAGGTTCGGCTCCAGGCGGTCCTGGTTATGCACAAACCAACAACATAACTAATTTCTCACCATTCACAATCTCTTCAGGTGATGAAGGACTTGGAAGATATAACCCCCTACCAGTTGTTTTAACAAAATTTGAAGCAAATTGTCAAGAAGACAATACTATTGAAATTTCTTGGCAAACAGCTTCTGAACAAAATTCAGATTATTTTATTCTCGATAAATCAACAGATGGAGTTAATTGGTTTAATTTAAATCGTGTATTTGCTGCAGGAAATTCAACTTCTACTTTAAACTATAATGTTCTAGATAATATAAATAATCATAATTACTATAGACTTACACAGTTTGATAAAGATGGTAAATATGAAACATTTGAAATAATAAGTGCTAATTGTAATGATGTTTTATTAGACAATGAATTTATAACTTTCCCTAACCCAAGTTTTGAGAATTTTTATATTGATTTAAAAAGCAAAAATATTGAAGGAAAAGGAATCATTCAAGTTGTTGATTCAAAGGGTACTGTACTTATTAATAAATCAGTTAATGTTCAAAAAGGTTCTAATTTATACCAGATTGAAAATAAAGAGTTTGCTAAAGGAATATATTATATTACTATTTCTGGTGAGAATTTTTCAACTAACGTTGTTAAACAAATAATAAATTAAAATCGAACTTT
Source organism: uncultured Lishizhenia sp. (assembly GCA_964506255.1). Taxonomy (GTDB): domain Bacteria; phylum Bacteroidota; class Bacteroidia; order Flavobacteriales_D; family Crocinitomicaceae; genus UBA952. Next base: position 53,851 of record CAZDKE010000007.1, on the reverse strand, counting down.
TCATTTCTATAAAGGCTACCAATTGGTAGCCTTTATAGTTTAATAAATCTTACGCTTAAGATTCAAATTTAAGTATTGTTTCGTCTTTATGTTGCTTACGAAATCATTGAAATGGAAGAAGATGAATTCGACGACTTCATTATATTCTTAAAAACAGCTGCAGAAATGGAATTGGTGCTTTTCACCAAAGACAAATTTGAACATTTTAAGTTGATTAGAAAGAGATAATCGTTCTAAAGTTGTTCAATTAATTTCAAAACCCATTCCATTTGTTCTTCGCGATTCAAGTTCGAATTGTCTAAAACGATTGCATCTTCCACTTGAATTAAAGGACTTTCAGCACGATGAGTATCCATGTAGTCACGTTCCTCCAAGTTTTTTGCAACCTCCTCAAACGAACTTTCAATGCCTTTACTTTTTAGTTCGTCCAATCTTCGTTGCGTTCTGATTTTGGTGTCAGCGGTCACAAATAATTTCAATTCTGCACTTGGAAAAACTACAGAGGCGATGTCTCTACCATCCATGATAATTCCACCTTTTTCGCCCATTTTTTGCTGTTCGGAAACTAATTTTTGACGCACTTCTTTAATTGTCGCAATTTTTGAAACCACGTTTGCAACAGCATTTTCACGGATTTCAATGGAAACATTTCTGTGATTCAAAAACAAAAGGGATTGTTGATCTATTGTTTTGAATTCAAGTTGAATATGATTTAGGTTTTCAATGATTTTATCCACCAAAGGTTCGCCTTCAATAATCAGTTTATTTTCTAGGCAATACAACGCAACGCCGCGATACATAGCACCCGAATCGATGAAGATGTAATCTAGTTTTTTTGCTAAATCTTTTGCTAAGGTGCTTTTTCCACAAGCAGAAAAGCCGTCAATGGCGATGGTGAGTTTTTTTGATGTCATATTGTGCCAAAAATAGCTAAAAAATGAAAGAATCTAGAGGCTTAGTTTTTTATGAAAACAATATTTACTATTAATCCATTCATGTTAAATTGAAGGTTGTTTGTTTCACTTTTTCTGAAACAATTCAACATATTTCATTCATTCGGCATCAATTTTTCAATTTATTATCGATGTTGATCAATAAAAATAGCGTTTCCATCAGGGTCATTAAGCATGATAAATCCTGGTCCTGTTGTTTTATCATCAGCTTCAACAGTCAACTTAATGTTGTTTTCTTTTAGGTGTTTTTGAATTTCGCGCACATCGTCAAATTCCGAAAGGTTTTTTCCACTCTCATCCCAACCTGGATTGAATGTCAATATGTTACCCTCAAACATGCCTTGAAAAATACCAATCAGTGCGTTGCCATTTTTCATAATGAGATAATTTTGTTCCATAGCCCCACCAACGATTGTAAAACCTAATTTCTCATAGAATTCTTTAGATATTTTCAAATCCTTGACATTTAAGCTAATTGAAAATGCTCCTAATTTAATCGATTTTTTGGTGGCTTGTAAAATCGCTTGTTGATGATGGGTAGAAAAATGCGTTTGTTTAAATGTATTGGCATAAAATCCCAAACTGAAGGCAAACAATAAGCCAGTAACTAAAATAGTGTATTTAGACATAAACTTGAATTTGATATCTAAAGATACAAGTTTTAAGAAATGAATTTTTGTTTTTCTATTTTTACAATAACAAAAATTAATCTCACTCAGATTGATGAATCAGTTTTACAGTTTTTGAATTATTAAAATCTACGATTTCAAGCAAATAAACTCCGTTTGGTAACTGAGAGAAATTTTGTTTTTCAATTTCATTCCCTTCGAAAATTATTTTTCCAATTTGGTTTAGCAAACGAAAACTTGCATTTTTATCTTCATTTTTAAGTTGAATCGTTGAGGTGAATGGATTTGGATATACCTCATTTGACGGGAGTTGTCCAGAACTTGGAAGAGCAGAAAATCCACTGTAACATTGATTCGTAAATGATTGAAAATTTGAATTGTTAACACTTAAACTTGCCATTTCATCTATGCAAGTACAAGCTCCATTTGAATAATTGTAGTTCATGAAAGAAGCATCGGTTTCAAACGCTTTAAAGGTACACTGTTCGAAGGTCAAAGAATCTTCAATCAAAGCGGAACTAACTTCGTCCCAATTACTAAACAAGGTATTGCCTCCTATCCAAATTGAATCATTTGCAGTTTTGGTAAATATGCATGGTTTGAAAAACAGTAGATATAAAGTTCCAGTCCCTCCTGCGCCGCCGCCATAATTTACTCCAATTGTTCCGTCTCCTCGTAAATCCCCAACGAAAGAAATAGAGCGAGAAAAACGTTCAATTGGGTCTAAAACTAAACCAAATCCTCCATCAGTATTGTTGATTCTTGTAAACGTTTTTACAGTTTTATTGCTGTTTAAATAGAGTATATAACCCCAGCCTTCATTTTGTTGATTTGCCCCAGTCATTAAATCTGGAACTCCATCTCCATTCAAATCACCTACCTTACAAAGTGCGTGACCAAAATTTGCTCCTTCACTTCCATTTGGATTTATCCCTGTCGTTAAAGTATCTGTAAAACCATTTTCCCCTTCTGTTATTTTAAGTTTAGAAACAACATTAAAAGTGTTATTGTCTAAGGAAAGCATCCAAATTGCACCCTTTCCTCCATTAGTCATGAACGCACCTACAGCCAACTCAAGAGTTCCATCGGCATCAATGTCACCAAGCATTGCGACTTCTCTTCCTCCAAATTCATCACCAGGATTTAATCCAGTTCCAAAACCTCCATTATTGGGTGAAATTATAACGGTTTGTGCAGGCATGATTTGTGAATTTGCATTTAAAAAAAGAATTCGGATTGCGCCAATATCTGTTCCTCCAATGTCTGAACCCGGATCACAAGCCACAAGGTCTATTCTCCCATCGTTATTGATATCGCCAATTGCACTTAATCCTTGAGCTGTTATATTGTTGTTTTTTACAAAATCTTTAACTGTACCATTTGCGTTTAAGTGAATCACATAAATTGCACGATTAGGAGGAACAGGTGCAGAAACCGCAATGTCAGGAATTCCATCATCATCATAGTCTCCAATTCCAGCAACACCGTAGCCAAAGAAGTTTCCGTCGGTTAGTGTATCTGTGAAATTCCCTTCCAACATCGAGATTTTTTGATTGGATTGAACTGTCCCATCATTATTCATAAAAAGAATGTAAACAGCACCTACATCTGTTCCGCCATCATCATCAGAACGAGCACCAATTACCATATCCAAAACTCCGTCACCATTCACGTCGCCAATGATATCGTGGTCGCGACTAAAACGATCTCCTGGGTCTAAAGGTGCAATAAAACCACCAGAATTGTTTTCTATTTTGATGAATCCATCAGGTCCCCATTGCAAACTATTTTGAGCAGTTGTAAAGAGATAAGTTCCAATAAATAAAATGCATAAAGTAAATTTTGTAGCGAATTGAAGCATAATTTTTTTAAGTTTTAATTTACAACCCAAAAGCATTGATTTCGAAAATGAAAAACACTTTACTTTTTTGCTAAAAAACAGAATAGCCTTACTTAGATGATTTAAATCTGTAATTCTTGCTTTTGAGTTTAGTTTAAATTGAAAGTTTTTTGAGAGTTATAAATAGAAGTTTGGAATTGGATTTTATTGAAGTTTCAATCATTTAATTTTCTAGTTGATTAAATTAAATCCAATTGAATAAACTTTGTTAGTGAAACAAATGTTAATTCAAGTAAATCGTTTTTTGATAGTTGATTTTTTAAAATGAAAAAAGATAATGATTTCATCTAGTGTAACTCGTAAAAAAATGATGTTTTGTAAGTGCAAATACCACAAATTGACTAATTTTGACACATGGAATTTTCTAAACTT
>CAZDKE010000007.1:0-49987 GCA_964506255.1 uncultured Lishizhenia sp. | reverse complement strand
GTCCGTTTTAATTGGGTGACACTGGTTCTTATTTATCTTGTCGTAGTAGCCGGAAGTTTTGTTCGAATTTCGGGCAGTGGTATGGGGTGTCCTGATTGGCCGAAGTGTTTTGGTCAATGGGTTCCACCAACTGAAGTGTCAGAATTACCACCTGATTACAGAGAAACATATTTGTTGAAACGACAGAAAAAAGTAGAGAAATTCTGTAAATTTTTAAATGCAATTGGTTTAAAATCAACAGCTGAGCGGATAAAAAATGACCCAACAGTTTATGTGGAAGAAGCGTTTAATACTCGAAAAACTTGGACGGAATATGTCAATCGTTTGGTTGGTTTTCTAGCTGGGAATTTTATGCTTTTAGGATTTTTCTGGATAGTTTTAAAGTATAGAAAACATAAAATTCTGTGGCTGTCAGCATTGAATTTAGTGTTAATTTTAATCGAAGCGTGGTTTGGTTCTATTGTTGTTGCTACCAATTTAGTTCCTTGGACAATTACAGTTCATTTACTTTTGGCGCTGGTAATCATTGCTTTACAACTCTATGTAATTCGAATTATCAGTCCAGTTCAAAAGACAAATCTTCCTATTGAAAAAACATTGAGAATTTTAGTTTTTGTTGTTTTCGCAATTACTTTTTATCAAATGTTTTTAGGAACACAAGTGCGAGAATACATTGATGAATTAACCAAGCAAGGATTCGGTCGCGAAACGTGGACGGATAAACTGGGATTGCCTTTTTACATTCACCGTAGTTTTTCGTGGTTGGTATTAATTCTTTTGGCTTATATCGCTTGGAAAAATGAACAAACTCACAAATATTTAATCATTCGTTCTTCATTTGCGATTTTAGTTTTAGAACTTGTTTCTGGTGTTCTTTTAGCTTACGCTGATATGCCAGGTTTGGTGCAAACTTCGCATTTGGTTTTTGCTTCCATTCTTTTTGGTAGCTTGTGGATGGCAACATTACGAATGAAAAAATTGAATTAATGGAATTGTCATTTATTTCAAAACTCAAAGTTATTGATCTTTCTACAGTGCTTGCTGGACCTTCAGTTGGAACTTTTTTTGCCGAATTAGGAGCTCAAGTTCTAAAAATTGAAAACGCAGCTATTCCTGATGTTACACGTTCGTGGAAGTTGCCAAGTGAAAACCAAGAATCAACTGTTTCTGCTTATTTCTCATCGGTAAATTATCGAAAAGAATATTTACAACTTAACTTAAAATCTGAAGTTGATTATACTCAATTTCTTGATTTAGTGAAAGATGCTGATATTTTAATTTCAAATTTTAAGTTCGGTGATGAGGCAAAGTTGAAATTGACAGATGAGCATTTGCGGGCAATAAACAGCAATTTGATTATTGGAAAAATCAATGGCTTCGGTTCAGAAAGTGATCGTGTTGCTTATGATTTAATTTTACAAGCTGAATCTGGATTTATGTCAATGAATGGCACACCAGCAAGTGGTCCTGTGAAAATGCCTGTTGCTTTTATCGATGTATTAGCAGCTCATCAGTTGAAAGAAGGATTGCTTTTGGCTTTACTCGAACGACAATTTAATGGCAATGCAAAAACAGTTGAAGTTTCTTTATATGATGCCGCAATCTGTAGTTTGGTAAATCAAGCATCTAACTATTTAATGGCGAAGAAAGCCCCGAAGAGAATTGGAAGTTTACATCCCAATATTGCACCTTATGGCGAAATTTTTGAAACTAAAGACCAACAATTAATCACGTTTGCGATTGGTTCACCGATTCATTTTGAGAAACTTTGTACTTTTTTAGGATTAGAAAATTTAATAACTGACATTCGTTTTTCAAGTAATCAAAATCGTGTTATTAATCGACAACTTTTGTTTGAAATATTGCAAGCAAGAATGGTAGATTTTACGGCAGATGAACTGTTGTCAATTATGCTGCAACAACACGTTCCAGCTGGAAAAATTAAAAACTTAGAAGCAGTTTTTGCTGAAAAAAAAGCACAAGACTTAGTTCGGTCGGAAGTGATTGATAATACAGAGACCAAACGTTTAACCTCAATTGCCTTCAAATGGAAATAGAAATTCGAGCACCTAAAAATGAAGTAGAGTGGGAGCAATACTACGATTTACGTTATCGAATACTTCGCCAACCTTGGAATCAACCGCAGGGAAGTGAACGAAATGAAGGCGATGAAACAGGTTTGCACTTCGCTTTATATGAAAATGAAATCCTCAAAGCGATTGCAAGATTAGATATCAATGACGAAAAAAGTGCCCAAGTTCGATTTATGGCCGTTGAAACTGAAATTCAACGAAATGGATATGGAAAACAAGTAATGTTGGCAATTGAAAACTATTGTAAGACAAAGAATATTTCTGAAATCATTTTACACGCAAGAGAAATTGCCATACCTTTTTACAAAAGTTTAGGCTATCAATTAGTCGAAAAATCACATTTACTTTTCAATGAAATTCAACATTTTTTGATGACTAAAAGGATTTGAACCTCATTCCCTCATTATGTCATTCCCTCGTAAAATCATTCCTTCAATACTCATTCCCTCATTAAGTCTTAAAATCCTAAAATCCTAACGTCTTCAAATCCTAGAATCCTAAATTCTTAACTTCCTAAAGTCCTAATATCTTTTCGTTCTAACGTCTTACCATCCTAAATCCCTAGTCCAAATATCTTTCTTACTTTTGCATCTCAAAAAAAAATAGTATCAATGTCAGATTTACTGTCAAAATTAGAAGCCATACATTATCGTTTTGTCGAAGTTGGAAAAATGATTACCGACCCCGATATTATTTCAAATATGGAGCGTTATGTCAAGTTGAATAAAGAATACCGAGAATTGGAATCTTTAGATGAAGTTTATAAAGAATATGGAAATTTAATAGCAAACATAAAAAGTTCACGTGAATTATTGGAAACGGAAACGGATCCTGATATGCGTGAAATGGCCAAAATGGAAATCGATGAATTGGAAACGCGTCGCCCGATATTGGAAGAAGAAATAAAAATGATGCTTATTCCCAAAGATCCGGAAGACGACAAAAATGCCATTATGGAGTTACGTGCTGGAACAGGGGGAGATGAAGCTTGTATTTTTGTGGAAGATGTTTTTAGAATGTACACGATGTTTTTCAAGGAAATGGGCTGGCAATATGAAATCGTCAATTCATCTGAAGGAACAGTGAAAGGCTACAAAGAGATTTCAATGGAAATTATTGGGTTAGGCTTGTATGGAATGTTGAAGTTTGAGTCAGGTGTTCACCGCGTTCAACGTGTTCCAGAAACAGAATCGCAAGGCCGTGTACATACGTCAGCGATAACTGTTGCTGTACTTCCTGAAGCGGAAGAAGTAGATTTCAATTTGGATATGAACGACGTTCGAAAAGATACATTTAGAGCTTCTGGAGCGGGTGGTCAGCACATTAATAAAACAGAATCAGCTATTCGTTTGACACATATTCCAACTGGAACAGTGGTTGAATGTCAAGATGGACGTTCGCAACATAAGAACTTAGAAAAAGCAATTTCCGTTTTGCGTTCTCGATTGTATCAAGCAGAGTTAGATCGCGTTCACAACGAACGTGCAGCTCACCGTAAAACCTTGGTTTCAACTGGTGACCGTTCAGCGAAAATCAGAACTTATAATTATCCACAAGGAAGAATTACCGATCACCGAATCAATAAAACGATTTACAACTTAAGTGCATTTATGAATGGCGATATGCGCGAAATGATTGATGCTTTGAAAGTGGCAGAAAATGCGGAGAAATTAAAAGGTGAAGAATTATGACAAAAGCGGAATTGATTCAACAAATTCGATTAAAAAAATCGTTTTTATGTGTAGGTTTAGATCCTGATTTAGATAAACTTCCACCGCATTTATTGGAAACAGAAGATCCAATTTTTGAATTCAATAAAGCGATTATCGACGCAACAAAAGATTTGTGTGTAGCCTATAAACCGAACACTGCTTTTTATGAATGTCACGGCGTAAAAGGGTGGGAATCTTTAGAAAAAACGATAAATTATATTCCTAAGGATTGTTTCATTATTGCTGATGCGAAACGTGGCGATATTGGAAATACTTCGAGCTATTATGCTAAAACGTTCTTCGAAACGTTACCTTGTGATGCGGTAACGGTTGCACCTTATATGGGTTCAGATAGCGTTAAACCTTTCTTGGATTTTGAAGGAAAATGGGTGATTTTATTGGCATTAACTTCTAATCAAGGTTCTTTGGATTTTCAATTTACTGAAAGCGAAGGAACAAAATTATACGAAAAGGTACTGAAAAAAGCCCAAGAATGGGGAACTGATGAACAGTTGATGTTTGTGGTTGGTGCAACACGTGCAGAGGAAATTGCGAAAGTGAGGGCTTTAGCTCCCAATAATTTCTTCTTAGTTCCAGGTGTTGGTGCGCAAGGCGGTTCCTTGGATGAGGTTGTTAAATATGGCGCGAACGACGAATGTGGTTTGTTGGTGAATTCTTCTCGTGGAATTATCTACGCAAGTAGGGGAGAAGACTTTGCAATGGCTGCAAATGGCGAAGCGCTGAAGATACAAACCGAAATGGAGTTGCACATTCAGCGCTTCAGGTGGTAATTTTAATCTTGTTATTTCGAGGCTAAATCGCTAGATTCAGTTTGTTGAACGCTTCCATAAGCATCACAACTTGCTGTTCTTCCTGATCCGCAAGAAGCTAGTACTAAAGCAACTACAGCTACTGTAAGTACAAGGGTAAAATTTCTTTTCATAATTAGTTGATTTTTGTTGTTTGTGGTTACCTTAACGGAACTACTTGTCTTAAAGTTACAATTTTTTTTAAAATAATTTGTTATCATTAATAGAATGTTGAAAATTAAAATCGAAAATTGCTGGCGAATCATTAGTTTGATGATGTTGTTTTGTCTACAATTTTTCTGTTCAACAATTGATGCACAAACGATTTCTGTAAATTTCAATGTCCTAGATTCTAGCGATTTATCAACTTCAAAATATTTTAAAAAAGAACAACTAAAATCGTCCTTTGAATTAGAGAGTTTAATTCGCAAGAAAAGAATTGAATGGATTGACAAAGGATTTTTTCTCGTTTCATTTGAAGCAAAAAAACAAACGGAAAGTCAATTTACTGTCCAAGTTGAATTGGGTAGAAAGTTTAAAAAAATCAATGTTGAATTAGAAGAAAAAGATTGTTGGCAATTGCGAAAATTCAATGTTCCGCTTGTAAAAAACAAATCAAACTATTCAGCAAGTGAATTTTCACTCCTACTTAAAAACAGTTTAAACGCGTTTTTAAATAATGGATATCCTTTTGTCGCGATTTCATTTCAAAACGTCGCGATTTTCGAGGATGAAATTTCAGTGCAACTTTCTTTTAACCGCGGGATGATCTACAAATGGACAGCAATAAATGTCAAAGGAGATTCAAGTATTTCGGTAAATGCGATTGAAAATATCATTGGCATCAAAAAAGGCGATTATTTCAACGAATCTTTGCTCGAACAGGTTGATAAACGAATTGAACAAGTTTCTTTCTTGAAAAAGATTAAAGCATCAGAATTGCTTTTTACCGAAAAAGGAGTGGAACTTTTTGTTTATTTACAAAGTCAAAAAATCAGTTCCATTCAAGGCGCAATCGGACTTCAACCCAATCCAATCACTCAAACACTTGTGCTCACAGGCGACTTACAAATGAAATTGGCGAACATTTTCAAAAAAGCAGAATTGATTGATTTAAGTTGGCGAAGTATTCAACCGCAAACGCAAGCCTTGAATTTTAAGTTCATTTATCCTTACCTTTTTAAATCTCCTTTTGGAATCGATGCCCGATTTAATTTATACAAGCGTGACTCTACTTTTCTCGACTTGAAATCATCAATTGGTGTTGTTTACACTTTAAAAAATGGTAGTCAATTCAAAGCTTCCTATCAATTGTTGGCGTCTAATTTATTGTTTGCTTCGGCAAGTTCAAGCCAGTTTACCAACTTAGCAAGCGTTCGCACCAATGCGTATGGATTTTCTTACACCCTTCGAAAATTAGACTATATTCCCAATCCAAGCAAAGGAAGATTTTTAAACATAGAAACCTTCATCGGCTCACGTGTTGCCACTAAAGATTCCATTTCAGATAAAAAAAACGTTGCCAGAGCGAGTATTCAATTTGATAATTATTTTTCGTTGGCAAGGCGCCACGTGTTGAAGTTCAGTGCTGCTTTTGAAACCTATTATGCACCACAAATTTTCGAAAATGAACTATACCGATTTGGAGGCTTAAATTCATTGCGAGGTTTTAATGAAGACGAATTATTTGCTTCCACCAAGTTAAGCTACACCTTCGAATATCGTTTTTTAGTCGATCGAAATTCAAACGCTTTTCTATTTTTTGAGCAAGCAGTTTACGAAAATAATTCCAGCAACTATTTAAAAGACAATCCATTCGGAGTGGGTACAGGTTTTTCGTTTGGAACAAAACTCGGAATTTTCACCATTTCATATGCCGTTGGAAAACAGTTGGCGAATCCATTTGATTTTAGATTGAGTAAGATACATTTTGGATACACTGCTTATTTTTGATTTTTGATTTTTAATTCTTGATTTTTGATGAATTCAAGTAAACAATGACAACTTATTGGAACTCCTAAACCTCACGAAACAATCTTCAAAATAACATTCCCCGTTTTCATTCCAGTTTCTACGTATTCGTATGCAGCAACAACATTTTTCATCTCAAAAGTTCTATCAATTACAGGTATAAATTGACCTTCTTCTACCAATTTTTTGAAAAACAAAAGATCTTCATTATTAGAATAGGGAAGTGGAAATAATACCTTTTTGCGGCTGAACCAAGGGGTTAAAAGTGCCAAATACACATTTGATCCATACGTACCTAATTCCGTTGAAATATAGATTCCTGATGGCTTTAAAATCTTTTTGCATTTTGAGAAAGAGCTTTTTCCAACAGCATCAAAAACAAAATCAAATTCCAAAGACAGCTGCGTGAAATCTTCTTTTGTATAGTCAATAACTCGTTCAGCACCAAGGGATTTTACTAAGTCAATATTTTTTGTATCGCAAACCGCCGTTACTTCAGCCCCAAAAAAGTGAAGTAATTGAACAGCCGCCGAACCAATTCCACCAGTTGCGCCATTTACAAGTACTTTTTGACCACTTTTTACTTTTGCTGCTCGAATATCGCAAAGTGCATAATGACTGCCTTCATAAATTGCTGCTGCCGTTTCTAAATCTACGTTGTTGGGTATTTTTGCGATGCATCCAGTTGCTTCAATCACTTTAAATTCAGCGTGTGAACCAAAGTTTTTATCGTCAAAACCAAAAACTTTATCGCCGAGTTCAAAATCAATTACATTTTTCCCTTTGTCAACAATTTCTCCCGAAAATTCACTTCCTAAAACTTTATTCTTCGGATAAAAAAGGCCACTGAAAAGTCGAGAAATCACATATTCAGCGCTTCTGAAACCACAATCTGTCCGATTGATTGTTGATGCATGAACTTTCACCAATACTTGGTTTTCAGTAGGAATTGGTTGCACAATCGTTCCAATAGAAACGACGTTGGGTGGTCCATATTTTGTGTTGATACAAGCTTTCATAGGTTGAGTGTAGATTGATTAAGTTCTGAAATTAAATGGCAAACAATAGTTGTTGTTAATTCTCTTGCTTCTTTGTGTGGCGTATGTTTCGCATCGGGAATAATGAAAAATTTCGCTTGATGACATCCTTTTTCAATTCCTTCCACTTGGTCAATGCTTCCAAATTCATCATCAATTCCTTGTATTACAAAAGTATGGCAATTAATTCGAGGTAAAAAAAGTTCTATATTCCAATCGCGAAATTCTGGACGAAGCCAAGTTTCTGTCCAAGCATCGAACAAGGCTTGTGTTTTATCGCCGTGATATTTCTCAAGTTTCCTTTTTAAATCAGTTGTGCGATACGTTTCCTTCGCTTGTCGAATTCCTTCCAAGGTAATTTCTTCCACAAAAATATGTGCTCCTTCCGTAAAAATGGCTTTGATTTTCTCTGGATAAATGGCTCCAGCTATCAAAGAAATTGTGCCGCCATCGCTGTGTCCGAAAAGTATACAAGTGTCAATTTTTAATTTTTCGAGTAATTCATTCAAGAAATCGGCCTCCAATTCCATATAGTTATTTTCTCGTTTTTCAGTCACAAATGGACTTGATTTTCCATAACCCAACCGATCGTAAATGAGCAAATTGCATTGTGTTTTTTCTGCAATTAAAGTTGGAAAATCTCGCCAAAGTTCAACGCAACCTAGTGAATCATGAAGAAAAACAAGCGTTGGTCTATCTGGAAATGATTGAACGTGTTCGTAGAAAATAGTTCCTTGAGGAAATGAAAGTAAAGGCATAAAAGTAGAACGTAAATTTCTTAGTTTTTAAGTTGCGGAATAGCGTTTTTTGATTTAGTTCGCGAGTCTATCACAACGATTTTCAGCCTGTTTTTATTCGTTTCAAGAATTTTCCAATCCTCTTCAATTGTTCCGTCAAAGAATTCATATTTAACAGTTAAAGTTGAATTTCCAGTCATCGCCCACGTTCCTTCATAATTGGCATAGGAAATTGGAGGAGTTCCACAACGTCCAGAGTTTTGTCTTTTAACTAATTTTCCATTCTTTTTTAATTGAATTCCTGGTTCATCTTCTCTGAATTTTTTAGACTTCAACAACGATGCACTATTTTCAGAAGATGTATTTTCTTCAAAAAGCCAAATACCAATAAGTTGTTTTTTAGCGATTGCTTTTTCATCGCGACTAGCTGCAATTAAAACAAACAGCAACAAAAGTAAAGGAATGCTATTTTTCATAATTAAGAATTTTATTCGGTTGGTAAAGATACAAATTGCTTATTGGATTAAGCGTTAAACCAAAATTGTACCACAGAAAAATAGTCAACAAATCAGGTGCTTTTAAATTTTCCTTAAATTAGCGAAACCCTTGATTTATTCTAGGTTTAAAAACAACCAAAACTACAATTATGAATGTTTTTCAAAGTTCAAAATCAATAAGAATTAACAAACTTCTATCGTTAGCTTGTTTGTTCTTTTTGTTGTTTTTAATTGGAAGTTGCCGCGTTCCAAAAATGCAAGTACAAACAGCATATCTTCAACGAGAAATCACCACAAAAGCTGGACCAGAAGATATCGTTTTAGATACAGTTAGCACAAGTTTTCCGCGATTGATTATTAGTTGTGACAACCGTCGAACAACTGAAAAATCGGGTTTTATTCAAGCAATGGATTTAAAAACAGAAGAAATAATTGTTTTAGAACGAACAAATGAACCAGCAAGTTTAGTTTTTCATCCGCACGGAATTGATGTCGTTAAACTAACGGATGGTACTTCCAAATTATACGTTGTCAATCACAATGAGGCAGCGAAGGAACAATCGATTTTAATCTACAAAATAGAACAGAATCAACTCGTTTTTGAAAAGCAATTGACTGATAAACAACTCGTTTCTCCAAATGATGTAGCAGGAGATGCTTCTGGAAAAATTTACACTGGAAATGAATTTCACAAACGAAATGCTTTAGGAAGCGCATTATTAGGATTGAAAAATGGCTATTTCGTTCAATTTGATGGAAAGCAATTTTCAAAAAGAGAAACGAAATTTTGTTATGCAAATGGGCTTGCGGTTTACAAAGATCAATTGTTAACGGTTGGTTCCCGTAATCGTTTTCTATACAAAGCTCCCCTTGATTTTAAAAAGGATTCAAAGAAGCAGAAAATCACAAAATTGAGCGGAGCAGACAATATTTCAGTCATTGGAGATAAAGCTTACATCGCTTGTCACGTCAATCTTTTTAAATTCATCAAGCACGCAAAATCGCCGAAAAACACAAGTCCAACGGTAATTTATGAAGTTGATTTAAAGACGAATCAAAAACGTTTACTTTTCACCAATACAACTGGTGCTATCAACGGTGCGGCTACCGCAGTTTTATACAATGGAAATTTATACTTGAGTCAAGTTTTTGAACCGTTTATTTTGGTGGTTGAGAAGGTGAAATGAAATTTATCACACAAAAATAATCTTGAGAAAGTTATTCTTATTTTACTTTCAATCAATTGTTAGTTATCCGATAAATATAAACGTCTTCATCGTCTAACCATTTAGTTTGTTTGTCGATTTTCAACCCATTTTTTTCCGCTACACGCCGTGATTTGAAATTGTCAACATCAATCACAGAAACGACGGACGACGTTAAATCATGCTCAAAAGCGTAATCGATGAATAATTTTGCTGCTTCAGTTGCGTAACCTTGTTTCCAATGTTTTTTCAGAATGTGATAACCGACTTCGATTTCATTTACTCCATCAACTTCTTGCGCTAAAAGTCCACAAAGTCCAATGAATTCATTTGTCGATTTGTCAATCAAAGCTTGCAAACCAAAACGATTTTCAGTGTAACGCGCAAGCTGCTTTTCAATCATGTGCGTTGAAATTTCCAAATTCGATTTTACCCCTAACAAGTGTAAACTGAGAAACTCAACCGCTTCTTCGTCTTCAAAAAACTCTTCCCAAATCGGAATGTCTTCCAAGGTTAAAAAGCGTGTTATGAGTCGTTCAGATGTTAATTGGTCGTGATATTTGTACATAGTAGTAGATTCGCTAACGAAGTTAAAAATAAAGCCACAACGATTGAATTTGTTTTTGGAACTAATTGAAGATTCGGGTTTCGAGAGCCTCAACCCTCGATCGATTAGCAACACATACCCAATTTTTAGTTATTTTTTAAATATAAACAGGTTTTATAAGAAGTTCAGTTTATACGCTTAGTGGGATGGTTTCAGCTGAACCAAAACCTAAAATCCTTTCAACTTCTAATCAACTAACAAAATCCACCTATTTTTCACGAATGCGACGATGTTGTCTTGGGATCCAAGTTTTGGGTTCGAAAACATCAAAATTACGTTTCACAACGATAATTCCAACAATTTCAATTCCTTCGGCTTTTGAATCCTTTAGTTCAATTAGAAGGTCAGAGTTTGGTAAAACCTTAGTAATTCGAGTAGTGTCGTCAAAACTTTTACCCCAAGACTCGGATAAACCTGTTCCTGAGCATTCAATAGAATAGGTTGCAAAAGTACTATCTTCAAATACAAACCTAAATTTACCATCCATATCTGTAATCGCCATTTTTCCTAGCTCGATTAATTTTACTTTAATGTAAGGAATAGGATCATTTTGAGCGTCGACCACAATTCCTGAAATAATACTTTTTGTTGAATCACAGTTCTCTGTTTTCCAAGTTGCTGATTGTTCCGTTGGTACTTGTGCTTTCAACGTTTCAAAAGGAGAAGATAAAAGCAACCAAAAACTTAGCCATTTGACTGAAAACTTTCCAAAAAATGATTGCTTTTTAGGAAATATTTCAAGTTCTCGATTTAACTGATTTTCAGTGAATTTACCACAAATATCTCCCTCTTTTTCTTCAATTACTTTTTGCAAAGCAGCATCAGAATAATAAGTGTAATCAATTATTTCCTTTTCACAGTTTGTACAGTAGCGATTCAAACCACATGATTTCATCTCACTCCATTTTTGATCACACGGTGCTGGTATCGTTATTTTCATCTCGTTTTTTTTCTAAGATGTTGATTTATCTGCTTTTCCATAAATTATAGTCGTATTCAGATTTAAATCTATTTAATTCAACTAATTAGAACTATTAATTTTAAATTCTTCTATTCTCCCTTACTCTTTACACTTAACTTTCAGTTCGCAGTTCTCAGTTCTCAACTTTTCTCCCTTCACTTTTAACTTTCAGTTCTCAATTTTCAACTTTTCTCTCTTCACTTTTAACTTTTAACTTTCAGCTTTCAGTTCTTAGTTTTCAACTTTTCTCTCTTCACTTTTAACTTTTAACTCTCAACTTTCAACTTTTCTCTCTTCACTTTTAACTTTTAACTCTCAACTTTCAGTTCTCAACTTTTCTCCCTTCACTTTTAATTTTTAACTCTCAACTTTCAACTTTCAGTTCTCAGTTTTCAACTTTTCTCTCTTAACTTTTCACTTTCAACTTTCAGTTCTCAGTTTTCAACTTTTCTCTCTTAACTTTTCACTTTTAACTTTCAGTTCTCAGTTTTCAACTTTTCTCCCATCACTTATAACTTTCAACTTTCAGTTCTCAGTTCTCAACTTTCAACTTTTAACTTTTAACTTTTCTCTCTTAACTCTTAACTCATCACTTTTAACTATTTCCTATCTTTGCACCCAATAAAAAAAGCAAATGGAATATAATTTTCAATCGATAGAAGAGAAGTGGCAAAAATTCTGGAAAGAAAACCAAACATATAAAATCACCGAAGACCCGAATAAAGAGAAATTTTATGTCTTAGACATGTTTCCTTACCCGTCGGGCGCTGGTTTGCACGTTGGTCACCCACTTGGATACATCGCATCGGATATTTATTCCCGCTACAAACGTTTGCAAGGTTTCAATGTGTTGCATCCAATGGGCTACGATTCATTTGGATTGCCAGCGGAACAATATGCAATTCAAACAGGGCAACATCCTGCAATCACAACAGAAGAAAACATTGCTCGTTACCGCACGCAACTTGACAGAATTGGTTTTTGTTACGATTGGTCACGAGAAGTACGCACTTCTTCTCCAGAATATTACAAATGGACACAGTGGATTTTTAAGCAATTATTTGATTGTTACTACGATAACGCAACGAATAAAGCAGAACGCATTTCGAAATTGGTAACGACATTTGAATCAGAAGGAAATGCCAACGTAAATGCTTGTTCCGACTGCGAAACGATTTTCTCAGCTGAAGAATGGAATGCTTTTACAACCAAAGAAAAAGAAACGATTTTACAAGAATATAGAATGGCTTACTTGGCAGATAGCTGGGTAAATTGGTGTCCTGCTTTGGGTACTGTTTTGGCAAACGATGAGGTTGTTAACGGTGTTTCTGAACGTGGCGGACATCCTGTTGTACAAAAATTAATGCGCCAATGGTCGATGCGAATCAAAGCCTACGCAAAACGTTTATTGCAAGGTTTAGAAACTGTTGACTGGACGGATTCCATTAAAGAACAACAACGAAACTGGATCGGGAAGTCGCAAGGGTGTAGCGTGAGGTTTGAGATTAGCAGATTACAGATTGCAGATTACAAATTGGAGAATGATTCTAATTTGCAATCTGCAATTGATAAATCTGCAATCGATGTTTTCACCACCCGCCCTGACACCATTTTCGGAGTTTCGTTTATGGTTTTGGCGCCAGAGTTGGATTTAGTACAAGCGATTACAACCGAAGAACAACGTCCTGTAATCGAAGCGTATATTAAAGCAGCATCTTTGAAATCAGAGCGCGACAGACAAGCTGACGTTAAAAATATTTCAGGAGCGTTCACAGGAGCGTATGCCGTTCATCCGTTTACTGGTGAGCAAATTCCAATTTGGATTGGCGATTATGTTTTAGCTTCTTACGGAACGGGAGCTGTAATGGCGGTTCCTTGTGGCGACCAACGCGACTGGGATTTTGCGAAGCATTTCAATTTACCGATAAAAAATATTTTCGCTGACACCGATATTTCCGAAGCGGCTTATGCTGAAAAAGATGCGATTATTGCCAATTCTGATTTCTTGAATGGATTGGATTGCAAAACGGCAATGAAAAAAGCGATTGAAATAATCGAGTCAAAAGAACTTGGAAAAGGAAAAACGAATTACCGTTTGCGCGATGCCGTTTTCTCCCGTCAACGTTATTGGGGCGAACCGTTTCCAGTATATTACAAAGACGAATTGCCGTACTTGGTAGATGACCAACATTTACCGATTGAATTACCAGAAGTTGATAAATATTTGCCAACTGAAGACGGCGAACCACCTTTAGCACGCGCTGAAAAATCGGCTTGGAATTATGCCGAAGGCGACCGAATGGAATTTAATACGATGCCAGGATGGGCAGGAAGTTCGTGGTACTTCTTGCGCTACATGGATCCGAAAAACGAAAACGAATTCGTAAGCAAAGAAAAAGTGGATTATTGGAAAAGCGTGGATTTGTACATCGGTGGTTCGGAGCACGCAACCGGACATTTGTTGTATGCTCGTTTCTGGACAAAATTCTTGTTTGACCAAGGCTATATTCCGTTTGAAGAACCGTTCCAAAAAATGATCAATCAAGGGATGATTTTGGGGAGAAGTAGTTTTGTTTATCGCGTTCAAGGTGAAAATAAATTAGTTTCCAACGGATTAAAATCAAATTACGAAACTACACCAATTCATGTTGACATTTCAATAGTTGACAATGACAAATTAGACATCGAGGCATTCAAAAAATGGCGTCCTGAGTTTGCAAATGCAGAATTCATCTGCGAAGAAAACGGCGATTACATCTGTGGAAGTGAAGTCGAAAAAATGTCTAAATCCAAATACAACGTTCAAACGCCAGACGAATTAGTAGAAAAATTCGGAGCAGATACTTTGCGTATGTATGAGATGTTTTTGGGGCCATTGGAGCAAAGCAAACCTTGGGATACGAAAGGAATTACAGGTGTTCACGGTTTCTTAAAAAAATACTGGCGCTTGTTCCACTTGAACGGAAATTTTGAAGTGAGTGATGCAGAACCAACTAAAGATGCGTTGAAAACATTGCACAAAACCATTAAGAAATTGCGCGATGATTTAGATCGTTTTTCATTCAATACAGGCGTTTCCAGCTTTATGATTTGTGTGAACGAATTGACCGACCAAAAATGCAACAATCGTCACGTTTTGGAACAATTAACGATTTTGATGGCACCGTATGCACCGCACGTAACCGAAGAAATTTGGTCGAAATTGGGCTATGAAGCAGGAACATTAATTGATGCAACTTATCCAGAATTTAACGAAGCACATTTGGTAGAATCAGCTTACAATTACCCAGTTTCTTTCAACGGAAAAATGCGTTTTGTGTTGAATTTATCCTTGGATTTAAGCATCGAACAAATTCAAGAAAAAGTGATGGCAAATCCTGACACAATAAAATGGTTGGAAGGTAAAACTCCGAAGAAATTTATCATCGTTCCAGGGAAGATTATTAATATGGTCTTGTGAATTGAAAGTTAATTAGTTAACTACAAATTTGTAACGATAAGAAAAGAAAACCTTGAAGATAGCCACTGAAAAAAGGTTTTAGATGTTTATTCCCAATATTTTGTCAAGGTCAATGAAAAGATTTTTGTAAGATTTTATTTTAATTCATATCAAGGAAATTAAATATTTCAATTTCTTCATTTGTTAGGCATAATCCTCTTCTATTCATCATGTTATTGGAGTATTCAATTGCTTTTTCTAATTTAAACTTAACAAAACCTTCACTTCCTCCCCAAGAGAATGAAGGAATGAATTTAGAGGGAAAATTAGCTCCATATATATTACAAGAAACACCAACAACAGTAGCAGTATTAAACATTGTGTTGATGCTACATTTGCTATGATCTCCCATACAAACACCCATAAATTGAACATCTGTTTTTATCTCTGCTTGGTGTTCATATGAATAAGTTGAAACATTACCATAATTATTTTTCAAGTTAGAAGAATTGGTATCTGCTCCTAAATTACACCATTCACCAATGGAAGCATTTCCTAAAAAACCATCGTGTCCTTTGTTAGAATAAGCTTGAAATGTTACATTGTTTATTTCTCCTCCAACTTTACAATGAGGACCAAGTGTGCACGGACCGTAAACTTTTGAACTTAGTTTTAAGGCTGCGTGTTCATTTAATGCTAAACCACCACGAACGACAGAACCTTCCATGATTTCAGCATCTTTTCCAACATAAATTGAACCAGTACTTGTATTTAATATTGAAGCTTCAACAATAGCACCTTCTTCAAGAAATAAACGATTGGAAGGACCAATAAGCGTGTTAGTATTGCTTAGTTTTTGAGATTTTCTTCCTGCAGTAATTAAATTAAAATCTTGCTCCAGAACTGCACCATTTTTTTGGTATAAATGCCATCTTTGATTTAGGAGAATTGGTTCTTCTCCTGTAAACTGTACTTTTTTACTACCATCACCATTTGAAGCTATAAACAAATCATTCCAAAATAAGGCTGTGTTATCTTCTAAATGAACTATGGAAGCTACGACATCTTCATTCGGGATAATGCAAGCATTAACACGAGTAGCACCATTTACTTTTTCGAATTTTTTAGATAAATATTCCTCAGTTATAAATCCGATTTCAGCTTCAGGAAGAAATGCTTTCCAGCGTTCATCATTTGTAAGAATTCCTATTCTTAAATTTCCTATTGGTCGTGTTAAACTCAATGGGGCGAAACGCAAATGCAATCCACAATCGTCTAAGTTTATTTTCATCTTAATATAATGCTTGTTTTTTACTAAAAATATAAAAGAAACTAAATGTTAAAAGTCCATTTAAAATCAAAATTTCAAAGCCAAAATTATAACCATTTAACCAATTCACTGAATTTTTATCTAGGAAATAGCAAAGAAAAGGTACGACAATGCAAATTATTGGTACTAAGGTTGAATTTATTAAACGTTTGGTTAAGATTCCAAAAGAAAACAAACCTAGTAATGGTCCATAAGTATATCCTGCCACTGTTAAGATTATTGTGATGATATCAGCTTTTGGATGCGTATCAACGTACCATTTCGTTAGAAGAATAATTATCAAAAACAATACTGAAAATCCGAAATGTACTAGTAGCTTTAATTTCTTCCGTTCTTTTTCTTCTCTATTGTCAAAGTTTAAAAAATCAATACAAAATCCTGTTGTCAAAGCCGCAAGTGCACTATCCGCAGAAGCATAGGAAGAAGCAGTTATTCCAAGAAGGAAAAATATTCCAGCGATGCTTCCAAATTCATTTAATGCTAATTGAGGAAAAACATGATCTGTTTTTTCAGGTAATGAAATTCCTTTACTTGCTGCGAAAACGTACATTGCACCTCCTAAAACAAGGAATAAAAAATTGGTAAAAACCAAAACAGCAGTGAAAGAAAGCATGTTTTTCTTTGCTTCACCAATATTTTTGCATGTTAAGTTTTTTTGCATCAAATCTTGATCCAAACCTGTCATTGCAATTGTCAAAAACATACCTCCAAAAAAGTGTTTCCAGAAATAGTTTTTCGCAAGTGGGTCAGCAAATTGAAAGATTTTTGTCATTGAATTTCCACTGCTTGTTTTTGTTTCAGTAATTTTCGAGTAAAGTCCACTAAAGTCCACATTCAAGGCTTGAGCAATCACTACTGTGCAAACTATGACAGAACTAACAAGGAAAAAGGTTTGAAAAGTGTCTGTGTAAACTATTGTTTTGATTCCTCCTTTAAATGTATAAACCCAAATTAAGGCAATGGTAATAATTGCGGTAACCCAATAATCAACGCCCAACGAATCAAACAAGAATAATTGTAAAACAATAGTTGCCATGTATAGTCTTATGGCTGAACCTAATGTTCTAGATAATATAAAAAAACTAGCGCCAGTTTTATAACTTACTTTTCCGAATCTTTGTTCTAAATATTGATAGATGGAAGTTACATTTAATTTGTAATAAATGGGCATTAGAACCTGTGCTACAACTACATATCCTAGTACATACCCCAACACAACTTGAAAATAAAAAAAACTATCATTTAAAACCTTCCCAGGTACAGATATGAATGTAACTCCTGAAAGAGAAGCACCAATCATTCCAAAAGCTACTAAATACCAAGGGCTTTGTTTATCTCCTGTGAAGAAAGTAGTAGTATCAGCGTTCCTAGAAGTTAAAAGCGAAATACCAATTAGTATTAAAAAGTAGATAGCGAGAACAGAGATTATAATTTCTTTAGACATATTTAATTTAAGAGTATAAAAATAAGAAAGCTTTTTAGCAAATCTTCAATTTTGTAACAAGTTCGACTTACTAAATTATCTTTGTAAAAAAAAGTACTTATGAATTTGGTTTTGTTTTTCGGAATTTTGTTAGTGACAGCAGTTGCAATGGTAGTTTTAGTGTACATTTTTCTCAATAAGATGAGTGAAAATTTGTCAAAACAAGGAGATAAAGAAATTAGACATTTACAATTTGAGCTAAAGAAACAACGCCAAGAATTTTTTCTTCCGAATAGATTAGAGGCATACCAACGTTCGATTTTGTTAATGGAACGCTTACATCCAAATAGTTTAGTTATGCGTTTACACAATCCTGGTCTACCAGCAATGGCATTACAAGCTGAATTTTTAAAATCAATTCGTGATGAATATAATCACAATGTAGCACAGCAATTATTCGTGTCACCATTGGCTTGGAAAATGATAAAAGATTCAAAGGAAGAAGTTGTTAAATTGATAAACTTAGCTGGAAATCAAATGACAGCAACTTCAACAGGAATGGAACTTTCAGCAAAGATTTTTGAAATTCTTTCTCAAATGGATCAAATACCTTCAGATATTACAATTGAATATCTTAAAAAGGAATTTCAAGAATTATTTTAAAAAAAAATAGTTAAAAAAAAGAGGCTACCGTTTTTTAATAGCCTCTTTTTTCGTTTTTAGTTCTTATTTAACAACGTGAATAAATCCGTTTTTAGTTCCACTATCTAAAGGTGATTCATATTCCATTTTGTAGAAATACACTCCTTCTTTTAATTCTTTACCTTCTTGAGTATCTCCCATAAATTGAGAACTTGTTTCAGTCTGTTCGTAAATTAAATGTCCCCAACGATTGAAAATATAAATTTTGTATTTATCACAAGTTTGAAAATAGGCGTGTAAATCTAAAATGTCATTAATTCCATCATTATTAGCAGTTATTACATTTGGAAATTCAAATTCATTAAAATTATATAAGTTCACAATAGTCGGATTCACTGTACTTGGTGCAGAAATACAACCGTATTGCGATACAATAAACGCTGAATATTGACCAATATCATTTAACTCGAATGGCATTGTAAAGTTTGCATCAGTAGAAAAGAAATTATTTGGTCCACTCCAATTAATTATTGAATTTGCCTCTGACTGAGAAGTGAATTGAATTTCATCTCCAGGACAATCAGGAGTTGTTACCGCCAAAATAGGTGCAGGTGGAGTCGGTGAAATATACATATTGAAAGATCTAGTTGATGGACAGCCGAAACTACTTAATGCATTCAAGGTTATTGGGTATATTCCTTGATCATTAAAAATATATAGAAAACTTGAATCGGTTGAAATTACATTTCCTCCTTGAGTCCAGGAGTAAGTTAAACTTTCACCAGTAGAAACTGTTGTTAAACTAGCGATTTCAAATTCTATATCTTCACAAAGAGTTGAGTCAACAAGAAAATCAATTAATGGATTATCATGAGCTATAAATGTTAAGGTTAAGGTATCATCGCATGTAAAACCATCTTGAATTTCTCTAGCAACTAATGCCATCGAATGCTGTCCTGCTTCAGTTATTAATGTAGTAGTTTCAAAAGTATTTGCTGCATTCACACCATCCAAAATCCATTCGTAAGAAGCATTTGAAGTGTTTGGTGTAGATAGATTTGTAAATGGAACGAAATTATTAATGCATCTCTCAACTACAGAGAAGTTAGCAGTAGGGTTTTCATAAATACTAATAGTACTTAGTGTAGTGTCTGCACAACCATATTGTGATGTTGAAATCAATTGAAGGTTCACTATACCTGAATTTGGAAAACTAATAGGAACATCATTTCCTGAATAAGTCTGAGTGCCATTAACCAACCACGAATGAGATATTGTTGCACCACCGCCAACAGTACTTGCTGAATGTAGTAAAACTTGATCTCCAACACAATTGTTTGGCATATCTATTATTGCATTTGGAATTGAATGTATTGTTAACGTTTTAACAACATTATCTGTACACCCTAAATCAGAGGTGGCTGTCAAAGTTATAGTGTAAGTTCCTGCTGTTGGGAAGACATGATTAAAATTAGTTGTGCTTGATGTATACCCATCAGAACTTGCCCAACTATAACTTGACAAAACACCATTAGAAATTGTTGAATTATTTTGCAATACTAATGGGGCACCTGCACAAACTGAAGAGTCGGCAAAGTTCGCAGTAATATTAGAAGGAGTAAGAGTGGCTTGCAAGGTTGCAACACATCCATTAGCTGAGGTAATTTGACAAGTTACAACTTGTCCTTGAGTTGGATTTGGGAAAGCTGTTGTTGTGGTTGTCGCTCCGTTGCTCCATAAATAACTAGAAAATCCCGACGGTGCAGTTAAAACTGCAGCATTAACACCATTTGTGTTAACGCAATACCTAGAATCAATTGCAAATGGTGCACATCCTGCATCAACGTAAGCATAACCATAATGAGCTCCTTGTTGGCAATCACCTGTTGAAAACTCTAGTGTTACTGTTTGTCCTAAATATGCAGAGGCATCTACCCCAATTGTTTGCCAGTTTTTATATTTGGCTCCAGAACTATTACATGTCGAGAAGCCTGAAGTTCCAGAGCCAGCAACAACTAAATAGTAGGTACAAGGTATATCATTTCCGTTTTGATCTATTAATCTTGCTTCAAAACGTGGTTGATCAGCTGCAGTATGACCAGGATCCTCCATAATTACTGCATATTTATAAATGATTAAAGCAGATTGAGGAGTAATTGTAAACTGATATCTCAATTTTTCCGCTTGATTATTAACTGCTGAATTACCTAGACGTGCTGAATAAATACTTCCCGGTGAAACTCTAGGTACAACATTACAAGTATTTGGATCATTACCATTTGACATAATCACATGCCTTCCAACACCATCATTTGCATTCATCGCAGCCGTTGAAAGTCCATTTGTTGGTGTATTAATTGGGCAACAAGTACCTGTTTGTCCCGTCCAATTTGTAAAATCACCTTGCTCGAAATCAGAATTTGTACATCCAGCACTTTGAGAAAAGAGATTGGAAGTATAAAAAGCAAACGTAAAAATAGTTGTTGACTTTAGTATAAAGTTGGTGATATTCATATCGGTAATTTGTTATACGAGGACGTTCATAATTAATACGAAGTTGTAAAAAGTGTTAATTTATTTTAATAACTCGATAACACCTGCAGCCCCTTGTCCTGTTCCAACACACATTGTTACAACTCCATATTTTTGGTTTCTTCTTCTTAATTCGTTAATGATTTGAACACTCAATTTAGCTCCAGTACATCCAAGAGGGTGACCTAAAGCAATTGCACCACCATTAACATTAACTATTTCTGGGTTAATTCCTGTTTCGCGCACAACTGCAAGTGATTGAGAAGCAAATGCTTCATTCAATTCAAATAAATTGATGTCATTTAAAGTTAATCCAGCTTGTTTGATTGCTTTTGGAATTGCATCAATTGGACCAACACCCATAATTCTTGGCTCTAAACCAACAACTGAATAAGAAACTAAACGAGCAATAGGTTCTAAGTTTAATTCTTTAATCATTTTTTCAGACATAACCATAACGAATGCTGCTCCGTCAGATGTTTGTGAAGAGTTCCCTGCTGTTACTGAACCGCCATTTGCAAAAACAGGTTTTAATCCTGCCAATGCTTCTAAAGTACTTGCGCGTGGACCTTCATCTGTGTCAACGATATAGTTTTTAACTTGTCTTTTTTCATTTTCATCTAAGAAAATATGTTCTACTTCAATTGGAACGATATCTTCTTTAAAACGACCATTTTTAATCGCATCTAATGCTTTAATATGTGAATTCAATGCAAATGCATCTTGATCTTCTCTCGATACACCAAATTGTTTCGCTACAGCTTCTGCCGTTAATCCCATTCCCCAATACCAATCTGGATTAGCTTTAGCTACCTTCGCATTTGGAACAATTCTCCAACCTCCCATTGCCATTACTGACATTGATTCAGCTCCACCAGCAATGATGCAATCAGCCATTCCTGCTTCGATTTTCGCCTGAGCCAATGCAATCGTTTCTATACCCGATGAACAGTAACGATTCACAGTCATTCCTGGAACTTTGTCAGTTCCCAATCCCATAAGTGAAATCAATCGACCCATATTTAAACCTTGTTCAGCTTCAGGAGTCGCATTTCCAACTATTACATCGTCAATTCTGTCTTTATCTAACTGTGGGATGCTAGCAACTAAATGTTTTATTACTGATGCCGCTATATCATCTGGACGGTAAAATCGAAATCCACCTTTTCCTGCTTTTCCTACTGCAGAACGAAATCCTGCTACGATGTACGCTGTGTTGTTACTCATTTTCTTAATTTATAGTTATACAATTACTTTTTTATTTTTTGTCTAATTATTTCGATAATCATCGGTAATAAAGATAATCCAATTATTCCAAATATTACTAATTCAAAATTCTTTTGTACTTCTTCAAGATTTCCAAAGAAATAACCTAACAATGTCAATCCTAAAACCCAAGAGATACCACCTATAACGTTAAAGCGAATAAACTTTGAATATTCCATTTGCCCTATTCCAGCAACAAATGGAGCAAAAGTTCTAACTATTGGAACAAATCGGGCAATTATAATTGTTTTAGGTCCATGCTTTTCATAGAATTCATGAGTTTTGTCAATGTACTTTTGTTGTACGATTTGACGTCCTTTGATTTTCCAGCTTAATACTTTCAAACCAATAGTTTTTCCGAAATAATAATTCAAACCGTCACCTAAAATTGCTGCAATAACCAATAATACGAGTACTAGCCAAAGATTTAATTGGGCTGTTTGACCATCTTTTACGACTCCTGCACAAAATGTTCCTGCTGCAAACAGTAAAGAGTCACCAGGGAGCAATGGCATTACCACTAAACCTGTTTCAACAAAGATTATAAGAAAAAGTATTGCGTAAATCCAGATTCCATAATCTTGAATTAAGACAAATAAATAATCATCAAGGTGTAAAATAAAGTCAATCAGTTGTTTAATATAGTCCATTAGTCGAGTTGTAAAGTTTGGTCAATTTTTTCTTTCCAAGCGTTAATTCCGCCTTCCATAATAAAAACAGGATTTAATTCATATTCTGTTTCTAATAAATTCGCAACTGCTTCAGCTCTTTTTCCTGATTGACACATTACGATTATTTTCTTGTCTATAGGGATTTCTTTTATGCGTTCGTTGATTTCTCCCATTGGGATGTGTAGAAAACCTATATTGCAATTTTCAAATTCATAATTTTCTCGAACGTCAATGATTAACGCTTCATTTTTTTCAATTGCTTGCTTACAATTTTCAGGACTTATTAATTCCATAGAGTTGTTTTAGCAAAGATAAAATTTTGAGTTATGTAAATGACATTCAACTTGATTTTAGTTGAAAAAATCTGAAAATGATCCAAAAATCAATTAATCTTCAAAAAAAGTGGCTGCAATTTCGACTAAACGATTACAGTCTGTTTTTTCAAGTGGTTAGGAGTGTTGGGTAATACAGAAAAACTTACTTTTTGAAAAAAAGGCAAACAAGCAACACTATCTTTCAAATTGGCAGTTTTATCTTGATCACCTAAAGAAATCAAAACAGGACAAAGAATTGTTTGAAAATCCTTTTCATCAAGTGGAGGTTTCTTTCCCATTTCTTGAAGCATTGAAGCTGTCTTTATCAAAACTAATGGCCAATTATCTCCATGTACTGTCTCCAAATGTGAAGCAAATTGAGGAACTTTTTCTTCAATCAATTTAGGGTCAAGTAATTTTGTTTCTTTCCAAGCGCTTTCTTCATTCCATAGTAATTTTGTTCCGTGGCAAAACACTTTTTCGACTCTATTAGGGAAGTTTTTGGCTAAATACAATCCAACATATCCCCCCATGCTGTAGCCAAAAATGGATACTTTTTTAAGTTCATTTTTATCCAAGAAATCAATTACTGCTTTGGAGAATAACTCAATTGAAAATTCACTTGGAAGTTTTGTTTTTCCGTGACCTGGAAAATTAAAAGTAATTGAATTTTCAAATCGGCTATAAATTTTTGAAAGTTGATTTGAACTTCCGATTGCTCCATGAAGAAAA
The DNA here is from genome assembly GCA_964506255.1 of uncultured Lishizhenia sp. Classification (GTDB taxonomy): domain Bacteria; phylum Bacteroidota; class Bacteroidia; order Flavobacteriales_D; family Crocinitomicaceae; genus UBA952. The sequence continues at coordinate 26,009 of CAZDKE010000007.1, read as the reverse complement.
AGAATTGTACTCATCCAGAAATAAAAGTGATAATATAGTTTAGCTTTTTAAAGCCAACAATTTAAGTTTAATTTGTTCAAGCTTTAATATTACTTGTTCTGCTTGACTTAAACTTACAGTCTGAGGTCTTGGTTCTTTTGATTTTAAGGCTTTCTTAGCTCCATCAAGGGTGTAACCTTCAATTTTAACTAACTGATAAATCTTGTTAATTTTTTCAAGTTCTTTAACTGTAAAAAGTCGATTACCTTTTTTGTTTTTCTTTGAAACTTCAAATTGAAATTCCTTTTCCCAAAACCTTAAAAGTGAAGTGTTTACATCCAAAAATTCAGCGACTTCCCCAATTGAGTAGTACATTTTGCTAAGTTGTTGAATATCAATTAAAGGCATAGATTAACTTGAATTTGAATTCGAAAATAGTTATAATTTTGCAACTGCAATGTTGAAATCTCCAATTCACATCTTTTTTTTATTAACCATTGTTCTATTATTCTCCACGAATAGTTTTGCAAGTGTTTCGTATGAAATTGATTTTATTGTTAATTATGAAGATTCAATTCCTAAGAAAAGTAATCCTAAAGTAGATGCAATTATTTCATACGCAAAAACTTTTTTAGGGGTCCCTTATCGCTATGGAGGTTCGACTCCATCCGGTTTTGATTGTTCAGGTTTCATTAATTATATTTTCGGAAATTTCGGTTTTAGCCTTGTTCGTTCAAGTTATGGTTTAGCAGAATTAGGCGAAACAATTGCTTTATCTGAAATTCAACCAGGTGACTTAATGTTCTTTAAAGGAAGTAATGTTAATTCTACAAGTGTTGGACATGTGGGGATGGTGATTGATGTGACCGCTGAAGAAATTAAGTTTATCCATTCTGCTAATGGTGGCGTTCAAATCACTAATTTTAAAACTAGTAAGTATTACATTCAACGGTATGTGAAAACAAAACGTTTGGATTATGGTGGTTATTAAACTTATCACACAACTAATTGTTTCAAAAAAATGGATACAGAAATTGTAAATAGTCGCCGTCATTGGCTTTTTATTTTTTTAGTTGGGTTATTTATAACGAATGCTATTACAGCTGAGTTGATAAGTAATAAATTGATTCAAGTTCCAATTAGTTTTTCGTTTTTTGGTAATGAGTTCGGACCGTTTACAACCATTGTAGGAATTTTACCTTGGCCTGTTGTTTTCATTTTAACAGATTTATTGAACGAGTTTTATGGTTTTAAGGCTGTCAAACGTGTTTCATGGATTACAGCGATTTTGATTGCTTATTGTTTTATAATTGTTGGTTTATCTCTTTCAATTCCTGCTGTTGAAGTTAAAGGTTCTAAATTGGCAACAAATGAATCGTATAATTTGGTTTTTGGTCAAGCTCAAATGGTCATCTTAGGAAGCATTGTTGCTTTTTTAATTTCACAATTATTGGATGCTTATGTTTTTAATTGGATTAAAAAGAAAACAGGTAATAAATTTATTTGGTTGAGAAGTACAGGAAGTACTTTGTTTTCACAACTTGTAGATACATATGTTGTTTTGTACATCGGATTTGTGCTTCCAGGGTCTCTTAAAATGAGTGATTTTTTAACTATTGCTCCAACTAATTATATATTGAAAATCATAATAGCAATTGGTTTAACTCCCTTGATTTATTTAGGACACTATTTGGTTAAACGATATCTAAAAGTTAATTAATAAAGTGATTTTTTAGTTCTAATATGCCAAACCAAAAAGAGTGCGGCTGCAAAGGAAAGTAAAGCGCCGACTAAGAAGGAAATCAAAATAGTGTGTTTGCTGTTGTCATAAAAAATTAATGTTGAAGCAGAACCAAGAATTATTCCAATTTCTAAAGCGATAAACATTGTTCCAGCGCCAACTCCTCTTCGTGTTTCGTGTGATAAATCTGCTGTCCAAGCGAACAGAGTAGGGCTTGAAACACCAGTTGCTAAACCAAAAACAACAGCAGAAAGAATGTAAGTATTTACGGAGTTTGAAGTAGCGATTAAAATCATACTTATCATCAATATCGTGCAACCAATAAGTAAGGTTTGTCTGCGTCCAATTTTATCGGATAAGGAACTGGTGAAAAGACGAATTAGAATTGTTGAAATCACATAAATCCCGAAGAAAAAACCTTTGTTCTTGATTCCTAAAAAAGCAGAAATATCTGGCGTAATTACGAAAATAATTCCCGAAGAAAATGCGGTCAAAAGCATCACCATTGCCGCAGGAAGAACACTTGGCTCGAAAACATCCTTAGCCTGAATTTTCAATTGACTTCCATCAAATTTTTGTTTAATCGCTAGTGTTTCTTTTACTTTTAGAACTAATAGTAATGAAATTACAGTGAAAATGGCTGAAATCATAAATAAGCTATTGTAGCCTAAATGTTCGAAAATGAGTGACCCAAGCGCTTGTCCAACACCGATTCCTAATGAAATAAAAGTTCCCCAAATACCCATTGCTTTCCCTCTTGAATCTGAAGGAATTAAATCTGTGACTAGTGCTGTTGAGCCTGTTGGAGAAAAACCAGCACTGAATCCGTGAAGAAATCTTAAGAAAAGAAAAAAGAAGACAGAATAAGAAAGAGGATAAAGTAATGCAACAACAAATGAAATCAAAATCCCAAAATAAATTACCCTTTTTCTTCCGATTGTATCAGATAATTTTCCAGAAAATGGTCTTGAAATACCTGCAGAAATTGAAAACAAAGAAATGATTAAACCTTTGTGCTCAGCGCCTCCTAAATTTGAAATGAACCCATTTAATTCGGGTAAAATTAAATTGAAACTCGCCATGAAAAAGAACATAGAAAGACAAAGTAGCCAGAAGTTTTTGTCGTAATTCATTAGAAGTCCACAAAAGTAGAACTTAATTTAGATATGACTTTGAATAAAAATTAAACTATCAAAATTAATAGCGTGTTATTGATTTATTCTTTCTTTAGAATTAAAATAGGTCCAAGCAAGCAAATGGCTAATTTTATTTCCTTGACCCATTTGAATGGTTTTAATTTCTTCTACTTTTTGTTTCTTTAAAATTCTGTAAAGACTTGAAAGGTGATCTTTTTTGGAAATTAAAGTGGTGAACCAAACGCAGTTTTTAGCAAACTTCTGACTTTCTAGTATTAGCTGTTTAACAAATTGTAATTCTCCTCCTTTACACCATAATTCATTGCTTTGTCCCCCGAAATTTAAAGTTACAACATTCGTTTTTTCTTTCTTTAAATTTGAAATTTTGCGTTTACTTCCAATCCTTGCTTTTTCAGCTGAAGAATGAAATGGAGGGTTGCATAAAGTCGCAATGAATCGCTCGTTTGCTTGAATAACTCCTTCAAAAATGGATTTATTATTCGTTTGCAATCGCAATTCAATTTTATCTTTCAAAATCGAATTTGAATCGATTATTTGTTGAGCATTTTTAATAGAAATTGAGTCAATATCTGAACCAACAAAATTCCAATCGTATTCAGAAACGCCTATTATCGGGTAGATACAATTCGCACCTATTCCGATATCTAAACAAATTGTTTTCGTCTTTTGTGGTCCAATAATATCGGCCAAATAATGAATGTAATCAGCTCTTCCTGGAATTGGTGGACATAAATAGTTAGGAGGAATTCCCCAGCTTTCTATTTTATAAAAGTATTTTAACAATGCAAAATTAAGTGCTTTAACGGCCTCTGGATTGAAAAAGTCAATTGATTTATTTCCATATTCATTTACTCTTATAAATTCACCAAGTTCAGGAAATATTTTTCTTAATGACTCAAAATCATACGCTTCCCTATGTTTATTTCTTGGGTGAAGATTGGCTTTTGAGGAAATTTGATTTTTATTTTTCGACACAAAGGGTGGTAAAGATATAAGTTTGTTTATGATTTAGATTGTTTTCGTTTATTCGTCACATTTACATGCTTCACATTCTTCTATGGTTGGAAATCCTTTTGGTGAACAACCGCTATAACTTATTTGCTCACACGAATTAGTGTTTTTATTATAGAACCAAGTTTGAAAATAAGCTTGACAAGCCTCGTTAGTTGGAGGAGTTTCTAAGCATTTTGCTTGTTCACTATTACTACAATCTTTATCACAGGAAGTTAAACTGAAAGTAATTGCTGCGCAAAAGAGTATTTTTTTCATGACGTTTTTCTTTAATATAATCTTAAAAATCGAGTAGAGTAGGTGCAAACATAGTTGGTTTTAATATTTTATTCAACAATTAAAAGATGTTTTTTGATTGAAAATTCTTGATTCTTCAATAGTTAACTTTTTGTTGAAATTATTTCAATAAAATCAAAAATAATTCCATTTCGTTAAACGAAAAATAGATACATTTACCGCACAAATTTTCAACTATGAATTTACACGAATATCAAGGAAAATCTATTTTAAAAAGCTACGGCGTTGCAATTCAAGAAGGAATTGTCGTTGATAGAGTAGAGGACGCTGTTGAAGCAGCTAAAAAATTAACAGAGCAAACAGGTACTAGTTGGTATGTGGTAAAGGCTCAAATTCATGCAGGTGGTCGTGGAAAAGGAACAGTTGAAGAAACTGGTTCTCACGGGGTTGTTCTTGCAAAAGGAATCGACCAAGTTGAAGAAAAAGTGAAAGGAATCCTAGGAGGACACTTGACTACACTTCAAACAAACGGTAAAGGTAAATTAGTGAGCAAAGTGTTGATTGCACAAGATGTTTATTATCCTGGTCCTTCAGAAGTGAAAGAATTTTACATGTCTGTTTTATTAGACCGTGAAAAAGGGAGAAATGTAATCGTTTATTCTACTGAAGGAGGAATGGATATCGAGCATGTTGCTGAACATACGCCAGAAAGAATTTACAGAGAATTTGTCGATCCTCGTGTAGGTTTACAAGGTTTTCAAACACGGAAGATTGCTTTTAACTTAGGTTTATCAGGAGAAGCATTTAAGCAAATGACAAAATTTGTTGCAAACTTATACAAAGCTTATGAAGGAATTGATGCTTCAATGTTTGAAATCAATCCTTTATTCAAAACTTCTGATGATAAAATAATCGCTGTTGATGCGAAAGTAACCTTAGACGGAAATGGTTTATTCCGTCATCCAGATTATGCAGCCATGCGCGATAAAACAGAAGAAGATCCAACAGAAGTGGAAGCTGATGAAGCAGGGTTGAACTTTGTAAAATTAGACGGGAATGTTGGTTGTATGGTCAATGGTGCAGGTTTAGCAATGGCGACTATGGACATTATCAAATTATCAGGCGGTAATCCAGCTAACTTCTTGGACGTAGGAGGAACAGCAAATGCTGAGCGCGTAGAAAAAGCTTTTGGAATCATTTTAAAAGATCCAAATGTGAAAGCAATATTGATCAATATTTTTGGCGGTATCGTTCGTTGTGACCGTGTTGCTCAAGGAGTTGTAGATGCTTACAAAAATATGGGTTCAATTCCAGTTCCAATTATCGTTCGTTTACAAGGAACCAACGCAGTTGAAGCGAAAAAATTAATCGACGAATCTGGATTAAACGTTCACTCAGCGGTACTTTTACAAGAAGCAGCTGATTTAGTAAAAGAAGTTCTAGCTTAAATTTAAAAGCTAACATATTAAAAAACCATCGTTCATTGAGCGGTGGTTTTTTGTTTTATATGTAACCGATAGCTATTTAAAAGTTTTTTTTATTCAATTTAATCGAGCTTATGAAATCAATCATTTTTGTATTTATTCTTTCAACTTCTTCTCTTTTGTTTTCTTGTACAACAGCCGCACAAAACGCTGAATTAATTGCAAAAGAGAAAAAAGATTTATTACCTAATACAAAGCAAAAGGCAGCCGAAGCATTTGCTTATTGTAAAGTTAATAAATTCAATGTAGACTTTTGCATCCTAATAGATATGCGTATTCATTCAGGATTAAAACGTTTTTTTGTTTGGGATTTCAATAAAGATACTATAACCCATAGTTTTTTAGTAAGTCATGGTTGTGGTTCAAACCCTTGGGCAACCGATTACACGAAAGAGAATCCTGTTTTTAGTAATAAAGACGGAAGTCATTGTTCATCCTTAGGAAAGTATAAGATTGGACAAAGAGCCTTCAGTAATTGGGGAGTTCACATTAAGTATGTGTTACACGGTTTAGATACAACGAATAGCAATGCCTTAGCTCGCTACATCGTTTTTCATTCCTGGGAAGCAACTCCAAACGAAGAAACCTATCCTGATGGTACACCTGAAGGTTGGGGCTGTCCTACTTTATCGAATGAAAATTTTGAGTTAATTGATGCAATTCTACAAAAAACAGAAAAACCTGTTTTGATGTGGATTTATATAAATTAATTCAACATACATTGTCCTAATTCCGAATATTAATGGTATTAATATTTAATTGTAATGTAAGAATGAAATTCAAGAATGTGATAATTTTTTTTTGACTTTTTTTGTTGGTAATATTTTTATTTATACTTTTAACATGTCAAAATGACACTAAGTATTTATTAATTAATCATTAATTTAAATTTTATGAAAAAAATTTTTACAATTTTAAGTTTAGCGCTTTCAACAGTAGCGTTTTCTCAAGTAACTGTTACTTATCAAGTTGACATCACAGAATACATTGCTAGTGGGGCTGAATTAAATGCAAACGGTATTCGCGTCGGAGGTAATTTTTCTACTGCTGGTGCTACGATGCCAGATTGGACTCCTTCTGATCCAGCTTGTGCAATGACCGATTTAGGAAATGGTTTATGGTCTATCGCTGTTAACTATCCTGCTTCTTCTGTAGGAACAACTCAATTATACAAATTTGTAAATGGAGACTGGGGAACAAACGAAGGTATTGCAACTTCTTTGATTGCTGAAGATGGATGTGGAACTGATGATGGTGGTGGTAATATCAACCGTACTTTGGTAATACCAGCTACAAATTCAACGTATACTTTCTGTTGGGATAAATGTGCTGCTTGTATTTCTTCTATCGATGAAGTAAATAAAGTAAATGTAGTTGCATTCCCTAACCCAGCAACTGATGTTGTTAACTTCCAAATTGATGCTGCTGACTATGTTATCACATTAACTGATTTGGCTGGTAAAACAGTTGCTACTTCAACTACATCAACAATTGAAATGTCTGGATTATCTTCAGGAGCTTACTTGTACAAAGTTGTTACTAATAACGGAACTGCTACAGGTAAAGTAACTAAAAAATAAAAAGCATTATCCTGCTATTAAAAGCCTAAGTTTACAAGACTTAGGCTTTTTTTTCAAACAAAAAAAACAACTACTATGAAAAAATTATTAGTATTAATCGTAACGAGTTTAGTTTCATTAGTAAACGCTCAAATTTTGGAAGTGTCGCCTGCATTTCCAACAGTGAATGATCAAGTAACAGTAATTTACGATGCCACTCAAGGTAACGGAGCATTAGTAGGTCAAACGCAAATTTATGCGCATACGGGTGTAATAACATCATCAAGTACATCGCCAACGAATTGGCAATTCACACAAGGAACATGGGGCACTGTAGATGCTGATGTCGCTATGACTTCTTTAGGAAATAATAAATTTTCAATCACAATTGATATAGATCAATTCTACGGTTTCCCATCAGGAACTACCGTTTTAAAATTAGCTTTTGTATTCAGAACTGCAAATGGTTCAATAGTTGGCAGAAGTGCTGACGGTACCGATATTTACTACAATGTTTATCCAACAAATGCTGGACTCGTGGCCCAAGTTTTTCATCCATCCGCTGGCTCAGTAATGGATTTAAACGAACAATTTACTATTGATGCGCAGAGTAATATTCCAGCAACATTAACAATCAAAGAAAACGGAACAATTTTAAATTCAATTCCAAATGCAACGGTTTTGAGTTATCAACATATTGCAACTAACGAAGGAACTAATCTCATTGAATTTATAGCTAACGATGGAACATCAGAAGTGATAGATTCTGTTTATTACACTGTAAATCCAATTGTAGTTCCCATAAATCCAACTTACACTGATCTAAAGCAAGGAATTAACTACATAAACGATTCAACAGTTGTTTTAAAGTTATTTGCACCAGAGAAAGAGCACATATATGTGATTGGTGATTTTAATAATTGGACTCCAACAATTCAATACCACATGAACTTGTCAACCGACTTGAAAACTTGGTGGTTGGAAATACCTAATTTGACACCAGGTCAACGTTATGGGTATCAATATTTCATAGATGGCTCACTTAAATTGGCTGATCCATTAAGTACCTTGATTTTAGACCCTAATAATGATGCAGCAATTGGAGCTGCAACCTATCCCAATCCTCATCCATATCCAACCGGAAAAACAACTGGTTTCGTTACAATTATGCATCCAGGTGCGCCTCAATATCAATGGCAAGTAACAGATTTTGTTGCGCCTGCAAATAAAGATTTAATTATTTATGAATTGTTGGTTAGAGATTTTGTCGCAAAAAGAAATTACCAAACCATCATTGATACCTTAGATTATTTGGATAGATTAGGTATTAACGCGATTGAATTAATGCCTCCAGGAGAATTCGAAAACAATGAAAGTTGGGGATATAATCCATCTTTTCACATGGCATTAGATAAATATTATGGTACACCAGAAAAATTTAAAGAGTTAATTGATTCTTGTCATGCTCGAGGAATTGCAGTAATAGTTGATATGGTTTTAAATCATGCTTTTGGTCAAAGTCCAATGGTTAATATGTATTGGGATGCAATAAACAATAGACCAGCAGCGAATAGTCCATGGTTTAATGCAATTTGTCCGCACGAACCTTATTGTTGGGGATATGATTACGATCATACAGAACAAGCAACCAAAGATTATATTGATCGAGTTAATTTATTCTGGCTTGAAGAATACAATATTGATGGTTTCCGATTCGATTACACCAAAGGTTTCATAAATAATTCAAATGGATTCAGTCAAGAGAGAATCAACATTCTTAAACGAATGGCTGATACAATTTGGACTGTGAAACCTGGAGCATATATCATTTTAGAACATTGGTGTGATAACTCTGAAGAGAAACAATTAGCCGAATATGGAATGATGTTATGGGGAAATTTAACATACAATTACCATCAAGCAGGGATGGGATTTGTTGGGAATTCTAGTCTTTCAAACGGTATTTATTCAAATAGAAGTTGGAATGTTCCTCATTTAGTTACCTATATAGAAAGTCATGATGAAGAAAGAGCAATGTTTGAAGCTAAAACTTTTGGTTCCACAACAAATCCTGACCATAATGTTAGAGATCAATTTGTTGGTTTGGGAAGAATGCAAGCACTTGCAGTAATTGGAATGTTACAGCCTGGTCCAAAAATGATTTGGCAATTTGGAGAGTATGGATATGATATCTCAATTGATGTTCCATGTAGAGTATGCAATAAACCAATTCTTTGGAATTACCTTTCTGTTTCGCGAAGAAAACAAACTTACGATGTTTATGCTGCTGTCTTAAATTTAAGAAAAGATTATGAAACTTTCAGAACTTTAGATTTTGCTCACTCATTATCTGGATCTGTAAAAAGGTTGATTTTAAATAACCCTGATATGAATGCAGTTGTAATGGCAAATTTTGCTGTAACAACAACAACTGGAATCCCTGCATTTCAGCATACAGGATGGTGGTATGAATATTTTACTGGTGATAGTATAAATGTAACAAATGTAAATTCAAGTTTATCCTTTGAACCTGGTGAGTATAGAATTTATACTGATGTTCGTTTAGACAAACCAACTATAACAGAATCTACAGCTTCAATCGAGGAATTAGAAACAGAGGCTTTCCCATTAAATTTATATCCAAATCCATCCATTGATTTAGTGAATTTAGCTTTTGAATCTAAATCTTCAGAATCCTATGAATTATTAGTTATAAATGAAATAGGACAAGTTGTAATAACTAAAAAAGGTAAAACTTCTATTGGCGCAAATCATGTTGAAATATCTATAGATAGCATAAAAAATGGTGTTTATCACGCCTTATTAAAAGTAGGTAATAGTTATTCTAACAAAGCTTTTATAAAAGGAAAATAGGATGAGAGTTCTACTTTTTCTACTATTTTTCAAATTCGCGTTTGCATTTGGACAGCTTGTTCATCCTGCTAATAACGATGCTTTTCTACAAGATGAAGTCGCATTTGTTTACATTCAAATTGCTCCATCAGATTTGAATTTGATTTTGACAGATAGCCTATATGCAGATTATGAATTTCCGGCAACCTTTCGTTACTTGAGTTCAACAATTGATGAAACAATTACCAATGTTGGTTTTAGATTAAGAGGAAATACTTCAAGAGATGCAGCTAAGAAATCATTCAAAGTTTCATTTAATGGTTTCGTCCAAGGTCAAAAATGGAAAGGCCTTGAAAAACTAAACTTGAATGGGGAACATAATGATGTTTCAATTATGCGGTCACGACTTAGTAATCAGCTTTTGAAGTATGCAGAACTTCCAACAGCACGAACAAGTTATGTTAGATTGTACATCAACAATGAATACAAAGGTTTGTACTTAAATGTTGAGCATATCGATGAAGAATTTTTGCAAAGAAGATTTATAAACGATCATACAGGGAATTTATTCAAATGTAATTATGGTGCAAACCTTAAACAAATAGGAGGTTCTCCTGGTCCATATATGAGTTTATATGAATTGAAAACGAATAAAGCACAAAACGATTATTCAGGTTTAATAAATTTTATTGATATCCTTAATAATACTAACCAAGATCAATTTACATGTGCAATTCAATCTGTCTTTGATGTTGATTCTTATTTAAGAACTTTAGCTGTTGAAATTCTATTAGGACACTGGGACGGGTATGCAGGAAATATGAATAATTATTACCTCTATCAAAGACCTTCAGACGGAAAATTTGTATTTTTAGAGTATGACATGGATAATACATTAGGTGTAGATTGGGGTATTATTCCATTTGAAAATTGGTCAACTCGAAATATTTATACATGGGCTAAAGGCGATAAACCTCTTTATGACAAATTGTTAGCTGTTCCTTATTTTAAAGATAGATTCAATTTTCACATGAATGATTTATTAGTCAATGTTTTCATTCCCCAAAATTTACTGACAGAATTGGGTTTAACTCAAGATTTAATTACCCAAGCAGCGCTCGAAGATGAGTATAAAAGTTATGATTACGGTTACACCGATTCTGATTTTTTAGCAGCAATCAATACAACAATTGGTGGCCATGTTAAGCAATCTTTACAACAATACATTCAACAAAGACACACTTCTGCAACAAACCAATTACAAGTAGTTCAGAACTTAGAAAACCCTTGTCAACTTTCATTAGATGAATTAATAAAGGATGTATTTGTGCCTTTAAAAGCTTTTGATTTAATGGGGAATGAAATTGAATTAGACACAACTAACAAAGCAAAATTATTAGTTGATAAATACGGAAACACAAAAATAGTTTGGACACATGAATAAAATATTTTTAACCTTAAGCATTGGATTATTAACCTTTAATTCTTGTATTTCACAAAAAAATACAACAACTAAGCCGACTAAAAAAAACACAACCATCTTGCAACATGTTGAACCTGCAAACTGGTGGGCTGGTATGAATTATGCTGAAGTCGAGGTTTTGCTACATGGAAAAGACATTTCAAAGTTAATAGTTACTGTCAAAGGATTAGATATTTTAGAAATTAAGAAAACGGAAAATCCAAACTACCTTTTCATAAAAGTGAATACCAAGAATAAGACTGTTGGTTCTTATCCGATTCAATTAAGTGATGGAAAAAAAATTGTAGCCGAACATAATTTTGAGTTAAAAGCAAGAAGAGAAAATTCAGCTGCAAGAGTAGGTTGTACTCCGAAAGATGTCATCTATTTATTAATGCCAGATCGCTTTTCAAACGGTGACGCATTAAATGATTCCCATCCTTCAACAATTGAAAAAGTAAATAGAACATTACCAGGAGGAAGACATGGTGGAGATATTCAAGGAATTATAAATCATTTAGATTACATTCAAGAATTGGGAGCAACAGCAATTTGGACAACACCTTTGCTAGAAGATAATGATACGACTTTTTCTTATCACACCTATGGACAAAGTGATTTATACAAAGTAGATCCTCGCTATGGAACAAATGAAGATTTCGCAAGAATGGTCGAGGAAGCTCATAAAAGAGGCTTGAAATTTATTAAAGATGAAGTTCCTAATCATTGGGGTTACACACATTGGATGATGAAAGATTTACCAACTTATGATTGGATTCATCAGTTCCCAGGTTACGCTCAATCTAATTATCGCACGTCAACACAAATGGATCCAAATGCATCAAAAAGAGATCAGAAATACTGTGAAGAAGGTTGGTTTGTACGTTCAATGCCTGACTTAAATCAAGGAAATCCATTGGTTTTAAATTATTTAATTCAAAATACAATTTGGTGGGTTGAATTTGCAAACTTGGATGCTTTGCGAGTAGACACCTATTCTTACAACCAAAAGGATGGAATTTCTAAGTGGACAAAAGCAATTATGGATGAATACCCAAATTTTTCAATGGTTGGTGAAGTTTGGATGCATGATCAAGCGCAAATTTCTTATTGGCAAAAAGATAGTCCAATTTCAGCAATTCAAAATTATAACACACATCTTCCACAAGTGATGGATTTCACTTTACACGATGCTGTGCAAGAAGCATTTAAAGAAAATAATCAAGGTTGGGACAAAGGAATGGCTCGCATTTATGAGAATTTTGTTAATGATTTTTTATATAAAAATCCAAGTGAAAATTTAATTTTCCTTGAGAATCACGATACGCAACGCTTCAATGAAATTTACCCTAAAATGGCTGATTACAAATTGGCTATGGCACTATTAGCAACAACAAGAGGTATTCCTCAAATTTATTACGGTAGTGAAATTGGAATGAAGGGTGACAAAAATAATGGTGGTGATGCTTCAATCCGTCAAGATTTCCCTGGAGGATGGAAAGAAGATACGAAGAATGCATTTACTAAAGAGGGGAGAAGTGATTTCCAAGAAAATTACTTTCAATTCACTAAAAAATTATTGAATTGGAGAAAAAATAATTCAATCATTCACGAAGGAAAATTAGTTCAATTTTTACCTGAAAATAATGTTTACGTTTATTTTCGAGTGAAAGGAAAAGAAAAAGTGATGGTGGTTATTAACAATTCAGACAAAGAAGAAAAAATTAAGAAAGTTAGATTCGCTGAGCAATTGGAAGGATTTACAGAGGCAAAAGAAGTAATAACAAATTTGAAGGTAAATCTTATGAAAGAAGAGTGGGACATACCTGCAAAAACTGCTTACATCTTTGAATTGAAATAATTGATTATGAAGTTTCTAGTTCCATTTTTCCTCGTTTTTCCTTTTGTTCTTTTTAGCCAAAATACAAATCGTCAGTTTGTAGCTAGTAAAGTATTAAAAGACGGAATTCAAATCACCGTTTCAGATGGAAATTATTATTTCTATTCTTATAATCAGAAAGTTATTGAAACAACTTTTATTCCATTGAATGAAAAAAGCCTGGAAGAATCACACGCAGTATCTATAGCGCACGAATCAACTAGTTTTAAGTTGACAAGTTCAGAAAAAAGTTTAACTTTTTCTAAACCGAATGGCATCGAAGTCAGCGTTCAAAAGTCTCCATTTAAAATCAGTTATTGGTACAAAGGAAAAGAACTTATTTCTGAAAAAATGGGTTATGAGAAATCTCCAGAATTTGAGAAAATCGAGTTTAATTTAACTGTGGATGAAGTACTTTATGGAGGTGGTGCGAGAGCTCTAGGAATGAATCGAAGAGGAAATCGTTTGCAGCTTTATAACCGTGCACATTATGGTTACGAAGAAAAAGCAGAATTGATGAATTACTGTTTACCAATGGTGCTTTCTAATAAAGTGTATGCAGTTCATTTTGATAACGGAGCGATAGGTTACTTGGATTTAGATTCTAAAAAAAATAATACGCTTTCTTATGAAACCATTAGTGGCAGAAAAACATACCAAGTTATTGCAGGAGATGATTGGAAAGATTTAGTTGAACAATATACGTTTTTAACTGGTCGTCAACCAATGCCACCACGTTGGGCTTTTGGAAATTTCGCTAGTCGTTTTGGTTATCATTCAGAGGCAGAAGCACGAAAAGTGGTGAATCAATTCCGAAAAGATTCAATTCCATTAGATGCAATCATTTTTGACTTATACTGGTTTGGAAAAGAAATTCAAGGAACTTTGGGTAATTTGGAATTCCATAAAGATTCGTTTCCAACTCCGGAAAAAATGATTTCTGATTTTAAATCACAACAAGTTAAAACAGTTTTGATTACAGAACCGTTTATTTTAACTACCTCAAAAAAGTGGAATGAAGCTGTTTCTAAAAAATTGCTTGGTACTGATTCAATTGGAAAACCATTTACCTACGATTTTTATTTTGGAAATACGGGTTTACTAGATATTTATCAACCACACGTCCGCACTTGGTTTTGGGATGTGTATAAAGACTTAGCAAACAAAGGCGTTAAAGGGTTTTGGGGTGATTTAGGTGAACCAGAAGTACATCCTTCAAAATTATTACACGGAAAATATACTGCTGACCAAGTGCATAATATTTATGGTCACGATTGGGCGCGATTAATTCAAGTAGGATTTAAAAAAGATTTCCCGTTGGAACGACCTTTTATTTTAATGCGTGCAGGTTATTCTGGAACTCAAAAATATGGGATTATTCCTTGGTCCGGTGATGTGAACAGAACCTGGGGAGGACTTAAACCACAAGTCGAGATTTCTTTGCAAATGGGACTTCAAGGAATTGCTTATATGCATTCCGATTTGGGTGGTTTTGCAGGAAATAATGACGAACCAGAGTTATATACTCGTTGGTTACAATATGGGGTTTTTCAACCAATATTTAGACCGCACGCACAAGAGGAAGTGGCTAGTGAACCAATTTTTAAAGATGAAAAAACCAAAGAACTTGCGAAAAAATCAATTGAGTTGAGGTATCAGCTTTTACCATATAACTACACAATTGCATTTGAAAATCATAGTAAAGGAACACCTTTAATGCGACCCGTTTTTATGGAAGAAGAGAATGCAAGTTATACTGAAACAAAAACCAATCAATATTTCTGGGGTGATGCTTTTTTAGTTTCACCTATCACTGAAAAAGGAACCTCAGGTAAAAAGTTAGCAGTTGATTTTCCTCCAAATACTTATTGGTATGACTTTTCAAACGGAAAATTAATTACTGAATTTGTTCAAACGGAAAAGAGTAAAGCTACTTTAATAACTGTTCAAG
Organism: uncultured Lishizhenia sp.; assembly: GCA_964506255.1. Lineage (GTDB taxonomy): Bacteria > Bacteroidota > Bacteroidia > Flavobacteriales_D > Crocinitomicaceae > UBA952. The sequence goes on along the minus strand of CAZDKE010000007.1, from coordinate 10,696 downwards.
ATGAAAAGATTCCCGTTTTCGTTAAAGCTGGTTCTTTTATTCCAATGACAGCTGTAATTCAATCAACTGAAGAATATAAACCTCAGAATGTAACGCTTCATTTTTATGACCATCCTTCTGTTTTAAAAAGTGAAGGAATATGGTATGAGGACGATGGTTTGATAGCAGATGCTTATGAAAAAGGGTTGTATAATCTTTTAAAATTGGAAAATAAACGAAGTGAAAAATCTTCGGAAATCAAATTCAATTTAGAAAAAGGTAACGAACAAATGCAATTGATTAGCAGTTTCAAGTTTGAAGTTCATTTCTCCGAGAATCCTCCAAAAAAATTAAAGATTAACGGTAAAAAAACTAAAGTTGAATTGAATGTTAATAAAAATTATTTTTCGGTTCCTTTATCAATACAAGGAAATACAACTAATGTTAAAATTAAGTGGTGAAAATTTCTTTGTGTCATATTGACATTAAGAAAAATTAAGATATATTTGACAGAATAAAAGTTTATTAATAAATCAAAACGTAAAATATGGATGTAATTAGATTTAAATCCGTTGCGCTTTCCTTTCTTTTTTTGGCAGTAAGTTTTATTGCTTTCAATCAAAATGCTTCCATTAAAGGAAAAGTGACAGATGCAGATGGAGCACCTTTGTTTAATGCTACTGTTATTTTGGAAGGTCAGGGTAAGGGAGCTACAACAGATGACAAAGGAATGTATGAGATTAAAAATGTTAATCCGGGTACTTACACGCTTATTTTTAGATTTACTGGTTTAATTTCTAAATCTGAAAGTATAACATTAACTGCGAGTCAAATTTTAGTTAAAGACGCGACCTTACTAAAAGATATCAAAGATCTTGAAGAAGTAGTAGTGATTGGTTATGGTACTACAAGAACGAAAGATTTAACAGGTTCAGCAACAGTGATTAACGAGAAAAATTTCTCTCAAGGTTCATTGTCAACCCCAGAGCAACTTATTATGGGTAAAGTTTCTGGTTTGAAAATTACTACAAACGATGGTGCACCAGGTTCAGGTAGTACTTTAAGATTACGTGGTGGAACTTCATTAAATGCAAGTAATGATCCGTTAATAGTTGTTGACGGTGTTCCATTGGATAACGGCGGAATTGCAGGTGTTGCCAATCCTTTGTCATTAATTAACCCTAATGACATTGCTTCATTTGTTGTTTTAAAAGATGCATCAGCAACCGCAATTTATGGTTCTCGTGCCGCAAATGGAGTAATCTTAATCACTACCAAAAAAGGAGATGGTTTGAATTTAGATAAATTAAAAGTTGTCTTTGATACTAAACATTCAATGTCAACAATCGCAAAGTATGCTGAAGTTTTGAATGGCGATGAATTGAGAAGATTAGTCTTTGAAAACGGAACTCCTGCTCAAGCAGCCCTATTAGGTTCAGCAAATACTGACTGGCAAAAGGAAGTTTTCAGAACTGCTTACGTAACTGATAATAACGTTTCATTAACTGGTGGTATAAAAAACCTTCCTTACCGACTTTCTATTGGTAACAGATTCGAAAATGGTTTGTTGAGAGACGACCGTTTTGTTAGAACTTCTGCTGCTTTGAACATGAATCCTACATTCTTTAAAAAATCATTACAGGTAGAGTTCAATCAAAAGTTAATTCAAACTAATTCTGTTTTTGCAAATCGTGGTGCTCTTGGAGCGGCTTATTTTGACCCTACACAACCAGTTATGTCTGGTTTTGACGCTTTGGGAGGATATTATGAATGGATAGAATCAAACGGAGAGCCTAACACGTTAGCTCCAAAAAATCCACTTGGTTTGATTAAACAAAGAGATGATAGAAGTAAAGTGGCACGTTACATTGGTAACTTAAAGTTAACTTACAAATTGCCATTTTTCCCAATGTTGAAAGCAGTTGTGAATGTGGGAACTGACCAATCAGAGGGTTCTGGCGAGGTTTCAACACAAGCGAATTCTGCTTCGGGATATTTTACTCAAGGAAGTTTTAACACTTACAATTCTAGAAAAGGGAATAAATTAATTGAAGCTTATGCTAATTTTAATACAGCTGAGAAAAAAAGCAAACATATTATTGACTTAACTGCTGGTTATTCTTATCAAGATTGGTTCTCTGAAAGTCCAAATTTACCAGTTTACAACCAAGCAGGTGATTCAATTATCAGTCCAGCAGCAGCGAATCCTTTCTACACAAAAAATGCCTTGCTTTCATTTTATGCGAGAGGTATTTATACATTCAATGACAGATATGTTATCAATGCATCATTGAGAAGAGATGGTTCTTCTCGTTTTAGTCCTGAAGCACGTTGGGGATTATTTCCTGCCGTATCTGCAGCTTGGATAGTGACAGGCGAAAAATTTATGGAAAAAGCAGCTTGGATTTCTTTATTAAAAGTTAGAGCTGGTTTCGGAATCACAGGTCAACAAGATGGAATTGGTGATTATGCTTATATTTCAAATTATTTTGAAGGAGCAACGACAGCTCAGTATGCATTCGGTGGTCAATACTACACACAACTTCGTCCTGGTGGATTTGATGCTAACTTAAAATGGGAAACAACAAAAAGTTACAATATCGGTTTAGACTTTGGTATTTTGAAAGATCGTTTCTCTGGAAGTATCGATTTATACCGTAAAGAAACTTCTGATTTGTTAGCAACTACAACGGTTCCTGCAGGTTCTAACTTTACAAATGAAATTCTTACTAACGTTGGAAGTATGTTAAATCAAGGGATTGAAATGAGTGTGAATGCAGGTTTGTACGCTTCTAAAACAATGCGTTTAGATTTGACAGCTAATGCTTCACATAACGTTAACCAAGTTACTAAATTAACACAAGTTGATGATCCAAATTCTGTTGGTATTTTAGTTGGTGGAATCTCTGGAGGTATTGGTAATACAATCCAAGTGCAACGAGTTGGATATGCTACTTATTCATTCTTAGTTTATGAGCAACAGTATGACATAGACGGTTCTTTAATCCAAGTGGGACAGCAAGCGTCAATTGACGTAAATGGTGATGGTAGTGTTACTGCATCTGATAAATGGCAAGATAAACACGCCTTTGCTGATAGAAATGGTGATGGAACTATCAATATTGAAGATCGATACATTTATGACAAAGTTGCTCCAAACTGGTTTACAGGATTAGCTTTAAACTTCTCTTACAAAAAATGGTTTGCTGGTGTTTCGATGAGAACAGAATTAGGTGGTCATATTTACAATAACATTCATTCAAATTCAGCTACTTTCCAATCAATCAATGGAACTCAAGGATTTATAAGTAATATAAGCTCTCTTTACTATGAAGACGAGGTTAGAAATGTTTCAACTAATCAATTATTAAGTGATCATTATATGGAGAAAGCTAATTTCTTGCGAATGGATTACTTCAATCTTGGTTATAACTTCGGTAAATTAAAAGCGTTAGGCAATAAAGTTGGGTTAAACGCAACTTTAGTAGTTAACAACGTTTTTGTTTTATCAAAATATAAAGGACTTGATCCTGAAGTTGGTGGAGGTATAGATAACAACATTTACCCACGTCCACGTGTTTACTCATTGAATTTAACATTTGATTTCTAAAATATAAAACTATGAAAAAAGTAACCATAAGTTTATTAGGAATTGGGATGGCACTATTAGTTTTAGTTCCGTCTTGTTCAAAGCAACTTAATCAATCACCAAAGTACGGGTTGAACTCAGAAGTTGTTTACAGTGACCCAAATAATTACATCAATGTTCTTGCAAAATTGTACGCTGGTCTTTCAATGACAGGTTTACAAGGTCCGGCTGGAGCAGGTGACATTGCGGGAATTGATGAAGGATTTTCTTCTTATGTTCGTGTAATGTGGAATCTTCAAGAATTGCCAACTGATGAGGCTGTTTGTGGATGGAACGACCCAGGAATTCCTGCAGCTAATAAAATGCAATGGAATGCAGAAGATGGTTGGGTAAAAGGAATGTATTACAGAATTTATTATCAAATAACATTGTGTAATGAGTTTATTTGGCAATCAAGAGATGAAAAATTAGACGAAAGAGGTTTTTCAGATGCAGATAAGGAAAGAATCAGAACTTACAGACAAGAGGCAAGATTCTTAAGAGCGCTAAGTTATTTCCATGCAATGGATTTATTCGGGAATGTTCCTTTTGTAGATGAAAGTGATAGGGTAGGTGCCTTCTTACCTGAGCGCATAACTCGTGGAGAGGTCTTTAATTACATCGAATCTGAATTATTAGCGATTGAAGATTTAATGTTACCTGCTGCTGGAGCTCCTCACGGAAGAGCAACAAGAGAGGCTGCTCAAACTTTGTTAGCTAAAATATACTTAAATGCTTCTGTCTACACAGGAACTCAAAGAAATGCAGATTGTATAACATATTGTCAGAAAATTATCAATTCAGGTGCTTTCCAATTAGACGATGTTTATCAAGATATGTTCTTAGCTGACAATCATACTTCACCTGAAATTATTTTCCCTGTTGTTTATGATGGTTTAAACGCCCAAACTTATGGCGGAACTACTTATTTGGTTTGTGGTGCCTTAGGTGGGTCAATCGTAGCAGCAGATTATGGTGTGAATGGGAAATGGGGAGGACTTAGAGCAACACCTCAATTCGTTGATAAATTCCCTGATACGACACTAGATTCTCGTTTCTTGTTCTACAGAGCAGGACAAACAAAAGAAATCACTTCACTTAGTACCTTCACTCAAGGATATGCGTTTCCTAAGTTTAAAAATAAAACGAAATCAGGTGAAAATGGTTCAAACAATGCAACTTCACCTCATGTAGATATCGATTTTCCAATGTTCCGATTAGCGGATGTATATTTAATGCTAGCAGAGGCTTCATTCAGAAATGGAGATCAAGGAACAGCGTTACAATACATGAACCTTATCCGTGAAAGAGCTTATGGAAACAGTAATTTTAATTTCTCTTCATTAACCTTAAATGACTTTTTAGATGAGAGAGCAAGAGAATTAAGCTGGGAAGGACACAGAAGAACTGATTTGATACGATTTGGTTTGTTTACAAGTGCAGATTACGTTTGGTCTTTCAAAGGAGGAGATGTATTAGGAATTGGAGTTTCAAGTCACTTAAACTTATACCCAATTCCAGCTGCAGATTTAGTACTTAACCCGAATTTGCAACAAAACACAGGATATTAAACAATTTCAAATAAAAATTTGTTTGAAACAAGAAAAATTTGATTGTTGATTGATGAATGATGAAGAAGGGGAGTTTCGAAAGGAGCTCCTCTTTTTTTGTGGTTTGAAATGGGTATGAAAATTTTAAATTCGAGTTTTTTAATTCACTCTTAATTTTTTTAGTTCAATCCAAAGTAAACTTACAATACTTGATTACGTGACCACGCGAAGTAAACAACTTTTCGTAATACGTTTTAATATGAAAAATCGACTTAGTTTCTTCATCTAAATCTTCAGGAAGACTTCCATATAAATCCCACGTTAATTCTAAGCAATTAAAGTTGTTTTCTTTGATTTGCTCTTCGGTATATTCAAATAGAACGTCGCTGTCCGTTTTCACATGGATAATTCCACCTGGTTTTAAAATTTTTCGGTAGCGTTCAATAAATAGGGGAGAAGTAAGTCTTTTTCTTGGTTTATTGGGTTGTGGATCCGAAAACGTTAACCAAATTTCGTCTACTTCATTTTCGGCAAAAGAATTGGTAATGTAATCGATGCGCGAACGCAAGAAAACTACATTTTTCATTCCTGTTTCCAAAGCTTCCTTTGCTCCAATGTATATTCTGTTTCCTTTTAAATCAACGCCAATAAAGTTTTTGTCCTGGTAATGTTTTCCTAGTCCAACAGCGTATTCTCCTTTTCCACAGCCTAATTCAAGTACAATGGGATTTTCGTTTTGAAACACACTTTCGCGCCACTTTCCTTTTAGTTCAAAATCGTGCTCTCTTTCAGGTTCAAAAACGTTCTCAAAATCTTTAATTGCCGCAAATCGGCGAAGTTTATCTTTTCCCACTCTTTTTTTAAATATTACTTGTACTAATTTCCATGTTTTTCATCACTTTATCTACCATAGATTTTAAAATGTTTTGTTGCGAGTTTTTAGATTTTAAGATAAAATACGCTCCGTCCATATCCATTTCAAAATAAGCATAATCAAGCATTTCAGCAAAGGCTTTTCCTTCTTCCAAATCAAATCCAGACATGTCCATACCATTGAAATTCACAAATCCTGAATATGGTTTTTTACCAAAGTTTTCACATCCTTTTGGTAAGATTAATTTCCCTTTTTTAGCGTATAAAGCTGATGTAGAACCAACAACATTAGATCCATTTAATTCTAATTTCGCCATGCTTCCTTTCATCGAAGTCATTAGCCCTTTAACAAATGAAAGCGCTCCTTTTCCTAAACCTACATTAAAATTAAATTCAGGTTTTAAGGCACCTTCCTCTTCCATTTCTCCCATCATTACAAATCCCATTCTTCCTGTCCAAAGTCCAGCTAAACCTTCCTCTCCTGCAAAAGCCATTGCCATTTGTGCTTGTCCACCACCAACTTTACTTAATTCACCTAGTGCGTTTGGAGCGAATTTATTGATGAATTCTTGAACTTTTTTCATATTCAAATCCATAATCATTCCAGCTCTTGGTTTTCCAGAACCTAAATCAGCAAGGATTTTAGAAGCGTTATTTCCAAAAAACATCCATTTTTTTAATTCTTCAGAAAGGTAGTTTTCAGTTTTCATTTCTACTTTTCCTTTCTCAAAAGAAACAATAGATTGAGAATAGCTGTCCACAAGAATTTCTTTTAATTCCGTTTCTTTGTCTGCTTCCATTTTTAATTGTTTCATGCTTCCAAGAAAAGAAGCCTCTAGGTCAACACCAAAAACGATATCACCTTGTTTTGCAAGGATTTCTGTAACTTGATTTTCAGGTGTATCTTCTTTTAAATCTTTCAACGCTTGTTCAATCAATTTTTTTCCGTCTTTTAAGTCTCTTTTTGTAACAAAAACTGCTCTTTTATCCGTTACAGCAAAGGCAACATCTCCACTTTCATGAAAGTTAAATTCTTTCCCTTTTTCCATTGAAAGTCCACGTTGTTGTAGGTTTTTCGTTAATTTCTCTTTGTCTTTCACTTCTGCAAAAGCATAGATTAATCCTGGATTTCCATTCATATCAACAGTTCCTTCCATTGCGAAATAAACAGGAGTGTCAAAGTTTAAAATTGCTTGGATTGTTTTTAATTCTTTATCAATTAACTTTCCAGCTTTGTCGATGTTTTTGTAGTCTGCTTTGTTTAAAATTTCTTTCGCATTGATTGAACCAAAAAGGGCAATTTTTTCGTTGGTTTCTACAAAGGCAGCTACATCTTCATTGATTGCTCGGTTTTCATTAGAACTACATGCAGCCAAAAGAAATAAAGCTGACAAAGTGAAAAGAATGTGTTTCATAAAGTTATGTTAATTTGCTGCGAAATTATAACATATTTTACAGCTATTTGCACCACTCATCAAATTCCTTATTTTAAATTTGCCGAATGCACTACGTCGAGCCTTATTATAACTGGAGAGGATATTACATTGCTTCTGAAGATCCATCGTCGCCTTTTTACGGAAGAGAGTACAGTGAATTTGAGTTTAATAACGCAGTTTACAACTTTTATATTCATCCTCAATGGGATTCAATTGGTTCTCCAACCTTGTTTATTAAAATACTCTTTACTGATTATGATAGTGGTTTTGTTATTATCGAATTATTGGGAGAATGGAACGACGCTATTGAAAATGACATTATGATTTTAAAACGTGATATCATTGAACCTATTATAGAACAAGGAATTACGAAGTTTATTTTAATTGGCGAAAATGTTTTGAATTTTCATTATTCTGACGACTGCTATTACGAAGAATGGTTTGATGAAGTAGAAGATGGATGGATTGCAATGGTAAATTTTCACGAACATGTGATTAGTGAGTTTGAACGAGCAAATATCGATCACTATTTTCTGATGGGTGGAGAATTGGAAGAAATCGAATGGCGAACATATTTGCCACAGCAATTTTTTGACAAAGTCAGCAGTTTAGTAAATAATAGAATTGGGTAGAATTTACGGCTTTTTACTTTTAATTTTCTACCATTTTTCTAAACTCGTTTCAAATTTGAAATTCGGAAAAATCGAACTTAACTTTTGAACCAGTAATTCAGCATAATCTCCTTCGTTGTTTGACACAAATTCATATTGATCTTCCCAATCTTCGTCATTAAAATAATGATTGCTAAGTGGTGCAACCGCTACATTTTTATCAGTAATTTCAAATTGCGAATTCATAAATTCCCCTTCAGCTGTTAAGGTTTGAAACTCACGAATTAATTTCGCTAAAACTTCAGACAAATATTCTTCGTCCATATCAGTGATTTTCTGTTCATTTTCTGATGAAACTATTTTTGTTGCTGTGATTATTGTACCGAAGTCGCTCATTTTTTTATTTTTTTACTTATTTATTTTTGGATTTTAAGACTTTAGGATGTTAGGAGGGAATGATTTTATGAGGAATGAGAAATAATGAACTGTTGCCTTCGAGAACCTCAGTCAACAGTTGGCTGCGGCTCTCGAAGAAAAGTAGGCTGAGGCTCTCGAAGCCTACTTTTTTCATTTCCAACTCAACAAGTTATAATGTTCCAATTTTTTATTTAGCCCATACTTTAATTGAATTTCTCGTAGTATTCGTTCAACGTTTTCCTTTTTAATAGAACGTTCTGGGTACAAACCAATGATTTCCCGTGCTGGGACACCCAATGAGCTCACTAAATGTTTCAGTTTTTCGGCTTTCCCTTCTAATTGAACATTTTCAGGAACAAGCGTGTAACCTCCATTTTGATCCACCATTTTCGTTAAAAGATCGATGTTTCCACCTTGATAATTCCATTCATCAGAAACGCCATCATTTAATTTACAAAAATGAATCATTTGCGTACGTAAACAATTTCCTTTACTCAACAGCCAAGGATGAAGATTTTGTAATTCCTCTAAAGAAATTTCATTTCCATTTATAGTTGGGCAATAAATCAATATTTCTTCATTGAAAAGAGGAATTGTTCTTAATCGTGGGTCGTAATGTGGCCCTGCTAAAATGGCGATGTCAATTTCTTTGTGTTCCATCGCTTCAATCAACTCGGTAGTTTTCATTTCTTCAATGGAAAGTTTGACATTTGTTAGACTTTCTTGCCAAATCCCAAACATATCAGGAACCAAATAATGCGCAATTGTGGGAATTACACCGATTTTGATTTCTTCAACAAAAGAACCATTTACTCTTTCCTTGAGCAATTTAATTTTTTCATTTTCGCTTAATATTTCCCTAAGAATGGGTAATAGATTTATCCCGAAATTTGTTAACTTTAGAGGAGAAGAACTTCTGTCAAAAATTAAGTGTTCCAATTGCTCTTCTGCTTTTTTGATTTGCATAGAAAGCGTTGGTTGAGTCACAAAACAACGTTCGCTAGCTTTTTGAAATTGTAGTTCCTCGCTTAAAACTACGATGTATTGCATTTGTTGAATGGAAAGCATAAGGTATAAATTATTTTGATAAAATTATAAATAATATTGATAAGATTTATATTTGGTTTCACATTAACTTTGTCAAACAATTTAAAATTAGAATTATGAACATCTCAGAAAATTATATCAGTCACTTAAACAAACTACTTTCATCATATCAACTACATTATCAAAATTTACGTGCTTTGCATTGGAATATTCAAAGAGAAAAATTCTTTGAGTTGCATTTGAAATATGAGGAATTATATAATGCTACTTTATTGACAATTGATGCTTTAGCAGAACGAATTTTAACATTAGGCGGACGACCACTTTCCACTTTCTCTGATTATATATCTAAAAGTGTGATTAATGAGAATGAGTTGATAATCGATGGAAATAAAGGGATGCAATACATTTTAGACGCACAAAAACAGTTGTTAATTGTTGAAAGAGCATTGTTAAAAGAATCGTCTGAAATTGAAGATGAAGGAACAAATGCTTTTATCAGTGATTTGATATGAGAAAAAGAAAAAACAAATTGGATGTTTAATGCTTGGTTAGGCAATTCAATTAAGTAAAATCAAGCACAAATAGTTAAATTTGCAACCAAATTAGTAATCATTAAATAAAAAATAAAAACTATGGCAACATTAGTAGGAAAACAATTTCCAGACATTACAGTAAATGCTATCGACGAAATGGGCGATGCGTTTCAATTAAACGTGCTTAAACAAGCAGTTGAAAACAAGAAAAAAGTGGTTTTATTTTGGTATCCAAAAGATTTCACTTTCGTTTGTCCAACTGAAATTCACGCATTTCAAGAAGCTGCCGCTGAATTTGCAAAAAGAAATACAATTGTTATCGGTGCGTCTTGTGACACAGCTGAAGTTCACTTTGCTTGGTTGAATACAGCAAAAGATAACGGTGGAATTGAAGGTGTTAAGTTTCCAATTTTAGCTGATTCAACACGAGTTTTAGCTTACGAATTAGGAATCTTGGATTATGACATGTATGACGAAGATGGTCCTGCAGGTGATAACGTTCCTTACAGAGCAACTTATTTATTAGACGAAAACGGAATGGTTTTCCACGAGTCAGTAAATCATTTCCCTGTTGGAAGAAACGTTAATGAGTACATTCGTTTAATTGATGCATTCACAC
>CAZDKE010000006.1:0-103438 GCA_964506255.1 uncultured Lishizhenia sp. | reverse complement strand
GACAATTTTTCAATTTCCTTTACAATTCTTCCGAGATCATTTCCCAAAAACTCTGCTAGAAGCATTCCCGCTTTTGAAGTGATTCCGAAACCTAGCGATTTAACGTAAGCTTGAATCCATTCGGACAATTGATACTCTTTTACTTTTTCGGATTTAAAAACAATTCCGTTTTTCGCAGCGTTTTTAATTGACTTTTTGCGCGCATCAAAAGCTTTATACTTGTAACAAATTACGAAAACGGTTGATTCCAAAGGAGAATCGAGATAGGATTCTAATTCATCAAATTGTTTTAAATCTTGTGCTTCTTTTAAGATTACTACTCGCCTTTCCGACATCATTGGATAGGATTTCAACTCACTTAAAAGCGCGAGAATATCACAATCCTTACCATATAAAACTGTTTGGTTAAAGTCGCGCTCAAAATCTTCTAAAGCATGTTCGGCAACAGCATTACTAATCAAGTCGATATAAAAAGGTTCTTCGCCGTGAAGAAAATAAATCTTCTCGAGCTTTTTGTTCTTAATATCTTTAATTATGAGTTTGTGATCCATCGAGTTTCAAAGGTACAAAACAGATAGGATTTATTGGAAGTTTGAATGGATAAAATCTATTTCACCCCTGACGCTCTGCCTTTCCATATAGGTTTAAAAAAAGGAATTAACACTAAAATCAGCAGGTTGTAAAAAGGAAATAAAAGTTGATAAAATGGTAAAAGCAACCAAGCCTTCATACGTTTGAAGCGATAGAAAAAGGGTAAAAAGAGTAATAGATCTACTAAAACTTTTAATGTGAAAGTGATTAGTGCCAACTTAAATTTTGAATGAAGGAGAAAAAATATAAGGCTACTGAAAAATCCGATGGTCAAAAAGAATTGAAGTAAGGCTAAAAAGGTGCTCAAATGATCGCGCACATTTCCTGTTTTTGCAACCCAACGCAAGCGCTGATGAATAAATTCGGAGAAACTTTGTGGTGTTTCCGTTGTGACTTGAAATGTTGGAATTGTGCAAACCCTAACATCTGCATTTGCCTTTCTAAAATCGCGCAATAAGTAAATATCGTCGCCACTTGGAATGTGCGCGTGTGTTTCGTAACAGTCGTATTTCTCAAAGGCTGATTTACGAACTAATAAATTGGCGCCACTTGCAATGATTGGTCGTTTTAAACCGCTTAATCCTGTGTTAAATGCGTTTACAAGCAATAAATCCACCTCAAAAAAATGTTCGTACCAACGTTTTGAAATTAAAACAGCAGGTAAAATATACAAATCCGCAGGGCTTAGTTGTTCAAGTTGTTCAAAATAATTTTCAGCAAAAGCCACATCGGCGTCTAAAGTCAGAAAATAAGGTGTTTCAACTGCTTCAATTCCAATTCGTAACGCTTTCTTTTTACCAAATTCTCCTTCTGAAACGGTCAATATTTCAAATGGAAAATCTATCAAAGTAGACTTAATTTTCGTAACTGATTTATCACTAGAATGATCGTCGATAAAAAGAAACTTAGCAGGTAAAACGTTTGATTTTAAACAACTTTCTAATAAATCAGCTATTCTTTTTTCTTCATTTCTAAACGGAATCAACACCGTAATTTCAGCAAGTTTGAGCTTGTTTTCTTTTTGAAGATACGTTCTTTCTTTTTTCCATTGAAAAGTTAGACCCATTCCTAAAATTAGAAAAAGCGAACTCGTATAAATAGCAAAGAAAATAAGTAAAAAAATCGTCAACTGCGCTTGAATTTAATGAAGAAAACCGACACAAAAGTAGGAATTAGTAGGTTGAAAAACCAAGTAGTCAAGGAGGCCAAAAGAATAGGGAAAGTTGCAATTCCAGCTAAGGTTAATATACTCACTGCAATTGATTCACGCATCACGATTTTACCAAAAAACAAAGAAGGAGTTAATGTTACTGCCATATAAACGAGCGCTATCCACAAAAGATTTAAGTACTCAAAAGGGACTCCAAAAGCGGAAAGTGCTAGTGAAAATTGCAGTAGAAAAACCAAATAGCGCAACAAAGAAACACCAATTATTTTCAATCGTGAAGGACCTTTTTTCACCAACAAAACCATCGATTGAACGCGTTGAATTTTGATAGGTGAAGCCAATGTTTCTCCAAAAAAGTAAATCAATAAACTTGTAATCGTAGCTCCAATAAACAATCCAATACTTAATTCACTGAAATAAGATTCCTTTTCATACAATAAAATGATTCCAGCAATCGCTCCGAAAAACATACTTACTGTAAATTGTGAGAAATTAGAAACCATTGAATACACGGTTAATTTCCAGCGTTTGTTAGCTTCAAAATAAATGATTCTTCCTAAAAAATTCCCACTGAAGGCAGGAGTTAAAAACGATGAAACAATGCCAGAAACAAAGGCGGTGAAGCGATTTGGATTTTTTTCTTCGTTAATTGATTGCAATAAAAGTTCCCATTTTAGCCATTCAAAATACCAATTTAACGGAACAAAAAGAAAGCAAACTATAAATGGAATAAGTTGAAAATCATCAAATTGTCTTTCGCTCCAATCTAGTTTTTCCAAACGTGAATAAAGGAGATAAACCAAAATTGAAAAAACAATTCCTTTAAACAAAAGCAGAATTATCGACCGAAAATAGTTAGTTTTAATCAACGAAAATTAGTTTGAATGGTTGAAGATAAGATAATTCTTGGAATTGACCCCGGTACGACCGTAATGGGTTATGGAATTATACACGTGAAGAATGGTAAAATGTCGATGTTAAACTTCGGAATTATTCAATTGAATAAGCTAGCGAATCAACCCGATAAACTAAAGCGCATCTTGGATCGATTAAATGGATTAATTCAAGAATATAAGCCCGATGAAATGGCTATCGAAGCTCCATTTTTTGGTAAAAATGTCCAATCAATGTTGAAATTAGGCCGCGCTCAAGGAGTTGCGATTGCTTCGTGTTTGAACCACAACATTCCTTTTGAAGAATATTCTCCTAGACGTATCAAACAATCAATTACGGGAAGTGGTGCTGCTTCGAAAGAGCAAGTGGCGATAATGCTTCAAAAACTCTTGAATTTTCAGGATATGCCTAAATACCTTGATGCAACCGATGGACTTGCTGTGGCTGTTTGTCATTATTATTCAAAAGGCGTTGGCGAGCATAATAAAGCTGGCGGAGGGTCTTGGACTGCTTTTTTAAATAAAAATCCAAATAGAAAAAAAGCTTAAATCATGAAGAAGAATCCGAAAGTTGATTCATATATTTTAAATGCTGCTCCTTTTGCTCAACCGATTTTGAATGAGTTAAGAGCAACTTTAGAAACTGCTGAGCCAGAGTTGGAAGAAACAATTAAATGGGGATTTCCTTGTTTTACCTTTCAAAGTAAACTCATTTGTAGTTTTAGTGCCTATAAAAATCACTGTGTTTTTCGATTTTGGCAAGGTTCAAGTTTAGAGGATACAGCCGGGATTTTAGCTAAAGTTGGTGAAACGGATATGGGAGAATTGTCAAAAATCAAAAATTTAGAAGATTTACCAAATGCTGAAGTTTTGATAAAATATATTCGTGAAGCTATTGAACTTTCGAAAAAGAAAAGTACTAAAACAAAAGCAAGCGAAAAGAAGATAACAATCGATTTAAAAAGTGCTGATTTACCAGAAATATTTGGTTCTTTTTCAAAACAAGCAGAAAAATTCGATGATTTTCCACCTTCGCACCGCAGAGAATATATTTCTTGGATTACTGAAGCTAAAACGGATGCAACGCGGATTAAACGCATTGAAACAATGATGGAATGGATACTTGATGGTAAATCAAGAAATTGGAAATACGAAAAAAAGAAATGATACGCATATACACTGACGGTTCATCACGAGGAAATCCAGGTCCAGGTGGTTTTGGAACGATTTTAAAATACAACGACAAAGTGAAAGAAATTTCACAAGGATTTCGACTCACAACCAATAATCGAATGGAATTGATGGCTGTCATTGTGGGTTTAGAAAGTTTAAAAACAACTCAAATCCCAGTAACTATTTATTCAGATTCAAAATATGTCATTGATTCCATCACTTTAGGTTGGGTTTTTGGCTGGGTAAAAAAAGGTTTCAAAGGCAAGAAAAACAAAGATTTATGGCTTCGCTATTTGAAACTTCATTCGCAATTTGACCTAAAATTTGTGTGGGTAAAAGGTCACGCAGGACATCCAGAAAACGAACGTTGCGATGTTTTAGCTGTTAATGCAGCGGTTATCAATCCAACATATATTGACGAAGGTTACGAATCAGAATCAGAAAACGATTTATTGAGTTGAACTAATTTTAGTTACAAATCCATTTTTAGAAACCATTGTTCCGCCTTTCATTTCGCCAGTTAATAAGTAGAAGTAAACGCCATCCGTACAATCTGTACCACCATCATTTGTTCCATCCCATAACAAAAGTGGTTTTGCGTCATCTCTATCTCTATCCCAAACTACATTTCCCCAACGATTAGTGATTGTTATATGAAACGACTTAAATCCGTCAAAAGGTAAATTGAAAATGTCATTTGCTCCATCACCATTTGGCGTAAACACATTTGGTACATAAATCTCAGGGTCTTTCACAAAAATAGATTGAGTAATACTATCTACACAGCCAATTGCATCCGTTACAATTAAAGTTATATCGTAAAATCCACCAAGAGGATAAGTTGTTGATTGATTTGAATTGTTTAATGCAAAGGCAGATTCATTGTTTCCAAAATCCCAAGCCCAACTTGCAATTGGTGCTCCTGTTGAAGTAGATTGATCAGTTACAGTTGCCAAAGCACCTTGCTCCACTGGATTTGGGTTAACCGTAAAACCTGCTGTTAGACCATCATCGAAAACTTGAAGCGGAAGCATTGGATAGAATACATCACAGCCTAAACTATCATAGAGCGTTACACCAGGTGTGTAAGTTCCTTGAGTTGCGTAATTGTAATTGAAATTTAATTGGTTAAATGTTGTGTCGCCATCACCCATCTCCCAAACTGAACTAAATACATTTTGTGGATTGGCTAAATTAAAACTTGCGCCTTGAGCACAAACTCCTGCATTTTGCGACCAACTTGGAACACCTGAAGGACCGCCAATTATAACATAATCATCAATTAATGTGTCTGCTGTACAACCGTATTCATCAACTACAGTCAATTCTAAATCATAATATCCTGCCAATGCATAAACTGTAGAAGGATTTTGTAAAGAAGAGGATCCAGACGATGAACCAAATTGCCAATCCCAATCTACAATACTTCCATACGAAATTGATGAATCAGAAAGGGAAGCAAAAATTGGAGGACAAGAAAAATTACCTGATGAATCAGGTTGTGCTCCTGAAAATGTATAGGTTGGAATTGCAAAAGGGATGGAAACTGTGATTAAATTTCCAATCGTGTCTTTACACCCATTTGCATCAGTTGTAATAAGTGAAAGCGTATGTATTGCACTGGTAACTCCTAAAGTGACATTGCTTTCATTGAAAATAGCACTTGAATTTAGGTCTGTTGAAAGAGGTGTACCATCCACGAACCATTCGTAAGTTAACGGAGCAACACCTGTTGAAGTATTTGTTGTGTTTATTGTATCGCCGTTACAAATGATATTGTCAACTGAGAAAAATGAACTTGGTTTTGTAATGGTGATTGGATTAGACGCTGGCGCTGAAGTACAACCAAAAACATCAGTTGCAGTTAACTCTGCATAAAAAGTTCCAGTGCCATTAAAGATGTGACTAATAGGTGAATCAACCGAGGTTGTTGTAACTGTTGAATTATCATCAGTGAAGGTATATTCAAAGCTTGCAAGTGCCAAATTATTTAATGAAATCGAACTATTTGTAAAGTTGACCAATAATGGGGAACAACCAACTATTGGATCGGAGGATAAAACTGCAAATGGTGGTGCTAAAACGTTAACTTGCAAAGTGGCACTATCCAAACACCCAACACTGTTTGTGGCAGTCATTTCTATAAAATAAGTTCCGGAAGTATTGTAAACATAATTTGCTGTATCACCCATACTTACAGGAGCTGTGTTATTTCCCATATCAAACTCCCACGTTTCTAATGGATGAGGGTTTGGTGGTGTCATCCATGTTGAACTTGCATCGTACATGAATAATGAATCACCTTGACAAATAGAATCATTACTCAATGTAAAACCGGGAACAACCATTGAAACGTCAATTGTTCGTGTGGTACTATCGCTACAACCAGTGGTGAAGTTATGTATGACTTGCTCCACCGTATAGGTTCCATAACCTGTAAAATTGTGGGTGACTGAGCCTAAATCAGCATCGTCGAGTTCGGGGTCGTCTAGAATTGTATTTGCTGAACCATCATCCCATTTCCAGATCATTTGAACGTCGTCATCGATAATTCCATGTGTAGCATCATCTGTAATTTGAAGTGCAACCGGGAAGCTACTTGGGTTACAAAATAAAGTTTCTGCAGGTGTGAATTCAGAGATAGGCGCATTAATATAAATCAAAGAATCTATTAATAGTGTATCCTTACAACCTCTATAATCTACAACAAACATCACACTAAAATATCCTGTATCAGAAGTAAATTGGTAAGTAGGGTTTTGGTCAGTAGAGGTTCCATCAGATCCATTTTCCCCAAATTCCCAATAATAAGTTATTTCCGTTGAGTCAGGATTTGCAGGTGTTGTTGTGAATGAAGAAGTAAATTCGAAATCTGTTTTAATGCAATTTACGGTTGTATCAACTGTGAAATTGACAGAGTTTATTTGACCTACTTTGATATAATCTTCAGCTGTAAATGTTTTTGTACACCCTGATTGTGTTGTAACGGTTAAAGTTACGTCCCAAACTCCTATTTGAAAGATTTGAGTTGGAGGATTTTGCAAGGTTGAAGTTTGTCCATTTCCAAAATTCCAATTCCAAGCAACAATTGGGTTACTTGTTGGATTAGGAGATGTTGAATTGTTTGTGAAATTTACAGATAAAGGTGTACAACCACCTGTTACATTAGCTGTAAAACTAGCTTCAACATCTGTAACATTAATATAAGAAGGTATAGAAGTTGTCCCTACACAACCTAATGCAGTGGTCATAGTTAATTCAACAGTGTAAGAACCATTAATCGGATAAGTTTGAGCGGGTGGTGTTGTTCCTGTAAAAGTTTGTCCATTTCCGAAATTCCAAGTGTAAGAACTACCTCCTGTTGAAGTATTTACAAAATTTACCACTGAAGGCGCACAGTTTGTTAAAGGCGTGGCTGTAAAACTTGGTGTGGGTGTAGGTTGAACAGTTATTGACGCAGAGGTACTACCCGTACAACCTGATGCCGTATTTTGAGATGCCAATTGAACATTGTAAGTTCCTGGTGTATTATAGGTGTGAGTTGGATTTTGTTCTGAACTTGAACCTTGATCTCCAAAATTCCAATTCCAAGTGTTTGCTCCTGCGGTTGAATTATCACCAAAATTCACTGGTTGTCCAAGACAAACAACAGAAGGTAAGGTAATTCCAGCCTGATAATTAGAAACTTCGATTTGCTGGACAACTGTTGAACTACATTGGGTAGTAGGGTTCGTCACAGTTAAACTAATTGGATAGGTTCCAACAGAATTGTATGTTTGTGACGGTGGATTCTGAACATTTGAATTTTGATTGGGTCCAAAATTCCAAGCATACAAGAAACCAGCTCCAGTAGAACTTGTATTGTTAAAAGTTAAGGTTAATGGAACTGTACAACCTTGACCAAGAATAGAAAAGCTTGCTGTTGGTGCAGGTTTAACAGTGATATATCCTGGTTTAACTTCCGCATCTGCAGTACCATTTGCATTTGTCACAACAAGTGTTACGGGATATGTTCCAGGTGTATCATAAACATGAATTGCATTTTGACCGACTAAAGAATCTCCATCACCAAAATACCAAGCATTAAAAACAATCGGGGAAGTTCCATTTGGAACAGATGTATTTGTAAAAGTTACAGGAGAGCCTGCACAAACGGATAAAGGAGTTGCTGTAAAGTTAGCAATTGGTGTTTGTCCAAAGACAGAAAAAACTGACAAGAATATTGTTAGAAAAAATAGTTTTTTCATTCGTTTTATAATTTAGGAACGTAAAGATAGAAAGTAGACGCAAAAAAGCAAATATTTGATGCACATATTCAATACGATTCTTAAAAAACACTAATCCTGAACCACTGAATTATACCACCTTGAAATTTCATTATAACTTTTTTGTTTTCTCAATGCAACAGCTTCAACTTGCTCTTTTGTGATTTTTCCAAGTCCAAAATACTTTGCCTCGGGATGTGCAAAATACCAACCACTTACTGATGAAGCAGGCAACATTGCTAAACTTTCAGTCAAGGAAACGCCAGTTAATTCAGTCGCATCTAAAATTTCGAACAAACCAATTTTCTCTTGGTGATCTGGACAAGCTGGATAACCTGGAGCCGGACGAATTCCACGATACGTTTCTTTTATTAATTCTTCGTTTGTCAAGGTTTCGTCCGTTGCATAACCCCAATGTTTTCTGCGAACTTCTTGGTGCATGAATTCAGCTAAAGCCTCTGCTAAACGATCCGCCAATGCTTTGATTAATATTGAATTATAATCATCGTGATGAGCTTCGTATCGCTGAACGTGTTCGTCTAAGCCAATTCCTGTTGTCACCACAAATCCACCGATATAATCTTCAATTCCACTATCTTTTGGTGCAATAAAATCCGCTAAAGCTAAATTTGGTTGCCCTGCCGTTTTCTTCGTTTGTTGACGCAAGGTAATTTGCTTGTGAATCACTTCATTTCTCGATTCATCAGCATAAATCTCAATGTCATCACCAACTGAATTTGCGGGGAATAAACCTATAACTGCTCTCGCTTCCAACCAATTTTCGGCAACTATTTTTTGTAACATTTCTTGGGCATCTGCAAATAATTTTGTTGCCTCAGCTCCAACGATTTCATCCGTTAAAATATTCGGATAGCGACCGTGTAATTCCCAAGTTTGAAAGAATGGAGTCCAATCAATAAAAGGAACTATTTCAGTTAGAGAAATATTTGTAAATAATTGATGGCCTAAAAATGAAGGTTTTGTAATGTCCGATTCTTTGAAATCAATTTTCAATTTATTTGCTTGAGCAACAACTAATGACAAGAGTTCTTTTGCACCACGATGTTTTTCGTGATGTTCTCTCACACGAATATATTCTGCTTTTAATTCTTTTATGAAATTGTCTTTTTTCGGACCTAATAAACTTTCTACAACCGTTACAGATCGTGACGCATCTAAAACGTGAACTGTTTGTCCTTTTGTATAATACTGATCTATTTTCACAGCAGTATGTACTTTGGAAGTTGTCGCGCCACCAATCAATAATGGAATAGAAAGATTTGCGCGTTCCATTTCTTTTGCAAGATGAACCATTTCATCCAAAGAAGGCGTTATTAAACCGCTCAATCCAATCACATCTACATTCTCTTCGATTGCTTTTTGAATGATTTTCTCCGCAGGAACCATCACTCCCATGTCAATCACTTCGTAGTTATTACAACCCAAAACAACACCAACAATATTTTTACCGATATCATGAACATCTCCTTTCACAGTTGCCATTAATATTCTTCCGGCATAAGAGCTTACTCCGTCTTTTTCTGCTTCTATAAAAGGTAGCAAATAGGCAACGGCTTTTTTCATTACACGCGCTGATTTTACGACCTGTGGTAAGAACATTTTTCCACTACCAAACAAATCTCCAACGATGTTCATGCCATCCATCAATGGGCCTTCGATTACTTCAATCGGGCGTTTGTACAACTTGCGACATTCTTCAACATCTTCGTCAATGAATTCAACCAAACCTTTTACCAACGCATGACTTAATCGTTCTTGCACAGGAACATTTCTCCAAGACAAATCGATTTCTCTTTTCTTTCCGTCACCTTTTACTGTTTCTGCATATTCTAATAATCGCTCTGTTGCATCCGAACGACGATTCAATAATACGTCTTCAACAAATTCCAATAATTCTTTATCAATATCTGTGTAAACTTCTAACATAGAAGGATTTACAATCCCCATATCCATCCCATTTGAAATCGCATGATACAAAAATGCTGCATGCATCGCTTCACGTACTTTGTTATTTCCTCTAAATGAGAATGATACATTTGAAACACCACCACTTACATGCGCTCCGGTTAAATTGTCACGAATCCATTTTGTAGCTCTAAAGAAATCCAAAGCATTGTTGTTGTGCTCCTCCATTCCTGTTGCTACTGGGAAAATGTTTGGGTCAAAAATGATGTCTTCTTTCGGAAAACCAACCACATCAACCAAAATATCATATGAACGTTTACAAATTTCAATGCGACGCTCGTACGAATCAGCTTGTCCATTTTCGTCGAAAGCCATAACAATTACTGCAGCACCGAAACGTTTGATTGTTTTTGCTTGGTTAATAAAATTGGCTTCACCTTCTTTTAAAGAAATTGAATTCACAACTCCTTTTCCTTGAATGCATTTTAATCCTGCCTCAATAATTTCCCATTTGGAACTATCAATCATAATCGGAACACGAGCAATATCAGGTTCGGAAGCAATCAAATTTAGGAATTTCACCATCGCTTCTTTTCCATCAATCATCCCTTCGTCCATATTGACATCAATGATTTGCGCACCACCTTCTACTTGATCTCTAGCAACAGCCAATGCTGCTTCAAAATCTCCTTCTTTGATCATGCGTAAAAATGCTTTTGAGCCCGTAACGTTTGTACGTTCTCCGACATTCACAAAATTGCTTTGTGGGGTAACTATGAGTGGTTCAAGACCGGATAATTTTAGTGACATATGTAAAATTAAAGTTGAGAACTGATAATTTAAAACTGAAAGTTTAGGAATTGTAGTTCAAGGGTTTTATTTATTATGACAAGTGATTGTTTTTTAGTGTTTTTATGCTTGAAATTAGCATCCTATTAATTTCCCTATTTTGAAAATTTAATTTTGAATGAATTTCATTTGTTATAAAAGAAGAATCTTTTAGCAAATCCAGCCAATAATCTGTTTCATCACTTTCCTTTAATGAAATAGATAATTTTTGAATGAAGTCAGTTTTACTATGAGCATTGTTTGCTTCTCTAATATTTGCGCCAATAGAAGTTCCTGATCTTAATAATTGTTTACTCAAAATATATTCTTTTTTTAGCGTCAATTCTTTATATGTACTAATTATATCTAATGCGAACTGATAACTTTTTGTTTTTAAAACACTCTCTTTCATCACTTTTTTCTTATTAAGTTAGTGAAAAAGTTCATTTAGTTTCACGGTAAATTCAACTTTCAGTTATCCGTTTTCAACTTTCAATTAAAATTTCTTGGTTTATAATCCTTCGCCAACTCCGCTATCGCTTTAATGTGTTCAGGAGTTGTACCACAACAACCGCCAATTATATTTACCAACCCTTCATCCAAAAATTCTTTGATTTGGGCAGCCATCATTTCAGGAGATTCGTCATATTTTCCAAATTCGTTTGGCAATCCTGCATTTGGGTGAGCACTTACTCCAAACGGTGATTTTTCATTCAAAATTTGCAAATATGGACGCATTAAACTTGCTCCGAGTGCACAATTCAAACCAATCGTTAATAAAGGCATGTGTGAAAGTGAAATCAAAAATGCTTCGGTGGTTTGTCCTGTTAGTGTTCTTCCGCTTTGGTCGGTAATTGTACCAGAAACCATGATTGGAATTTTTTCATTTCTATCTTCAAAAACTTGGTCAATCGCAAATAATGCAGCTTTTGCATTTAAGGTGTCGAAAATCGTTTCAACTAAAAGAATATCAACTCCTCCATCCATTAATGCATTCACTTGATCTTTGTATGCTCCAACTAATTCATCAAAAGTTATTGCACGGTAACCTGGGTCGTTTACGTCAGGTGAAATGGAAGCAGTACGATTTGTTGGCCCAATTGAACCTGCAACAAAGCGTGGTTTGTCTGTAAATTCAATGGCTACTTCTTTAGCGATTTTTGCACTTTCATAATTGATACGGTAAACTGCATCTTCTAAACCATAATCGGCTTGCGCAATCCAAGTTCCTGAAAAAGTATTCGTTTCCACAATATCTGCTCCTGCCAAAAAATATTGTCGATGAATATCTTTGATAATATCAGGACGCGTGATGGATAATAAATCATTGTTTCCTTTTAAGGATTTATTGTGATTTTCAAAAGCACCTTTACGGAAATCTTCTTCTTCTAATTTATGGCGTTGAATCATGGTACCCATCGCACCATCAAGGATAAGAATTCGTTCTTTTATTGCTTTTTCTAGTTCTGTTTTCATTTGATTTATTATTACACCAATGAAGAAGTTGTAGAGAACAGCGAACTGTCAACTTATCTTTTCAGTCAAAAGACTGATTGGATTTGGCACCTTTTCATTTCTGGTAGGTTGCCAAGGTTTCGTAGGGCCTATCCCTCCACCTTTCTTCATAAGTTTATGTTAATGAACGTGGCACAAAATTAATTCAAAAATTGATTCCAACTATTAAATGCAAGTACTTTTACATTTTTTGTAATTTCACACTACATAAATTCACTGTGAAAAAATTTCTGCTTGGTTTTGTTTACGCCTTTCAAGGTTTAGCTGTTTTGGTCAAAACGGAGAGAAATTTTAAATTTCATCTTTTTGCGTTTTTCTGTATTTCCATCGCAGGTTTTTTGTTTAAAATTGAAAAAACAGAATGGTTGGCTGTTTTAATAATTTCATCCATAATATTAACCGCTGAAGCTTTAAATTCGGCAATCGAAAAATTATGTAATCAACTTCACCCAGAAATTCATCCAGCTATCAAAAGTGTTAAGGACATTGCTGCCGCATCTGTTTTAATAAGTTCAATTATTGCTGTTGTCATTGCAGGAATAATTTTTCTCTCTAGAATTAGTGACTTACTGGTAGACTAATTTGAAACGTTTTCCAGGTAACTGTTGAATCACATTTGACATTTCTAGATTGAATAAATGGACATTCATTTGTGAAGGTGTAATTCCAGATTTCATACATAAAACATCTGCATGAAGTTCGCTTTCGTGTTCTAATAAATCAACGATTTTTCCTTCCTCTTGATTCAAATCATGAAATAGTTGTTTTTGTTGAACTTTCTTTTGCTTTGATTCTTTCCAGTTCATAAATGTTAAAAAATCGTCACCTCTCGTAATTAAGTGTGCTTTTTGTTTGCGAATCAAATCATTACACCCTTCAGAAAATGGTCGATCGACATCACCCGGAAATGCAAAAACATCGCGACTATAATCATTTGCTAATTCAGCAGTAATAATCGAACCACCTTTAATTTTGCTTTCAATGACAATCGTTGCATCAGCCATTCCAGCCACTATTCGATTTCGCATTGGGAAATTCTCTCTGTCTGGATTTGTATTAATCATAAACTCAGTAACCAATCCTCCATTTTCCATCATTTCAAGTGCAGTTGAACGGTGTTTAAACGGATAAATGCGATCTAATCCATGACCCAAAACTCCAATCGTTTCCAAACCATGTTCTACACACAAGCGATGCGCGAGAATATCAACCCCATAAGCTAGTCCAGAAATCACTTGAATTTGTTCATTTTTTAATGATTCAATTAATTCATGTAAAATTTTACTTCCATAATTTGTTAAATTTCTTGTGCCCACTATTGAAACAATTTTATTTTGGTTTAAATCCATTTTACCTTTTGAGTATATAATAATTGGTGGGTCTCCACATTGTTTCAATCTTCTAGGGTAGTCTTTATCCATGAAAAAATGACAATTTATGTTATGCTTCAAATTGTAATTGTGCTGATTTTCGGCTAGTTCCAAGGATTCTTCTCGTTTCATAGCCTTTAAAATTGATTTCGAGATTCCCGTTTCTTGCCAAATGGTTTTTATTGAATTCAAAAATAATTCTTCGGCACTTCCCATTTTTGATATGATTTGTGCAGCTCTAACTGGTCCAATTCCATGTAACTTGCTACATGCGATTTTGTAGATTTCGTGTGATTTGTTCAAAATTTCTTAGTTTTGCAACATTAAGTTAATCAAAAAACTCATTATCTAATAAATGAAAAACTTATTTTTTTCTATATTCTTACTTTTTTCTTTTTTAAATTTTGCTCAAATTAAGGGGCTAGTGCAGGATGGAAAAAACAAGGAAGGACTTGTTGGAGCAAAGATTATTCTGTCCACAGGTCAAAAAGCTCTAACAAATCCATTAGGAAATTTTGAAATCAAACCAACTTCATATCCTGTTTTTCTAAAAATTACAATGATTGGATATCTTTCTGACTCATTAAAGATTACCAAAGACACAACATTAACTTTTGATCTTTACGCTCAAGTACAAGAAATTAAAACGGTTGTTGTAACTGCTGGAAGAAGAAATCAAGATATCGAAGACGTTGCTATTTCAATGGAAATCATTCGACCTGAATTAGTTAATAACAAAGGTTTAGCAAGTTTAGAACAAGCAGTTGACCAAAGTCCGGGTGTTTATTCAATGGATGGACAAGTTAGTATTCGTGGCGGTGGCGGCTACGCATACGGGGCAGGAAGTCGTGTTATGCTTGTTTGGAATGGAGTGCCAATGTTGGCGCCTGATTTAGGTGATGCTAAATGGAATTCTGTTCCAATGGAGCAAGCTTCTCAAATAGAAATCCTAAAAGGTGCTTCTTCTGTTCTTTATGGAAGTGGCGCTTTGAACGGTATTATTGCAGTTACAGAAAAAGAACCAGGTCCAAAAGGTGAATTAAAAGCAAAAGTTCAATCAGGAATTTATGGTGATCCAAGAAGAAAGTCAATGATTTGGTGGGATAAAAACCCAACTTTTCATTTGGCAGATATTTACTACGGAAAATCGTACAAAAATATTGGCTTCACAATTGGTGCAAATGCTTATTTAGATTCTGGTTACCGAAAAGGGGAAAATGAAAAAAGATATCGTATCAACGGATCATTTTATTTTAAACCGACGAAATTTCCAAAACTAAAAGCAGGAATTGGTTATAATGCACAATACCAAGATGCAGGCGTTTTCGTACTTTGGAAAAACGATACTTCTGGTTACGAGGCAATGGATAATACTTTATCAAGACAAAAAGCAATTCGAATTAGTGTCGATCCTTATGTTAAGTTCTATGACAAATATAATAATAGACACAATTTTAAATCTAGGTATTACATCGTAACGACGGGTAATTCTGAAAATGTTTACGATGCTTCTTTTGCTGAAATGTACTATTTTGACTATCAATTTCAACGCAAGGTTGGTGAATTTACAAATTTCACAGCCGGATATACTAATAATACAAGTCGTGTAGAAAGTTGGGTTTTTTCAAATCATATTTCACAAAATTCAGCTGCTTATACACAATTTGAATCCGCATATAAAAAGCTTGATTTTTCAGTTGGAATGCGTTTGGAATATTATAAACTTGATTCATTAGTTTCCGATTCAAGATTCAGAATAACTGATTCACTTTCAATTCCAATTTATCCTGTATTTAGAGCAGGTTTGCACTATGAAATCAATAAATCTTCACATTTAAGAGCATCTATTGGTCAGGGTGTTCGTTTCCCATCAATAGGTGAAAGATTTGTTTCTACATCAGTGGGGGGATTGGTTATCTTTAGAAATCCAGAATTACGACCAGAAACTGGATGGGCTGCTGAGGTAGGTTATAAACAAATTGTGAAATTTGGTGACAATTGGAAAGGTTATTTTGATGTTGCTGGTTTTATCAATCAGTATGATAATATGACAGAGTTTACCTTTGGTTTGTACAAACCAGATACAATGGGAAATCTCCAAACTTCAAATCCAAATGCCTTAAATTATTTATATAATTGGGTTGGTTTTCAAGCACAAAATGCGGAAAAAGCAAGAATTACAGGTTTAGAATTATCATTTAACAGTCAAGGTAAAATTGGAGATGTTGAATTAACTTCATTATTAGGATACACTTATATGAATCCGATTAGTTTAAACAATGACCCTGACTACAGAGCAACATTTTCCGACACAAGTTCTAATATGCTAAAGTATCGTTTTAACCATTTGGCAAAAGTTGATATTCAAGCTACCTACAAAAAGTTAAGTGTTGGATTTTCTTCAAGATACAATAGTTATATGAAAAATATTGATGTTGTTTTTGAGGAAGGTGTATTTGGTCAGGAATTACTTGTCGGCATGAAAAAATATAGAGACGCCAATCAAAGAGGTGCACTAGTTTTCGATGCTAGAATGAGTTATGATATCAAAAAAGAAATCAAATTAAACTTAATTGTGAATAATTTATTTAATGCTGAATATGTTTCTAGACCGGGTGATATTCAGGCTCCAAGAAACTTTATTCTTCAATTACAGTTCGACTTATAGTTTAATTTTAACACTAAAAGAGGATAAATCTTTTTAACATTTATTCTCAAATCAAAAATTTCTTTTAATATTGAAGTCTAAACTATGATTATGAAAGGAAGAATACTTGCTTTTGCTGCCCTAATTTTGCCGATTTTAATGCAGGCACAAATCACTGGAAAAGTGATAGACAGACTTAATAATAGTCCACTTATTGGCGCTAAACTAATTGCATCCGATGGATCAAAAGCTATTTCAGATTACGATGGAAATTTTAAATTAAATGTTCAAAATTTTCCTGTTACAATTATTACATCAATGCTTCAATATGTTAACGATACAATCGTTATCAACAAAGCAGGTGAAATAGTAATTAAAATGGGAGAACCAACCAAAGATTTAGATATGGTGGTTGTTTCAGCAGGTCGTCGTAAACAAGCTATTGAAGAAGTTCCAGTTTCAATGGAAATTATTCGCCCACAATTAATTGATAACAAGGGTATTACTGATTTAGAACAAGCTGTTGACCAAACTCCTGGTGTGTTTACGATGGATGGACAAGTTAGTATTCGTGGTGGTTCCGGTTTTGCTTATGGAACTGGAAGTCGCGTATTACTTCTATGGAATGGTATGCCATTGCTTTCTGGGTATGCAGGAGATACACAGTGGAATGCAATCCCTATGGAACAAGCGTCTCAAATTGAGGTAATGAAAGGTGCAGCTTCTGTACTTTATGGAAGTGGCGCATTAAACGGAGTTATTTCTTTAACAGAAAAAGAACCGGGAATTAAACCAGAAACAAAGGTAAAAGTTGCTTATGGTTTCTATGACAATCCAAGAAGAGCATCTTTGAAATGGTGGTCAAAAACTCCAATGATGCAACAAATTGAGGCATACAGAGGACAAATGTTTAAAAAAATGGGTTACACTGTTTCAACGACTCTTTTCCATAATGATGGATATAGACAAGGAGAAACAGAATATAGAGGACGCGTTAGTGGAAGTTTATATTTTAAACCAGAAAAATTTAACCGATTAAAAGCAGGAATCGGATACAACTACCAAGTTCAAAAAACTGGAAATTTCTTGATTTGGCAAAGTGATACATTAGGGTATGTTCCTAGTGGAGGAGCAGATACAAGCAATCCAGCATCAACCTTAACTTATAACTTAGGTCAACGTTTATTTTTAGATCCGTATATTAAATATATTGATAAGAAAAATAATCGTCATAGTTTAAAAAATAGAGTTTACTATGCTCATAATGGAAACATTAACAATCCTAGCCAAAGTAACGGAGCAATAATTTATTTTGCGGACTATCAATTCCAAAAACAATTTGGAAATGGAATCACAATTTCCACTGGTGCTTCAAACATTTATAACGTTGTTCAATCAAATCTTTTTGGTGACCATACCTCCAATAACTTAGCGGGCTATTTTCAATACGAGCATAAAATTGGTAAATTAGATATCACAGCTGGTGTGAGAATTGAACATTTTCAAATGGATGGTAGAACAGGAGATTCAGATTTTATGATAAGTAAGAAAGATTCCGTTTCTATACCTGTTTACCCAGTATTAAGAACTGGTTTTCACTACGAAATTGCGAAATATACTCATTTAAGAGCCTCAATTGGTCAAGGAATTCGTTATCCTTCTGTTGCTGAGCGCTACACACAAACATCTGTTGGAGCATTAAATATCTTCCCTAATCCTGAATTAAGACCAGAAATTGGATGGGCTGCTGAAATTGGAATTAAACAAGGTGTAAAAATAGGTAATTGGAAAGGTATGTTTGATGTTGCTGGTTTTATCAATCAATATAGTAACATGATGGAGTTTGCTTTTGGAATTTACAATCCAGATTCTGTAACTCTTTCAACAAACCCATCTAGCCCAGGCTACATCAACAAATGGATCGGTTTTAGAGCTGTTAATGCTGAAGCTGCAAGAATTACAGGAGTTGATTTCTCCTTCAATAGTTATGGAAGTATTGGTAATGTAGAAATTATCTCTTTGATTGGATATACATACATGAATCCTATGAGTTTAAATGAAGACTCATCTTACATTGCAAATTCATCAAACCAAAATTCAAAATTGTTGAAATATCGTTTTAAACATTTAGCAAAAATGGATATTGAAGCAAATTATAAAAAATATAGTTTTGGAATCTCTTGTCGATACAATAGTTTCATGGAAAACATTGACAGAATTTTTGAGGTTTCTGCTGAAGAAGCAATTTTTGGCCCCGAAATCGCCGCAAACATGGAAGACCAAACGTTTATTTTACCGGGACTTGCTCAATATCGCCAAAAATTCAATAAAGGAAACACAGTATTTGACCTACGCTTAGGATACAAGTTAAACGATACTTTTAGATTTGGTTTAATTGCTAACAATGTATTCAATGCTGAGATTACTTCTCGTCCTGGTGATATTCAACCTCCGAGAAATTTCATGGCTCAAATTCAAATGAAATTCTAAACATGAAAGTACTTGGAGTCATTCCTGCGCGATTTGATTCTTCACGCTTTCCAGGCAAACCTTTAATTGATTTAAAGGGAAAAACAATGATTCAACGAGTTTATGAAGGGGTTCAAAAATCTTCAAAAATCGATGAAATAATAGTTGCAACTGATGATCAACGTATTTATGATGAAGTTACTCGTTTTGGTGGCAAGGTAGAAATGACTTCTACCTTGCATCAAAGCGGGACAGATAGATGCGGAGAGATTGCCAAAAGACATTCAGAATTTGATTTAATTATAAATATTCAAGGAGATGAACCATTAGTCAATTATTTGCAACTTGAAGCACTGATAACTGCATTTAAAAACAAAGAAACGAATATTGCAACATTATCGAATAAATCAATAGATTTAGAAGATTTAGCCAATTCCAACAGAATTAAAATTGTGTCGGATGTAAATGATTTTGCACTTTATTTTAGTAGAAGTTCAATTCCCAATTCTGCGAATTTTAAAGGTAATCCAATACTTTCTTATCCTTATCTGCGACATATTGGTTTATACGCTTACCGAAGAGAAACACTTCTTCAACTAATTAAACTTGAACCAACTATTTTAGAACAAATAGAATCGCTTGAACAATTGCGTTGGCTTTTTTACGGCTTTAAAATTAAATTGATAGAAACAACTATCGAAACACCAAACATTGATGTGCCAGAAGACGTGCAAAAGGTACTACCATTTTTGTAACAACTTGTTGTTAATTACGTATGTTTTCGTAAATTTGAATAATGTTTTCAGTAGAAGAAATAATCTGTCAGTTATTATTGCGTCATTCGTGTGTCATCATTCCATCTTTTGGTGGATTTGTAGCTCAGTCTGTTTCTGCAAGTATTGACAAAGAAAATGGCATTATTCATCCACCATCAAAACATTTATTGTTTAATAAAAACTTAATCAATAATGATGGTCTTTTAACTGCTGAATACGCAACTTTCAATAAAATTAATTACACTGATTCTCTTTCAAAAATTGATTTGTTTACTATCAATTTGAAGTCAGAATTAAACGCAGGCAGAAAAGTAGAATTACCAAAGATTGGTACTTTTCACCTAGATTTAGAAAAAAACATTTGTTTTGAGCAAAATCGTTATTTCAATTTTTTATTGAATGCATACGGTTTAGGAAACGTTCAATTTGTTCCAACTCCAAAAGTACAAGAGCTTGTTGAAGAAAAAATAATTTCTACAGTTGAAGTAGAGGCTCCAATTATAGAAATTGAAACTCCAATTGTTGACATTAAAAGTCCAAAAAAATCGCGTAAAATCATTAAATATGTTGCGGCCGCAGCTTGTTTTCTTCCAATTGCATTTTACTCATTTTGGATTCCTGTAAAAACAGATGTTCTAAATTCTGGAGTAATCTCAATCAATGATTTTAACCCATTTTACAAAGCGGAAAAAGGTCTTTATTCACCAACAAAGGCTGACTTTGACTCTATCATTTTTGAAGATGCAAGTTATATTGCTGCACCAACTTTAGAACCTGAGCCAACCACAAGTGAACCTACAGAACCACTTGTGACCACTGAAAATAGAACTGAGAATATTGTTAATGTAAAAAGCAGTAATAAAAGACAAGCTTTTGAATATATTGTTGGCTGTTTTTCAAGTAATGCAAATGCTGTCAACTTTGTAAATACACTTAAAAATCAAGATTTTGACGCTACTATTATCTCTGGTGGTAACTTAACTCGTGTAAGTATTGGAAGTGCATCAAACACCAAAGCATTAGATTCATTAATTCAACTTTCTAACTCAAAGGGTTACCAAGGTTGGGTTTTAAAATAAAATAATCACATGAACTTGAAAATTAGATTTTTTGCGGTACCCCTTTTTTTGGTATCAAACTTTTTATTTGGTCAAATCACAAATGTTGAAGGTAGCAAATATCAGTTTAAAAAAATTGCACATCACGACGCAACCCCTGTAGAAAGTCAAGGTAAAACTTCAACGTGTTGGTCTTTCTCTGCTCTTTCTTTTTTCGAGTCGGAAATTATGCGAATCAGTGGTAAAAAAGAAGTTACCCCTTTAGCTGAGATGTATGTAGTTCGCAAAGCATATGAGATGAAAGCAACCAAGTTTATCCGAGTTGATGGAAAAATCAATTTTGCTCAAGGTGGTGCTTTTCACGATATTCCATTAGTTATTCAAAATTATGGAATTGTTCCAATGCCTGTTTATGCAGGATTTGGTGATAAAAGCATTTCTTTAAATGATTTTGAATCAAATGGCATTCCAAAAAAAGGAATCGAACTTAAATATAATCATGAAACTCTATTTTCTGAATTAAAAGATTATATGAACGAGGTGGTAAATCAATTAAACAGTGGAGATGGATTTAATGTAAATTGGAACGAAAATTTTAAATCATTGTTAGATAAATACCTTGGTAAAGACATTGAAACATTTGAGTGGCAAGGAAACAAATATACACCGAGGTCATATGCTGAATCCTTAGGTTTAAAAATGGAAAATTATGTTTCATTAACCTCTTTCACTAATCATCCTATGTATTCTAAATGCATGTTAGAAATTCCTGACAACTGGGCTTGGGGTGAAAGCTATAATGTTCCTTTGGATGATTTATTTAATGTTACAGTTGATGCTCTAAAAAATGGATATACAGTTGCATGGGGAGCTGATGTTTCCGAGAAAGGTTTCAGTTTTAAAAATGGAATTGCAATTGTACCTAAGGACGAGTCAACAATTGAGGTTAAAGGACAAGATAGTAAAGGATTTAATAATGCTGGAGCTGATAGAAGTTCAAGTGCTTTTTTAAATCCAACTGAAGAGTTAAAAATCACACAAGAATTAAGACAATTAGGTTACGATAATAAAACCACACAGGACGACCATGGAATGCACATTGTTGGTTTGTATCAAGATCAAAATGGAAAAAATTATTTCTTAGTTAAAAATTCTTGGGGAACTAGTAACCTTCCAAAAGGATATCTATATGTTTCTGAAGCATACTTCAAATACAAAACCATCAATGTTTACTTACATAAAGATGGGATTTCAAGTGCTTTAAAAAGCAAAATTAAATTTTAATAAGGAACCCAACTATTCGTTCGTTTTCAGCATCTACTAAAAGATGAGTCCTGAGATTTGGAGAAATAACGAACGTGAATTAGTCATTGCTTGTAAAAAAGGCAATCAATCTGCTTTCCAATTTCTTTATCAAGTCAATAGTGGCTGGATGTATGCTATTTGTTTACGCTATATGTCCTCCAAGGAAGAAGCACAAGATGTCTTGCAAGACAGTTTTGTTTTGATTTACAGAAAAATTGATAGCTTCAATTTTGAAGGCTCTTTCAAAGGTTGGATGCGAAAAATTACGGTTAATTGTGCTTTAAGTACTTTTCGCAAGAAAAGCCCATATCTAATTTCTTTTGCTGATTCAGCGCCCTCCAATGAACCAATTGACATCGAGTTTCTACAAAATTTACAATTGGAGGAGCTGAAAAAGCTCATTAATTTATTGCCAAAAGGAAGGCGACAAGTTTTTATTGCTTATGTAATTGATGGTTTTAGTCATAAAGAAATAGCAGAAATGCTTGAAATTTCTGAAGGAACATCGAAATCACAATTATTTGATGCAAAGAAAGAACTAAAAAGAGCCATTGAAAACGAATACATGATTGCTAAAAAATAGCTTATGGAAAAAGATTTACAAAACGATAATTTCAAAGGTGCACTTTTTCAGAATTTTGAGGAGGAAGTTGCAACTGCACCAGAAATTGTTTGGGACAAGATTGAAAAAGAACTATTTGCCAAGAAAAAAAATAAAGGAATTCTTTGGCTTTCTAGCTTACTTTTTATCGGACTAATTTCGACTGGCACTTACTTTTTATTCTTTCAATATCCATCTGAAAAATCAGTGATTGAAAAACAGAATACACAATTTTCTTCGCAAACTAGAAAACAATCAACTACAATAGAAACCAAAAAGAAAATAAATAATACTAATTTAAATGTTGAAGAAAAAATAAAGAAGCAGTCAATTTCCATAAATTCAAGTTCACTAACAACTCACAAACAAACACAAAAGCCAAAAAATGATGTAAGCTCAATTACAACAGATTACTTTAATTCAGAAAACCTAACTTCTAGTTTAAAACCAAAAACAGAAATTCAATCAATTGAAAAGTCAGATTCAAATATCGATTCTAGTCGTCAACAGTTTCAATTTGCAAGGATTCCTTATTTACAACCGATTCTTTTAGGCTCAATAATGACATTAAAAACGATAATTGAAAAGGCAAAAAGTAAAAATTGTAATCAAACTATTTCCTTTCAAGCAAGTATAAATCGAGGTATTAATGTTCGGAAAATTGAAGGCGAGTTTAATACGCAAAGTATGAAATCAAAAACAATAGGTGAAAGAAGAATTCCAACAAGCTTGACACAGTATCAATTCGGATTTAATTACCATTTAAACGATAAATTTGCTATCAATTCAGGGATGAATTTTGGGAAATCAACCTTTCAAAGTAGATGGTTTTATCGTCAACTCTATGTAAATTCAGGAGAAAATGCTGTTGAGCTAAGAACGATGAATGGTGACGCATCCTTAAATGACCAAGAAATAATATCAGAATTATCCAATGGTGATACCGTTTTATATAAAATCCGAGCTAATTATGCAGCTTCCTTTTTTAGTATTCCAGTTGGTTTTACTTATCGCTTTAAAAACAAAAAACTGAGCCCTTTTTTTCGGTACGGGATTTCTTTAGATTTTCATTCAAAAGCAGCAATTTCCATTGACATTCAAAAAAATGGAGCCTATAAAACGTTTGATTTAAACTTGACAAATAACTCTGTTAAACTGGCACTACAACAAATGGCTAGTTTTGGTTTTGACTATCAATTGAAAGAGAATTGGAGTGCGTTTCTTGAATCCAGACTTGCCCTACCAATCTCTAGGATTAATGTTGCC
Source organism: uncultured Lishizhenia sp. (assembly GCA_964506255.1). GTDB lineage: Bacteria > Bacteroidota > Bacteroidia > Flavobacteriales_D > Crocinitomicaceae > UBA952. The sequence continues at coordinate 79,587 of CAZDKE010000006.1, read as the reverse complement.
TCCGACTATCAATTAAAGTCCACTTATTTAACTCTTGGGGTCGGAGTGATTTATAAATTACCTTGTAAAAAATAAAAGATGATAAAAAAAGCAATTATTTTAAGTTTCACTATTGTTGCTTCAATTAACGTATTTGGGCAACTTACAATTAAAAAAATAAAGCCGAGTACAACCGATGCTACGATTACCTCATTTGATGCAGACTCAAATTTCGTTTATCTAAACCAAAGTATAAGTCCGAAAAATTTACTTTTAGTACATCTTCCTGGCTCTTATGGAGAACCAAAAAGGGCGACATTTTTTGGAAGTTTAGCAGCCAATCAAGGGTTTCATAGTATTGGTTTAATGTATCCAAATGTCCCAACGGTTGGAAGTTTTTGCACTAATAATGCTGACTTAACGTGTTTTGAAAATGTGAGAAGAGAAATAATTGAAGGTGTGGATCATTCAAATGAAATAAGTATCCCATTTAACGAAGGAATTCACAATAGAATTAGGAAACTAATTAGCTACCTATCAATTAATTATCCAAATGAAAATTGGGGACAATTTCTAGATGGAAATGGAGAAGTTAATTGGGAAAAGATTATTGTATCAGGTCATTCGCAAGGTGGAGGTCATGCAGCTGTGATGGCGAAATATTTTCCTTTAAAACGAGCGCTTTGTTTTTCATCGCCAAAAGATTGGAATAATACTATTGACAACGTTCCACCTTGGTTGAGTTCAGCAAATTGGTTGACAAATAGAAGCGATGTTTATGTTTTCAATCACGTGTTAGATGTTCATGAACAACAAGTAATTATTTGGGATAGTCTAGGCCTAAACTCTTATGGCGCTCCTGTAAATGTTGACAATTCTGTATTTCCATATAATTCAACACGACAGCTTACGACGAATTATGTTGTTACAAGTGGGGATGAACATGCATCTACGATACAAGACAACAAAACCCCGAAAGTTAATTCTATTCCTGTTTTTGAACCTGTTTGGATTTACATGTTAACTTTTGATTTATTAGCAGATTTAACAACAAGTGAAATTCAGAATAATCAATTTTTTCCTAGCCCAACGAATTCAGAAATTAATGTACCTATTGCATTTTTAGACCAAAAAATTAAATTATTAGATTGTGCAGGAAAAGTAGTTTTAGAGAGTATCAGCTCAAAAATAATTAATGTTTCCAATCTTCCAAATGGTTTTTATTTCCTGAAAATTGGAGATTCACTAGGGCAAAAAATTATTAAAATTTAAATCTTCCCAACCTTTTTTGAAAAAACATCATCTTACTATAAAAACACAAATTATGAAAACAATAAACAGACTTTTCAAAACAAGTATTTACGTTAGCCTTGGACTTTTACTATTTAGTGCTTGCCAAAAAGACGCTTCTGAAAACACGTCTAGTGCAGAAGATTTATTACGAATGGACATGGAAGAAAATGATTTTACGGCAGAAGAATTGTATGTTTCCAATCCTTGTAATCTAGACCTTACTCAAATAATCTCAAGTTGTGCGGTCATTTCAGAGTCATCATCAACATTTCCAAAAACAGTAACAATCGATTATGGAACAGGCTGTGTGGATGCAAAAGGACGCACAAAAAAAGGTAAAGTCTTTGTTTATTTGACTGGAGAAATTCAAGAAACGGGTACAATCCGTGAAGTAACTTTTGAAAATTTCTTTATCAATGACGTACAAATTTCAGGAACAAGAAGAGCAGAAAATACCGGTTTAAACACCTCGGACAATGTAGTAATTAAAGTTACAGGAAACATTACTGCAACTCATGCTGATTACACAAGAAGTCGAACTTTTGAGCGCTACAGAGAGTGGACAAATGGTTTTAATACCTGTGACACGCAAGATGATGAATTTTTAATTACTGGTTCTGGAACACTAATCAATCGTTTTGGAAAAGAAATTCCGCACACAATCATCGAACCGATTCACATTACTCCAGGTCAATGTAATTACCCTTTAGCTGGAAAAATTGATGTTGGAAATTCTAACCGTGGAGTAATTATTGATTTTGGGAACGAAAATTGTGATAACATTGCCGAAATCAAATTAAAAAGAAGAAACAAAACGTATCAAGTAAATTTGGATACACGAACAATAATTCATTAATTTAACCCAAAAAAAGAAACCATGAAAAATCTACTTATCCTCAGTTTGGTCGCACTTTCACTTACTTCATGTCTTAAAAATCGACTAAAAAAAGATCAATCAGCCTTGGTGAACTACAAAATTGAAACAGCATTTGATGAAATGACAAATATTTCCGACCAAGCTATTACTGGAAATATGGTTTATTACAAAAGCGGTCAAGTAATCGTTGCGAAACCGGGTCAAAATATCGCCTTTGAAAAAGCAGACTGTAATGTTATTATTACGATTGACACAATAAGTTCACCAAAATCTGTTACCGTTGATTATGGTTCTTCAAACTGTACATGTAACGATGGCAAAACAAGAAGAGGAAAAATCGTTACAACTTTCACAGGTCAATACATCGCACCAGGAACAATCATTACGCACACTCCTGTTGATTACTATGTAAATGACATTAAGTATGAAGGAACGAAAACGGTTCAAAATATGGGACTTAATTCTAACAGTCAACCTTTTTTCAATGTGCAAATTGATGGCACTGCAACACTAGAAACTGGCGAAGTGGTTGATTATACCTCAAATAGAGTGAGAACTTGGACAAATGGCTTTAATACGCTTTTAAATCGTTTTGACGACGAATATGACATCACTGGAACTTCAGAAGCATCATTTTCAAGTGGTGATGGTTATACAGGGAACACAACTTCTCCAATTCATATAAAAGTAGGTTGTGGATTTCCAGTAAGCGGAACTTTAGATATCACGCCAACAGGAAAACCAGTTCGTCAAATCAATTATGGCGATGGAACTTGTGATTATAGTTTCACGGTAACGGTTAGCGGTTATACCTTTACGATTAATTAAGTAAATTAAAATTTATAAAAAGACTGCTTCTATGAGGCGGTCTTTTTTTATTCTTTGATAATTTTTAAAATCTCAAGCACCTTTTCTCCAAGGTAATTTTCAAATTCAATTTTCGAGAAATAACAACCTGTGCTTAATTTTTGATTGACTTCTAAAAAGGATTGATTACTTACCGTTTGTTCTAAAATCAGTTGACCAAGCGCATTATAAATGGCAACTTTAAAGTAATTGATTTCATCGGCTGAGGCGCGAATTATAAACGATTCGGATTTTGAGCTTGGATTTGGATAAACTGAGAATTGCTCAGGACTAGCTTGGTTTATGAAAAAATCACGGTCAAAATCAAAAAGAAAAAAACCGTTATTTCTGTCGGAAACTAGAATGCGACCACTTGGCAAAAGCGTATGAATTCCCCAAGCTCCCCACATGGAGAAATCATTTGTCAATGCGTTGTCTTGATAAGTATCAAAGGCTGCAATTTCTTTTGGTGGATTGTAGCGCAAATCAAAAATACGCAAACCATCGTTGTAATAAGCCACGAAAGCAAATTCATTGGTGCATTGGATGTTATGTGGTGTTTTATCGTAAGGTGTATTCTCTGTTCCAAACAACTGTTGAATTTGAAAAGAGAAATCTGAATTAAGCTTTGCTTTCTTTATTTTCAGTCCAGCTGTTTCATCGGCAAAAACATATGTTTCATTGTTTGGCGCCAACCAACCTTGGTGATTGTAGCCTTGCTGCTGATAAAAGGGTAAGTTATTTACATAAACAGGGGAGCTTGGATTCGTAAAATCATAGACCCGAATTCCGTCATAGCCACAATTTAAAATTGCTAGGTTATTTCTCACAAATAAATCGTGAACTTCCAGTATGTCTTCAGGTCCATCCCAAACCAAGGTCGGAGCAACAGGATTTTCCAAAGAGAAAACACGCAAGGGAATTGTTGAAATTTCGGCATTATTGATTACGGGAGTCACCAAGCAAGCGTATAGTAATTCATTCGTGGTATCTACAAAAAGATTGTGAATGCGACCAAAAAGTTCGTTGCGATAATCTGCCAATAAATGAACTGAATCTGGCAAATAAGATACATCCATAATTTGCAAACTACTTGGTCCTTCATCGCAAGACGCGTAAAGGTATTTCCCGAAATTTTTAAATTCACGTGTGATTACTTGAGAAGAAACATGTCTTCCTGGAACAAAATCAATGAATCGAAATTTGTTTTCAGCAGTTAATTCAAAAAAATGGCTTCCTTCAGTTGAACCAATAACTCCATATTCTTTTCCGTCTTGTTCAAAAGCCCAGCAACTACTATAACGAACATGTGAGGAATTAGTAATAATTGTATCTGAAAACCAACGGTCTAACAACTCAACATTCTTTTGATACTGACTATAACCAGCGAATGAAAGCAAAATAAACAGGTTAAAAAGTGGAATTATTTTCATTTTCGGATTTAAAATTAATCAGTATTCCCAACAATTCCAGTAAATTATATTAAACCTAAAAAAACAAATATTAATCGAAGTGAGAACTATTTAATAAATATTTGCGAACAATTATTAGCCTTGATTTTTTTTGGTTTTAGCCAAGGCACTGAAACTACTAATTTTTAAAATTTCTGTTCCTTCAGCTGACGGATTAAAATTTAAGTTTCAGAAAGGAGTTGAAAATCGTTTACTGTGAATTGTAATTATTCGTAAAACAATTGTTTGCAAACAAAATAGAAAATCAGAGCCTTGATTTTTTACCTTCGTTACTGCCTTTGCGGTATTTCTTTTTCATAAGGGAAAAGAAATGTAAAATCGATTTTGGCTCAAATTTAGATTTTTTCAAGTAACGAATTTCAAGTGGATTATTTTTTAAAGATATCAAAGCTAATTCTTAGAAAAAACTAAGCCTGATGAATATAACGCATCGTTTGAAAACACAATTGTGTAAAAAGAATTTTTGAGTTGGCATTTCTATCGATATGATAATAAGCATCATCAAAGGTCTCCATAAACTCACGGATGTTATTTCCTGAAATAAACGGGGAGAAATTGCGTAAGAATTTTTCTTCTTCCGAAGAAACACGCAACATGTGTTCACCTACGTAGTTGTTCATTAACGATTGCCTGAACATGTGAAGTGCATAAACCAAGTATAATTTGTGACGTTCCTTTCCTTCACTAGCAATTTTATCTGCCCAATCCAACATGCCGATTACATCCTTTTTATAGCTAACACGCATCATTTGAATAAATAAATCACGGTAAATGTCTTTATCTGTGTTGGTATTTATAAATTCTAAGGCACGTATTAAATCTCCTTCGGCAAAGGAAGCAATTGAATCTGCTTGAACTTTATCCAATTTGAAATGATATCCTACAAAGATGGATAGTTCACTTGTGTTTATTTTTGGAATTCGAACCATTTGTGTTCGAGAACGAATCGTAATCAGTAATTTCTCCGGATTCTCAGAAACAAGCAGAAAAATAGTATTTGCAGGTGGTTCCTCTAAAATTTTCAATAATTTATTTGCACTTTCTTGGTTCATTTCTTCAGGCAACCAAATAATCATGACTTTATAACCTCCTTCGTAAGCCTTTAAACTTAATTTTCTAAGAATGTCCTTACTTTCTTCAATTCCAATTATTGGTTTGCGTTCTTTGGAATCCATTTCTTGCGTCCAATCGAATAAATTGAAATAAGGATTTCGCTTTAATTGGTCTCTCCAACTATCTAAAAACAAAGTAGAAACTTTATTGATAGCTTGCACTACAGGAAATACAAAATGTACGTCTGGATGTTGCAAATCTTGAATTTTCAAACACGAAGCGCATTGTCCGCAACTATCTTCTTCTCCTTTATTAGAACAGAATAAATATTGCGTGAAAGCCAATGCCATTGCTAATCCGCCGTGTCCAAGTTTACCACTAAACAATTGCGCATGACTAATTTTCCCAGCTTTAATTTCTCGAATTAAATCTGATTTAAGTTCTTTCTGCCCGACTACATTTCTAAATAGCACCTTCAAATTTAAGGGAAATTATAGAAATGGAAGCCTTAACTTTATTAGTTGTACCTTTGAGCAATAAAAAAATCAATTCATGAAATCAATTCTATTCTTTCTTTTTGCTTTTGTAACAGTACAAACGTGGTCGCAACAAGTTTCTTTAATGCAAGAAAATCAATCATTTACTATTGGAATTAAAAATGCTTATGTGCTTACAATTCCCTATGCAAGTAAACCTTTAATCGAGGAAGAATTGAAAAGATTTTTAAAAGAATTTGGTAAACCAAAAGATAACAAGGGTGAATTTAAAGTGCTTTTAGGAAAAGATAAGAAAGTAAGCGACAAACCGTTCGATGTGTATGCACGCGTTATGACTGGTAAAGATGGATTGCCAATTGCTGTTTTTGCGGTTGATTTAGGTGGTGCATTTATGAATAGCAGAGAACACCCAAACCAGTCAGAAGCCATGGAAAGATTGTTAATTCAGTTTGGAATTGACTGCGCAAATGCGGGAATTGACGAAGAAGTGAATGCAGAACAAGCAATTCTTAAATCCCTTGAAAAAGAACAAAAAAACCTTGAAAAAGGACTTTCTGGATATGAAAAGGATATTTCCGATTATAAAGAGAAAATCAAGGAAACTGAGAAAAAAATTAGTGATGTGAAATCAATTCAAGCAAAGAAAAAAGATGCCTTTAAAGCACAAGAGTCAAAAATTGAAGCGATTGAACGAAAACGCAAAACGTTAAATTGATATTATTAATTTCTTTATCATTAAGCATTCTAATTCAACATTCATTTCAAAGCTCTTTCTATCTTTGGAAAAAATCTCAGCATGAACAACAACAGTATTCTTCGCCGCTTGCGATTTACATTCGATTTTAACGATAACAAAATGATTGAATTATTTCAATTGGCAGGAAAAACTGTAACTAGAGCTGAAGTGAGTGATTGGTTAAAAAAAGAAGAAGATGAAGAATTCAAGAATCTGAATGACCAACAATTGGCGTATTTTTTAAATGGCTTCATAATCTTAAATAGAGGAAAAAAGGAAGGTGAAACTCCAATTGCGGAAAAGAAATTGAACAATAACATTGTTTTCAGAAAACTTAAAATTGCTTTGAATTACAGAGATGAAGATATTTTGAATGTTTATGAATTAATGAATTTCCAAATAAGCAAGCACGAATTAAGCGCATTTTTCAGAAAACCGGACCATCAACATTATCGTTTGTGCAAAGATCAGTTCTTGCGTAATTTCTTGCAGGGTTTACAATTGAAATATGCATCAGACCGTCTTTCAAAAAATGAAGATTTTGGCGATGATGATTATTAATTCTATTGAAGTTTAAATACTAACAAGTTGAATTTCCTTGGCCACCTTTACTTTTCCAACAACGACAAAGACTTGATGCTTTCGAATTTGTATGGAGATTTCGTGAAGGGAAAAGATTTCACTAATTATTCTGCAATAGTTCAAAAAGGTATTCATTTACATCGCACAATCGACCATTTTATCGATACACACCCTGCTGTCACAGAACTAAGACTATCACTTTACGATAAACTTCCTAAAGTTGCAGGCGTTGCGATTGACCTTTATTTCGACCATTTACTTGCCCGAAATTGGGAAAATTATCATTTGAAAGACTATTCACTTTTTTTGAATGAATTTTATCTTCATGAAGCAGATTTTGAGCAAGAACTTAAAAAGGAATTCAATGAGTTTATGGGATATTTTAGATCACGAAAATGGCTCGATCATTACCCAACATCTTTTGGGTTAACTAAATCTTGCGAAGGTGTCTCTAAACGAATATCCTTTGAAAATGTTCTTTATAAAGCTCCAGAACAGTTTTATAAAAGAGAAAATGACATTCAAGCTTGTTTTGAAATTTACATGAATGATGCCATAGAAAAGTTTAGTAATAAAATTTAATCATTTTCAATACAATTATTAAAATCAGGTATTTTTACCTTGTTACTTGCATTGAAATAAAATTTATATTTGAAAAACTAAAATTTACACAATTATGAAAAAGTTAAGCTTGCTTTTAGTTGTTGCATTTATGTCAACACTAATCTTGGACTCTTGTACAGTTCAAAAACGTTACCACAGAAAAGGTTTTAATGTTAATTGGAATCATACTTCTATTGGAGGGAAAAAGGATAAGAATAAAGTTTCTTATGAAACCGTAGAGGAGGAGTTTGCAGAGGAAAAAGAATCTAAAGCGACGGAAAATGTAATTAAAAACGAAGTTTCTACTTATTCAAATGAGTCAACTTCTGATTTCGCTTCAACTTCAGATGAAATTTCTGTAGTAGCAAGTTTATCGACTGAAAATAAATTAATTACTAAAAATCAATCCAAAGAAGTTAATGTTTTTGCGCCAGTAAACGAATCAAAAGAAGTTAAAGTAGCTAACAAAAAATTCAAAGGTACTATAGCTGAAATGAAGGTGAAAAAATTCCAAGAAAAAGGATCATCTGTAGAACCTTGGGTATATTTACTTTTAATTTTACTAGTTCCTTTTGGAACAACAATAGCAATGTATTTGTATGAAGGAAGTTGGACAGGACGTGTTACTACCAATTTAATTCTTACTCTATTGTGTGGTTTGCCAGGTTTAATTCATGCGCTAGTTGTTATTTTTGGAAACAGATAAAATTAAATCATCATTAAAAAAGGTCTTCCTACTACTATTGTTAGGAGGACCTTTTTTTTTACTTTTCCTACCTTCAAACTATTTTGATAATGGAGAAAGTATTTGTTTATCCGTTTATCTATTCGACTTACAATGCTTGGGATGTGGATTAACAAGAGGGGTAATGCATTTGATTCACTTCGATTTTAAAGAAGCGTGGGAATTTAATAAAATATCATTTTTAGTTGTACCCGTTGGAGTACTTTTTTGGTTTTATTTATTGGGGAAATTATTAAATAAACCTTATTTTAAATTTTTTGATAAGTTGTATTAGCTTTTTAAAAAAGTGATTCTGGCAAACTTGTTTTAGAGATTAGAAAAATATTTTAAAAGTCAACCTATCTTAAATAATTAATAAACAAGGTCACAAACTACGAATTATGGAAAAAACGAATACTACTAGTAATTCTGGAATTATAATTTTTGCATTAAGAAAAGGTTATTTTAGATAAATCAGGTAATTCTACCTACATAAGGTTTAAAAATATTTAATTATTTTTGACAAAATTTAAAATTTAAAAATCATGAAAAAATTACTGTCAATCGCTGCTGTAACCGTAGCTTTAGTTTCACTTTCTTCTTGTAAGAAAGATTACACTTGCGAGTGTAAAACAACTGTTGGAGGAACTCAAACGGGTATTTCAACTATTACTGTTACAGGTAAAAAGAGTGATGCTAAAGAGACATGTGAAAATGGAAGTAGTAGCCAAACTGTTGGTGGAGTTACTCAATCTGTTGTTTGTACTATTAAAGACTAATTTTTATAAGTTTTCTAAAACTTTAAAGTGGGTATAAAAGCCCACTTTTTTATTTTTACAACTTATGGAAAATTTTCTTTTAAATCTTGGTCTCTCTTTCACATTAAGTAAACTTTTATCTTACTTGGTTTTTGTTATTATTGGTGTTGTTTTATCTTCATTGTTTTTTAAGAAGTCAAGAATAGGAGGAATTAGTAAAATCCTAAGACTTATCATAAGTCTGGTTTTGTTTACTATTCCTTTTCTTGTTTATTTTGCCATTCATCCAATTTATGAAGGAGATTTCTCTAATAATGCCTATTCAGTTGCATCAAAAGCCGATTTTCCTAAGAAAAAACAACTCACAATTATTGCATTGGCAAATTGTCCTTATTGTATTCAATCAATTGAAACATCAAAACTTTTGAAGAAAAAAAATCCATCCATAAGTATTGAATATTGGGTTTTGAGTACTGACTTAAAAGATAAAGCCAAATATCAAAAACTTCTTAAAGGGATTGCTAAAGTTATACTTAAGGGTAAAAATGCCGATGAGTTAACTGTTATTGCTAAAGGAAGTTATCCAACATTTGTGATTTCAGATAAGCACAAAGCAATCAAAGCTTGGAACAACGATTCGTTTGGCGTTAGAGCCATGGATGAAGTTTGTGGTGGCTTTTAAAATTTAATCTTTTAAAAAAATAACTTCTTTAACTGAATAGGTCACTATCGTGTTCGATTTTTCAATTATTAGTTTACCATCATCGGTCGTACCTATTATTTTTCCAATAAATTCACCGAAGTCATCTTTGTATTTTTTAAGTTCATTCTTTTGAAAAAGATGCGATTCGTATTGGTTTTTTAAAAGCTCAAAACTTGAAGATTTTATAAAATCAAACTGTTCATTCATTTCGTTTGCTAAGAAATTTAGAAAAGTTCGTGGTTCCACTTTTTTATTTGTTTCAAGCATTAAACTTGTTGCATTAAGCTCGGAAAATGATGTTTGATTAATATTTAAACCTATTCCAATAATCGAACAATTGATTCGATTGCCTTGAAGTTGGTTTTCGATCAAAATTCCCGCTATTTTTTTTCCGTTTATTAAGATATCATTCGGCCATTTTACTCGGGCTTCAATGTTAAATTTTCTTAATGTTTCTAGGAGAGAGAGGCTTGTTGCCCACGTTAATACTGTCTGTCTACCTACTGACAGATTGTCGGGTTTAAAAACAAAGGACGATAACAAGTTTTTCCCTGATTCAGACAACCAAACATTTCCTCTTTGCCCTTTCCCTTGTGTTTGAACGTCTGCCATTATTACCGCTCCATTTTGACAAAGGTTCTCAGAAAGCAACTTGGCAGCAAAATTGTTAGTTGAATCAATATTAGATAAATGAATGATTTCTTTTCCGAAAAGAGCTTGCTTCACAGTATTACTTTTGAGGGTCGGGTCAAAATTAAAATTTATCCCTTAGATTTGTGAAACAACAAAAATTTAAATGCGAAAAACAAAAAGTATAACTGAATCAGAATTATTGTGTAAAACGATAGTTGAGGGGATGCAGGAAAATAAGGCGAGAAATATTGTAATATTAGATTTACGCCACTTACCAAGTGCTGTTTGCGATTTTTTTGTAATCAGCAGTGGAGATTCAAGCACACATGTTGATGGTATCTCAAACGCTACATCTCGGTTTACAAGAAAAGTACTTCAAGAAAAACCTTGGCACATCGAAGGGAAAAACAATAGTGAATGGATTTTGTTAGATTACATTGACGTTGTTGCACACATTTTCTATAAAGACGCAAGAGGTTTTTACAGTATAGAGGATTTGTGGGCGGATGCGATTCGTACAGATATACCAAATTTAGATTAAGAAGAATATGTCAGAAGAAAAGAAAAAAAGTCCATTTTCAATTTATTGGATTTATGCCGCACTAGGAGTCGCTTTAATTGCATTCCAAATTTACATGAATACAGGCGGACATGCTACAATCAAATATAGAGAAACATTTTTTGAACTAGTTGACCAAAAGGGAGTTAAAAATGTTCGAATTATTAATCAAAGCCAAGCAGAGTTTAAGTTAACTCCCAAAGGTATTGACATCGTTAAAAAATCGACCAAAGGCGAGTTGGCTGAAATGAAAAAAGCACTTTCTAAAGAGACAACTGTTAAAGGTAAAGAAGTCACTTTTGAGTTGGAAAACATTGGTAATCACGCCAATTTTGAAAAATCACTTGAGGAACGAGGCTATAACAATTATCAAAATGTAAATGAAGTAAACTATGTTGCTCAAATACTGAGTTATTTACTTCCGTTCGCTTTAATTATCATCATTTGGATATTCGTAATGCGTCGAATGGCTGGCGGCGGCGGTGGCGGCGGTGGTCAGATTTTTAATATTGGTAAGTCAAGAGCACAAGTTTATGAAAAAGGTAAAACAACAAACGTTACATTTAAAGATGTTGCTGGTTTACAAGGTGCAAAAGAAGAAATTGTTGAAATTGTTGAATTTCTAAAAAATCCAAAAAAATATACTGAGTTAGGTGCAAAAATTCCAAAAGGAGCATTGTTAGTAGGTCCTCCTGGAACAGGTAAAACCTTACTTGCCAAAGCAGTTGCTGGAGAAGCAAAAGTTCCATTCTTTTCGCTTTCAGGGTCAGATTTTGTAGAGATGTTTGTTGGTGTTGGAGCTTCTAGAGTACGAGATTTATTCCGACAAGCTAAAGAAAAATCACCTTCTATCATTTTTATCGATGAGATTGATGCAATTGGTAGAGCTAGAGGTAAAAACAATGGTTTCAATTCTAACGATGAACGCGAAAACACTTTGAATCAATTATTGACAGAAATGGATGGTTTCGGCACTAATTCTGGTGTAATCATCATTGCTGCGACAAACAGAGCCGACGTTCTTGATAGTGCTTTAATGCGAGCTGGACGATTCGATAGACAGATTTATGTGGATATGCCAGATATCAATGAACGAAAAGAAATCTTTGCAGTTCACTTGAAGCCTTTGAAATTAGAACAAAACATAGATATTGATTTTCTTGCCAAACAAACTCCTGGTTTTTCAGGTGCCGATATTGCAAACCTTTGTAATGAAGCAGCTTTAATTGCCGCAAGAAACGATAAAAAACAAGTTGAGAAACAAGATTTCTTGGATGCGGTAGATCGAATCGTTGGAGGTTTAGAAAAGAAAAACAAAATTATTACACCAGAAGAGAAAAAATCTATTGCTTATCACGAGGCAGGACATGCAACAATTTCTTGGTTATTAGAACATGCTCACCCTCTTGTAAAAGTTACTATCGTTCCTCGAGGACAATCATTAGGTGCAGCTTGGTATTTACCCGAGGAAAGAAGTATTACAACCACTGAGCAAATATTAGATGATATGTGTTCAACTTTAGGTGGTCGTGCCGCTGAATTAGTGACCTTCGGAAAGATTAGTACTGGCGCATTAAGTGACCTAGAAAAAGTTACCAAACAAGCTTATGCCATGGTTTCTATTTATGGTCTGAACGATAAAATTGGAAACATTTCTTATTACGATTCTCAGGGTAGAGATTCATTTACAAAACCTTACTCTGATGATACTGCAAAAACTATCGACGAAGAGGTAAGTAAACTAATAGAAAGTCAATACCAACGTGCGATTCAATTATTGAAAGACAACAAAGAAAAGTTACAAGCTTTAGCAGAAAAACTATTGACTGCTGAAGTAATTTTCAAAGAAGATTTAGAAGTTATTTTTGGGAAACGTCAATGGGACAAAGAAGCTACAATTGAAGTAAATGCATCGGTTGTAGAAGGACATGTCGCTGAACAAACTGTTGTTTCAAGCGAAGAGTCTTCCACAGAAGTAACAGATGAATCAAAAAATTCTTCTGAATCAGATAATCACATTCCTTACTAATGGATTGGGTTTGCGTTTTTACAACCACGGATGTATTTCTGTTTGAGCAACTAAAAATGGTGCTTGATGTAGAAAATGTTGTGTTTAAAGAACGTAATACAGTATCCTCAATGTATAACAATTTCGGAAGCTACGAACTTTATGTCAATTCTAAAGATAGAGAAAAAGCCGAAAAAATAGTGAAAGATGCCACTGGGTAATTTGGGTACAAGAGCTTTGACAGGTGCAATTTTTGCTACTGTTGTAATTGGATCTATCCTCTGGAATCCCTATGCACAAGCACTCGTTTTTTCTGTTTTTATGGTACTCGGATTAATTGAGTTTTACCGTATGTTCAGAAATGATCAAATAGTGAGCGTAAGTTCTGAAATTGGAATTTTCATTGGTTTATTTATCTTCACTTTATTGATTGGAATCAGTGCAAAAATCTTGCCCGTTATTTCAATTACTGTCATTTTCCCCTTGTTTTTCACACTGGTATTAAGTGAGTTATGGAAGAAGAAAGAAAATCCAATAATTAATATTTCAGTTTTAGTTTTTGGAATAATTTACGTTGTTGTACCATTTTACCTAACTATAGATTTAAACCTTAGAGACACATCTTATTTACCATCAGTTGTAGGAATGTATTTATTGATTTGGGCAAACGATTCTTTTGCTTACTTAACAGGTAGAGCTGTAGGAAAAACAAAATTATTTGAACGAATTTCACCAAACAAGACGTGGGAAGGAACGATTGGAGGTGTGTTTTTTACCTTGATTTTTGGGTATGTAATTGGTGCGTTTATCAATAAAGGAGAAGAAGTGTTTTGGATGATTTCTGCTGTTATTATTGCTCCTTGCGCGATTTATGGTGACTTATTAGAATCCTTGTTCAAGAGAAGTCTTAACATTAAAGATACGGGGTCCATTCTTCCTGGACATGGTGGAATATTAGATAGATTTGATGCAGCTTTATTTGGAATTCCATTCTTTTATTGTTGGTCGATGATTTATAATTACTGGTAAAAACAAATTATGAAATTACATAGAGAAGGTTATGGTATTATGCTCGGTACGTTTGTACTGATTTCTGGCTTAAGTGCTTTAAACTATTGGGGATTTACAAAACATGAGCTATTGCCAATTTTTATTTTGGCAGAATTAGTACTTATTACGTTTTTGGTTTTGGTTGTTCAATTTTTTAGAATTCCGTCACGCGTTTGTCCATTTGGTGAAAACGATATTGTTTGCCCAGCGGATGGTAAAATAGTTGTGATTGAAGAAACTCAAGAAAATGAATACTTTAAAGATAAAAGAATTCAAATTTCGATTTTTATGTCGCCATTGAATGTACACGCTAACTACTTTCCAATCAGTGGAATAACAAAATATGCTAAATATCATCCAGGATTGTTTTTAGTTGCTTGGCATCCAAAAAGTAGTACTGAGAATGAACGAACAACTTTTGTGGTTGAACATAAAAATGGAACAGAAATCCTGTTTAGACAAATAGCTGGTGCTGTGGCTCGAAGAATCTGTTATTATACTGAAGTAGGTAAAGGAGCAAAACAAGCCGAAGAATTTGGATTTATAAAATTTGGCTCGAGAATTGATGTGTTTTTACCACTTGATGCTCAAATAGATGTCAAGGTTGGCGACGTTGTTAAATCAAAGTTAACACGCTTGGCAACATTTAAATAATTTATTAACTTTACAAAAAAAAGGAACTATGAAAAAGATTTTTTTAGCACTAGCTTTGACAACATTTGTTGGTTCAATGGCAACTACAGCTTACGCAGCTGCAAACGGAATTGAAGTTGTTAAACACGACGACAAAAAGAAAAAGAAAAAGAAAGGCGCTTGTTGCTCATCTCAAACAAAAGCTTCTTGTTCTTCAACTCAACAAAAATCTTGTTGCTCGAAAAAAGCAGCAAACTAATTAAAAGCTTCTATAAAGGAAACCACCAGTCGAAAGATTGGTGGTTTTTTATTTGCAAAAATTTTCTTTTCACTTAAAATTAAATAGTCAAGTTGTTTATGGAGTTTTATTATCGTTGATACCTAACCTTTATCGAGTTAATTCGAAAGTGGACAATAATAGATTAGTGTTTTTTTACAATTCAACATACTTGGATAATAGGTAACGAAAAATGTAATTCTTCTCAAAAAAATGGTTTATAATCTGAAAAAATTTCAAAAATGGGAACCTATTTAATAACCTAAAACATTTAGATGATTCGTCTAAATTCAGTCATTAAAAAATTTTCGAACAAAAAATTAAACAATAAATTAAAACATAACCGATATTCTCGATTTTATTTGGTATTAAAAAAAGTAGAATTTATCAGGTAAATTAAATTCAATTGAAAGCAAATTATTTTTCCTTGGCTTCACTTTTAGAAGATAATGGATTCCAACACAAAAAATTGAAATCTACCCTTTAAAAAAGGAGACATTTTTATTTTTCACTTTTCTAAATCGATCAATTAAGCAATTAATAGTCATTACTCCTATCATTAAAACAAAAGGAAGCAATGGCAAAGTGTAGCGTTCTTCAATACCTCTCTGAAAATAAAGTAGGTAAAAACAATAGCTTAAAATCCCTATGATAAGTAATCTTATTCGAGCATCTTTCAAAGCAAACAACGCAAGAGGTAAAAGAAGAAAAGCAAGGCTATGAATTCCAAAACAGAGCAATCGTAATGTTTCCATCCAAATCGTTCCTCGGTAAGCATGTTGAAATTGATGAAGCGATAAATTCGAGTGAAAAACCATTGACTTTGAAACTTGAATTGGTGTTTGAATGTGATACTGATAAAGATTTTTGGATCTAAATTTCACTGCCAAGCGATCAAAATTTTTCATTGCCCTTTGTTCATCTATTAGCAAGTAAGAAGGCATTATTTGCTGATTTTCGTAGAAAGGTTTTTGAGCGATAATTGCCTTTTGATAAAAGCGAAAAGCCCAAATTAGTTCCTCCTTACCAATCGATTTTACAACGTTATTAGGTATTTCAGCAATGACTTTATCAATTTGTTTTTGACTCGTATCCAAAGCCATCGAAGCTTCCCAAAATGGAACGATCGTTTCATGAAAATGGGCACCGTTTGATTCCCAGCCTTTAAATAATTCCCAAAGTGAAGCATGCGTTTTTCTGAAAACTCCCGGAATTTCATTTTGATAAATAGGGTGGAGGCCAAGCCATTTCCCAAGTTCTATTTTTGATTTAATTTGCCAAGTCGCAATACCGGAAAAGGATAGAAGGAGGAATAAAAAAGTATTTAAAACAGTTATTTTTAAACCTTTTTGATTCATCCAATTAATGAATAAGCCTACTAAAAAAATCGGCAAAAACACCACTAAAAACGGACGAACGATTAACAAAATAGAAAAAACTCCCCCAGCAAAAAGCAAATACAATAATTGAAAACGAACTTCTTTTTCAGTAGTCATTTTGACCATTAAATAAACAGATATAACAAATAAGGCAGGTGTTATTCCTTCAGTTAAAGTGTAGTACAAAAAGCCTATAGACAATGGTAAAAGTCCGTAAATGATTGTTGTTATGCCTGCAAGCCAATGTGATTTGGAGAAAAATAAACTCAATTCATAAAGGCAAAAAACAGAAAATGCAAAAAATAAACACTGTACTATTTTAAGAACAAATAACGCATTTGATTTACCCGTGAATTTTAAAGTTAAATAGTAAAAAAGACCATATCCTGGAGGACGAATAGAGGATGAAAACTTTTCAAAATTGGTTTCATTCTTAGTTCCCTTTTCATACAAACGTTGATAAGGGTTCAAATAGCTCGCATCATCCTCAGTAATAACTGTTTGGTTACTTCTCAATGGAATATTCGCTTCTTTCAGATTTTTTAAATTCAATTCATTCCAAAAAAAAGCGCTTGCTAAACTAAGCAATGCAATTAGTAGAGGAAGTATTTTATTTAGCATTTAAAAAAGTAGGTTTAAAATTAAGATTATTTTATTCTTTCTCCATTTTTTAAATGCTAACAAAACGTTAATTTTCAATTGATTATATGTTTAGGAATGCTTTTCCCAAATTTGAATCAATTCAACTAAGGTTTTAACTGCTTTTTGCATGTCTTGCACACTTACGTATTCATGTTTAGAATGAATCGCCATCTCACCTGTGAAGATATTCGGACAAGGCAATCCCATAAACGACAAGCGCGAACCATCTGTTCCACCGCGAATAATCGTGCGTTTTGGTTCCACTCCTGCCTTAATCATTGCTTGTTCAACATAATCTGTAACGAAAGGAACTTCTTGTAAAATTTCTTTCATATTTCGATATTGCTCAATGATTTTAAAGTCAAATGTCGTTCCTGGATATTGATTCACAACGCTTTCTGTGATGCGTTTCAATTCTGCTTCGTATTCTTCTAATTTCGAAGTTTGGTGGTCGCGAATGATAAATTGTAATGTTGCTTGTTCTAATCCTCCTTCGATGGAAGTTGGATGCACAAATCCCTCTCTATTGCTTGTAGTTTCAGGAGACCAACGATCTTTTGGCAAAGCAGCAACCACTTCTGAAGCAAGTTTAATTGCATTTACCATTTTATTTTTAGCGTATCCTGGATGTGCGCTGATTCCATGAAACGTAATTTTAACCGCATCAGCTGAAAAAGTTTCATCTTCGATGTCGCCCAATTGCCCACCATCTAAAGTATAACCGTAATCAGCATTTAATTTTTTCATATCCAGCTGTTCCACACCGCGACCAACTTCTTCATCTGGAGTAAACAAAATACGTACATCGCCGTGTTTTACCTCAGGATGTTGCACCAAATATTGAACGAAATCCATTATGATTGCGATTCCAGCTTTGTCGTCTGCACCTAATAAAGTCAAACCACTCGCTGTTATCAAATCGTCGCCTATTTTTGATTTTAAATACGTGTGTTTTTCAGTTGTAATGATTTGGGTTTGATCATCTGGAAGAACGATTGGTGTTCCGTCATAATTGCGATGAACGATAGGTTTTACGTTTGTTCCACTACAATCTGGTGCTGTGTCCATGTGCGAACAAAAACAAATAGTTGGCAGATTTTTATTTTCTGAATTGGATGGAACAGTTCCAAAAACGTAGCCCCATTGGTCCATTTCAGCGTCGGTGATACCTAACTCTTTCAATTCTTCCACTAAAACTTTAGCTAAATCTTTTTGCTTTATCGACGAGGGAAAAGATTCAGAATTGGGATCGGCTGTGGTATCTATTTGAACGTATTTTAAGAAACGATTCTCAACAGAATATTTGTAGGACATAAATTTGATTTTTTCAAAAGTAAAAAGAAATAACAATTGATAAACCTTTTTATCTATGACACCCTTTTTACAGTTAGATTATTATTAGTTTTATTAAAATATTTGAAAATATGCACTTTAAAATCTTATTTGTTTTTATTTGTATTACAATCTTTTCACATAGTCAAGCGGTAAGAATTGGGAAATATGTCGTTTCAACAGAGGACTTGAATGTCACTCGATTTAATAATGGGGATGAAATACCACTTTTTTTTAGTGAAGAAGAATCAAAAAAATATGTAAAAGAAGGAAAACCTGCGTGCATCAAAGTTGGTAATTCTATTTGGTACAATTGGTATGCTGCGAATGACAAAAGAGGAATTGCTCCAGCTGGTTGGTATTTACCTGGCACAAAAACATTTGATGATTTTTACGATGTAGTTCGTACATCTTCTGCAAAAAATTTACATCAAAAGTTCATCCTCCCTGGGAAACCAACTTGCGATTATAAAAATGATAAATATTTTCAATGGTGGGTTGGGGGTGGAATATACTTAGGTGACTCTATTCCCATTGTTCAAATATTACAGAGTGGAAGCGAATATGGTCCTTTGACGTTGTCAACTGTTGAAAGAGAAAATCTCTATCCGGTGCGTTTATTCGCGAAAGACCCGGAACTCGTTTTTGCTCCTCTTTACTTTACACAGGAAAAAGAATTCAAAATAGATGTTGATTCGCTTGATTGGAATATTAGGATTGAATCGCAAGATTGTGATTGGGGAAATGAGGTAAATAATTGTTTTGGACAAGCAAAAATTTATTTAACTAACAAAAAGGATAAATCTAAAATTTTTGCTATTCATGTTGATGACTTTAATTTTGATGGGCAAAACGATTTTGGTTATGGTTTTGATGGTGATATGTTTGATGGGTTATTACCAAAAGTTTACTTAATGTCTCAAGATGGAAAACGATTTGAATATAACAAGGAATTTAATAAATTGATTTTAGGTGGAGAGTATTCCTGGTATGATTTATCAAAGCGAACGTTTGATTTTGAATCTACCATTGGAATTGGAAATGAACATGCAATGACCTACTATTTATGTCCGAAAGATTCATTAAAAAAATTCAACAATTACCTATTATCGGAAGAACTCCAAGGGTACAAAATAAATTATCCGAATGTCTACCTTGTAAAGTACTACAACAAGTCAGATTCCGTAGTTGAAAAGTTTGATTTTTTTAATCACGTTCCTTTCACAAAAAAAACATTGACTGAAATTGAAAAAGGTGAATTTGACGAATCATACATTTTTAATTTTGAAAATAGTACGATTTACAATCGAGTTGATAAAATTGACTCTGTTACTTTTTACAAAGCTTATGAAAATGTGGTTCCGAACCCCTTTTTGCTTAAAGAAAAGGCGACGCTGTCAGAGTTAAAACTTATTAAAAAGAACAAATTTTATGTTTCTCAAAAAAGAAATAAACTTACGATTAATTGCTCCGAAGGTCAAATAAGAAGCTTTGAATCAGGAGAAGAAGCAGCATTTAATTATCGGTTTTATGGCGAAACAGAAAATCAAAACCATTGGCTTCTCAGTTTTTCAGAAAATGGATCTTGTGCAAGTGGCAGTGTGCTTATGATTAATAAGAAAACATGTTCGATGGACACAATTTATGGCTTTCCAAGATATTCTCCAGATGGAAAACTTGCAGTAATCGGCGAATACTTTGAAGAGGAGGGTGCTTTTGGTTTTTTAGAGCTTTACAAACTAAAAAATGATAAACTAACGGAAGTCGCTAGTATCTCAATGGATGATTTAGAATATTCCTTTGCTCCTTATGAACTATTTTGGGTAGATAATAAAACATTATATGTTAAGAAGCTAAAAACAAAGGGTTTCGGGGAGAATGATTATTACTTTGAATATGGGAAAATCACGATTGATTATTTCAATTTATTGAAATAATTCTATCCTATTTGATAATAAATCATACTTTTTGCTTAATTAATTTAGCGATTATTGATTTTAATGCTGAATGAGATTAGCAAAATCTAGGTAAATGGAAATAAGACTATTGTGTTGAATGAGAATTGTTTGAAATCGTTATTGAATACTACATTAATATAGAACGTAATTCCTGTAATTCCAGCACTTTTTCGGCATTTCCGATTTGTTGGAACGAAGCGATGAGGTTTGAAAACATTCGCTTCATGATAGTGGAATTGGAGCACGGTTCAAAAAACTCGCGATTATAGGATAGTTTATTCTCGTTTAGAAAATCTTTTATTTCGTTGGTATCGAAAATTACACCTTTTGAAAAAGCGTTAATGTAAAACAAAACGCCAAATTCATTTTGCTCATTGATCATAAAACTCGAACGCTTTTGGTCCATATAAGCCAAGACAAAATGATTGGGAAGATTTACTCCATAAATTGGCATATCTAACGATTGAGCAACAACACTGTAAATCAAACACAAACTCAAAGGATTTCCTTTTTTGGATTCTAGAACGGTATTTATATATGAATTTACAGGTGAATTGAATGTTTTTGTATCGCCGTGAAATCCATGAACACCGAAGAAAACTCGATTGAAAATCTTAACCTGTTCAAAAGCAGTTTGATTGTTATTGAGTTCTAACCAAACGTCACGACGAATTGCTTGAATTGCATTTCTAACAAAATCTTCATCTAAGTCTGGGTACTGATAACGAGCAACAATCAATGCTCCTTCTAATAAATCTTTATCTGAAGAATCTGCCCAAGCTTGCACTTGACTTTTGGTTTCTTCAAATTTTATTTCGTGTATGATTTTCTCCACACGCGATTGAAACAACATTCCATAATAACTGCTACCCCACGAATTTTCTAAATACGGAATTGCTTCATTTCCATATTGCTTGAGTTGGTCGCGCACGTGTTCGTAGATGTTGTCATCAGGATCATCAATCAATTGAACCAATGCTTTAATAGAAGTATTTGCAATAATCACATCACAAATGTATTTCATAGCGATTGAGCTTTCAATTCAAATTAAATTCTTTATCAATGACAAAATGTTAATTCAACTGTAACCTTAAAGATTTTTTGCCGTTAAAATGAGTCAGAATCTAAATTAACTTTGCTACAGGTTGGTTTATTAAAAGAGGCTTTCGGGCCTCTTTTTTTGTTTTAATTTTTAGTTGAACTGTAAAATAAATGCATCAAAACAAAATGAGGTA
This sequence comes from uncultured Lishizhenia sp., assembly GCA_964506255.1. Taxonomy (GTDB): domain Bacteria; phylum Bacteroidota; class Bacteroidia; order Flavobacteriales_D; family Crocinitomicaceae; genus UBA952. The sequence continues at coordinate 57,758 of CAZDKE010000006.1, read as the reverse complement.
AACTAATGCAAGCAATAAATACGAAGAAATTTGCACAAAATGCATTTAAATTAGACGTGTCACGGACAAAAAAAGCGATAACAATAAATAGAACAAGCGCACCTAAAGTAAAAGCTGCTGATTTTTTATATAGCTGTGAAGCGTTCATGTTTAGTCCTTTTTGAAGATGAATCCAAGCATTGTAACTGTGTTGTAAAATAAAATAAAGTCCAAAAGCCAAAGGCAATGGCACTAATGTTCCAATTGCGATTAGAAAAAGTAAACCTATAAGTTCTTTCTTTTTTGAAATGACACTTTGTACTAAAATGTAGCTGAAGGATACAATAGGAATCACTAAATACCAACTCGGAGCATTTATTTCGTAAAAAATTGAAGATGATTCTTTGCTTAAGAATGAAATAATAGTTGATGATTCTTCAATATGTGTTGCGATTATAAAAATCAAAATATTTAATCCAAGCAAAAATGCTTTTAAATAAACGCCAAAGGATTTTACCGATTCATTGGTATGTATTATTTCTGATTCTCCAAAATGAAAAGAAGAATAAATCACAAAAGCCAAAAGTGAAATCATTGGTGCAACTTGCCATAGTAAAAGATATAAAGCAATAACTGTCAAGTATTTAATAATGAAATTGAAAATCGGGGTGTTATTATTTTTAGATAATAAATGATCCAAAGCACCGTGGGGAATTCCAATCCAGATTAAGCCAATAAAAGGAATTAAATAATTGAAATATAGCGCTATCTGATAATTTATAATAGATAAAATACAGTAAGATACAACAATAATTATAGCCATAAAATAACGCAACAAATTCTTGTTTTTTAAGTGTAAGAACAATGCCTTTATAAATGGTTTAATTGGGAGTGACATAAAAATTTTGATTTCTTCAAGTAAAGAAGACTTTTCATCTAGAAATGAAAAAATTGTAAGAATTGGACGCTTGTAAAATAAAAGGGTAAAGATTTTTTTTCCGTAAGATGGCCAAAGCAATAAAATCATCAAAAGTAATCTGTCATAGAATTTAAAACGGTCCTTTGAAACAAGTGCTATTTTATTGAATTCTTTTAAATCTTCAGATTCAATTCGTTGAGTTACCAATTGACTAAACGCAAACATTTTTTTAAAACCATAACCCGTACTTGGTTTAATTAAATTGGCCCGAGCTCCTGTATTTAAAATGCCTTCTTGTTGATTTATTGGATTGAAGAAAGTAGTCATTGGAATGCAGCCAATTTCTTCTCCTAATTTTTCAAATTCTCCAAATTCTTTATTTATGAATTCGTTTAATAAAGTTGCAGCGTAAGATAACTCAATTTTTTTAGCACCAAATCGAGTCATTTCAACTAATGCTTCTTTTGAGGAAAAAGGTATTACATACATGAATTGTGTGAAATCATTTTGATCAATATTGAAATTCATCATGTCAAAAGTGTCCTTCTGAAAAACATCATTTTCGCACTTGATGTGCCATCCCAAAAATGATTGGTGAAGATAAATCTCGTCTTTTGGAATTACATTCAGAAAAGGTCTACTATCAAAAATGTAATTAGAATTATAAACTTTAGTTCCAGAATAAAGCGTGTTTATTTTGTTTCTGGAAGTTACTTCTTCTACATAATTTCGATGAATTTCAATTTTTGTTTCGTTTAGAATCTCAAGTGTAAAGTTATATAAATCGACACTTCTTATGTAATGATAAGGGCAATTTTCAATATTTTCTGCTCTCGTTTTATTCACTTGAATAGCATTAAAACTTAGAGAAATAATAGGCTTAAGTTCAACTACAATTGCATCTTTTGGATTTGCCCAAAAGCAATATGTTTTATCGTTATTTATTTTGCCATCTGGTTCAAAAACAGCGATTTTTTTATTTTTAGTAAGTCCTTTCTGAATAAGTGAAATTAAGATAAGACTATTACTTGCTCCCAAACCGATAAAAACAAAGTCGTATATTTTATTTTGTTCTACTTGATTCATAACAATTTATTTGATTTAGGAGACTTATATAAAAAAAATAGAGGCATCATCTTTATGCAATGTGCCTCTATTCCTAACCTTAAAATTTTTGGATTAATCCTCGCTTCTACTTAAAGCATAGATAACTAATCCAAATCCAATTTTGTTGATAGCATCAGCTACGTTGTAAACTATATCCATTCCTTTTAATGCAGCTGCAGTATCAGCTACTGGTTGCCATCCGAATAATCCACCTGGAGTTCCTAAGATATATCCCAATGGATAAATTGCCCAACCAACTAAAACAAACCAAGCCAAAATACGTGTCGCTTTCGCAACTTTTGGACCAGCAGTTTGAGCTAGTTTTGCAACTTCACCAAACCAAATAATGTAAACAATGTAGAAATATGCTGCTCCTGAAAGAACACCCCATAAAACGCTGCCGTTTCTGTCAACTACTTCCCCAATATATCCAGTTAATAGCATGATTAGCGATGCTACGATTAATTTCCACAACAAGCTAATTTTAGCTCCAGCTTTTTTGGTAATTAAATAGAACTCTACGCACATTAAAGGCACTGTTAGAATCCAATCTACATAACGGAAAAAAGTTGGAGATTCTCCTGTTTCTAGGTTGTAACCTCTCATGTAGTAGTAATGTACTGCTGCAATAAAGGTGATTAGACCAGAAACCAAAATAGAGGTTCTCCATTTTTTGTCTGTGTTTCCTAATTCAAAAAAGAAGAAAACTGATGCGGCCATCATAGCCATCGTTCCAATGAAGAACGTAAATGCAACATAATTGTCGCTTGCAATCTTTAAATGTTCCATAATAATTAGTTTAAATTTCCTACTCTAAAGGCTTTTCGGAATCCGCCGTAATTTATTGAAAAACAGCACACTATTTTTTTTGTTTAATTTTTAGCATTGAAAGTTAAACAAATAAGGGTTTAGCCTCAAAACTTCAAGTGTAAATTGATTATTAAAATGAAACTATTTTTTGTTTAAAAAACAATAAATGTTTATAATAAAGAATTAGTTGAAAGAATAATTTATTATAGAATGAGGTAATGAAATTTAAAAGGGTGTTAAAAAACTGAGGAATTAATTGTTCAGGATTCAAGTTTTTTTACGAGGTTAGATTTGATGAAAAATATCATTGATTTTTTGTTTTTCAATGAAAGTTGAAGGCAAGTAAAATTTGTTTAGTTTATATTTGTAATATGAAAACAATTTTCCAACTTTCGCTCGCACTGTTTATTTTATCTTGTAAAACACAATCTAATGCTGTTGCTGGCGGTGAATCGCAAGAAGATTCAAGTCCAAAATACACTGGAATTGTTCACGTGAAGAAAGACCATTGTCCAAATTTTGTTGAAATCACAAGTGGTCCAGATATTTCAGGCACGAAAAAGGTCTATGCTTTGAACCTAGCTAAAAAATATTTGAAAGAAGGAAAACAGTTGCACTTTGATTTTACGTATAGCAAAGCAATGAATCCTGAAGGCTGCAATGTGGAAGCTGTTGTAGTCTTGACCAATATCTCAGTGAAATAATAAACTATTCAATTTCTCTAAAGCTTGTTTATTTTCTTTACTTGAAAAAGCTTTATCTATTTTTTGTTTCTCTCTTTTCGTTAGACGCCAAGATAGGGAAATACGGTCGTCTGATCGCTCACGTAAATTGAAAGTAACTATATCAACAGGAAACCTGAAGCTTTTCGTACATAACTTCATTAACTGTTCTTGATCAAAGTCTTGTGTTCTGGTGAAGTTTACTATCATATTTCCAAAAGGCAATGTGATTTTATCTATTAGATTAATTTCATTGTATGATTCATCATTGAGAACCCTTTTGGTATCGCGTGTCTCAAGAACAATTACACCTGAGGTATTTTTTTCAATCCACTTACTATTTGCAAACAAGTAATCAATTGTTACTTTTCCTCCATAATTATCTCTGATTCCAGCATCCATCAATTGAATTTCTGGTTTAGTTGGCATCGTCATCATTGGCATAATGAATGGAAAAGAAGCACTTGCACGTAAGACAGTAGAAAATCGAATCTCACCTGGATTGTTATTCTTAAAAAAAGTCTGATAGTCAATGTTTTCGTATGCCGAAGAACCGCCACGAAGTCCAACCATAAAACTCAAATTTTGTGAAGACATCAACAATCTTCTACCATCATTGATAATTGTAGGACTAAAAATCATTAAAGGAATAAGACTTTTTTTCTCAAATTCTTTATAATATTCCAACGGATGTTCTAGGTAATTATCTAAGTTTTGGTGTAAATGTTGTTCGAAAGCAACGCCTCGTTCTTGTGTGTAATTGTAATTGTTATATTTGAATTTTTTATAGCGCATTAATAAATCACTTGTCGAAGCAGAAAATGCCAATTTATTCAATAAATCTTTTGCAATATTTTTTTTGAATTCTTGATTACTTTTAGATTTCAGGACACCAATACTTCTTCGTAGAAGTATTTCTCGGTAATAAGCAGCGCCAACCATTCCTCCTGATGCTCCAGTCATCAATTGCATATGATTGGATACCGCATTATTTGTCAGAGAATCGCAATTACTCAGAACAACAAAAGTCCATAGTGCACTTCTTGAGCCACCACCTGATGTATTTAGAATAATCAATTTTGGTTTTTGAACCTTTTGCTTCGCTTTCCAATTATTTAAAAGTTCATTGATTGCAAGATGAGAAGCGGTTAAATCTCCTTGTTCTTTTCCATTCGCTGCAATTTCATCGACTGTGTATGGAACTCTTTTTTTAGCGGAGTAATCCAATCCTATGGCGTAACTAGTGTATCTGAAAAAAGGCGTAACTGAACTTAAATACGTCATTAAAAGTATGGAACCAAATAATAATGGGTAGCCCCAACGATGAAACCAAGCCAAAAAGGCACTGAAAAGCATTGAAAGAATCGTTAATAAAGTGACAATACTCATTGCAGCGGGCATTTCGAAGAAGGTGTAATTTCTAAAAAATCCCATTCCTAGAAAAGAAATGATGGTGATTGCCTCAAAAACTACCACGTTAATGCGATTGTCGGCATAAATCTGATCTATTAAGTCTTTGTCTAAATGTGCAACACTTCTACTTTTATAGATTCGAAAGCGTTTACCAATATAATAGCACGGTCGTTTAGTTTCTGTTCGGAAATAGTTATACCATTTTTCGTTTTTATTGACAGTCAAAGAAGCAATTAAACTCTCGTTATGGTCAGGTTCATCGTCATCTTTATCTCTGTTTTTTCTTAAAGGAAAGAAATACAAAATCGAAAGCATAATGAAGATGAGTAAACCAGCAACGAAGGAAAAATTAAATAAAACGATGTCATTTACAGCCGCCAACTCTTCGTTAAACTGAAAAATCGACATATTGTAAAGGTAAATGATGGTAAAAAGTATAGGTAAAATGGAGTTGTTAATGCAAAATCGAAAGAAGGGTGTGGAGACTACGACTAAAAACTGAAAGCGAGGTCCGAGTTTTGCATAACTGTAAGTATTGAAAGCCATTGTGAACCCACCAAAACTAAAACCTAACAACATAAAACTCCATACACTTACTTCACCTTGGTATTCGGGTGAATAAAACAAGAATGGAACTCCGAAAAAAGAACCTAAAGTTTCGGTGACAATAGCAAACAACATTGCCCAAAAAATAAGTCCGAAGAAATTATATTTCAGATGTGCGATTAATAAGCGAATTGGAAAAAAATCGCGGATCAAAAGGATTTTTCTGAGCATAGAGTAGATTTTTCTTAAATATAAGAATAATCTATTTTAATAATTAATTAATACAACAAAATCTCTCACAAAATACGATAATGCTTTTCCAACAATTTTATGTTCGATTGGTGTTTTGGGTGCCGCTTCTGGAAAATGAAGATAAGCCACTTTTGAATGAATCGCTCTTAAACTTAGACAAACCGCTCTTATTTGATCAACAGAAAAACCGCTCGGCGATAGGGCAGAGCTTGGCATAAACGCAATGGCATCCATATCTATTTCCACTGCAATTTTTTCAGTTGAAGTTAACTCATTTACTCTTTTTTGAAAATCAGTAAGCAAAGTACTTTTTCCGAGAAGGTAATCTTCATAATACGTATGGAAACAAGAATGCTTTTCTAAAAAGTCAAGTATGAATTGATTGTTATAAGCTTCGTGTAAACCAAGAACGGAATAACTTTTAATGGTTTTTTCTTCAAGCGCCGTTGAGAAAGAATTTCCACTGTGTCGTACTTCTGTGTTGCGGCAATCAGCGTGCGGGTCAATGTTAATGCAGTTTATATTATTTGACTGTGCCGACCATCGCATTAAAGGTAAGGCATTGTTGTGTCCTCCGCCAATGACAATTGGAATTTGATTTTGATTTAATTCTTGATTTAAAATTTCTAGTACAAATGCATCTAATTCTTCCACTTGAATTTTGGCCTCATCTATTGAAACAGGTGGGTTAGTATTTTTTATCGATCCTAAAACAGCGATTTCTTTTCCAGTAAAATTTTTGTGAATTTGTGTGTTTAGAAAATTAGCAAGAAACGCTGACCAAGCATTTTCACTTCCAGAAAAACCATTATTCGCAATTGGCCCAGCACTTTCTTCTATTCCTAAAAGGACAAACTTAGAGGAGAAAACAGAATTTTCGGGAACAATTTCACCAACTCGTGTTTCTCCAGCACGTTTTGAGTAAAAAGTTGCTGCTTTTTCTTTCGTAAATCGTTCAAAGGAAAAATTCTTATTCTTGCTAATCTTCATTTTCAATTTTGAATAAATCAAGAAATTCTTGCGGTGCTGGAATTGGTTTCATTGATGCTGCACTTACAAAAACCAAAGTTGTTTGGGCGAAGACAATTTTTTTATCTGCCTCGTTAAAAATTTCATAGTCAAAATAGATGCGTGTCCCTTCTACTTTAGTTATTGTAGTATGAACAAATAGTAAGTCGTCATATTTCGCCGGAAGAAAATATTTTATAGAAAATTCCAATACAGGCATCATTACACCATTTTCCTCCAAAGAGCGATACGAAACACCAAGTGAACGCAAGGCTTCTACACGTCCAACCTCTAAAAACGAGGCGTAATTACCATAATAACAATAACCCATTTTGTCAGTTTCGCTATATCTGACGCGAATTGAGTTAATATGTTTGAAATTTATTTCCATAGAAAACAAGCTGTATTTTTTTTCAAAGAAAGTTTAAAAATACGGAAAATCCCTGAGTTATTTTCTATATATTTGATTATCAAAATTCTTTTGCTTTTCATTTTCTTGATTCTATTAGGAAATTTTTTATAATGTAAAATTTTTTTAAAAATCAAGGGGTATTCCACTTTTTTTATAACTTTTTTATACAAACATTTGTACTCTCAAAATTTCAACAGTGAAACGTTCATAACTAACTTTTCATTTGTCTTTTGAAGTAAAACTAAATTTAACAAACTATAAAATATGAGTAATAATCACGAAAGTGCGTGGGAATCGTGCCTAAAAGTAATCAAAGACAATATTTCTATTCAAGCTTTCAAAACTTGGTTTTTGCCGATAGTGCCAATCAAGTTGGAAAACAGTATTTTAACAATTCAAGTTCCATCACAATTTTTCTACGAGTGGTTGGAAGAACATTACATTACTTTATTGAGAAAAGTAGTAAAAAAGGAAATTGGTCCAGAAGGTAGCTTGGAGTACAGTATTGTTATGGAAAACAACAATTCTTCTGCAAGTCCTTACACGGTTAAGATTCCTACAAATAATACGAATTCTTTGAAAAATGCTCCTGTGAACGTTCCAATCGATATGAACGAGAAGCAAATTAGAAATCCGTTTATTATTCCAGGATTGAAGAAAGTGAACATTGAGTCAAATCTTCAACCGAAACATACATTCGAAAACTTTATTGAAGGCGAATGTAACCGTTTGGCTCGTGCTTCAGGTTATGCTGTAGCAAATAAACCAGGTGGAACTGCCTTTAATCCATTGTTATTATACGGTGGAGTAGGTTTAGGAAAAACACATTTAGCACAGGCTATTGGTATCGCAATTAAAGATATCCACCCAAATAAAATTGTACTTTACGTTCAAGCAGAGAAGTTTACGCATCAGTTTATCGACGCTTTGAAAAATAATAGAACAAATGATTTCGTACATTTTTACCAAATGGTAGATGTATTAATCATCGACGACGTTCAATTCTTTACAGGAAAAGAGAAAACACAAGATGTATTCTTCTCAATTTTCAATCACTTGCACCAAAATGGAAAACAGATTGTCTTGACCTCTGATAAACCACCAATCGAAATGCAAGGAATGGAGCAACGTTTACTTTCTCGATTCAAATGGGGATTGTCTGCTGATTTAGGTGTTCCAGATTTGGAAACAAGAATTGCTATCCTTGAAAAGAAAATGTATGGAAGCGGAATTGAACTTCCGAAAGACGTTGTTGAATACCTTGCTTATTCAATCAATACAAACGTTCGTGAAATCGAAGGTGCATTGAATACGTTGTTAGCGCAAGCTTCGTTAAACAAAAAAGCAATTACGCTTGAGTTGGCGAAACAAATGGTTGACAAATTCGTGAAAAGCACAGCGCGTGAGGTTTCTATCGAATACATTCAAAAAATTGTTTGTGATTATTTCGACTTACCGATTGAGATGTTGAAATCGAAAACACGCAAGCGTGAAGTAGTTCAAGCACGTCAAATCTCGATGTTCTTCTCTAAGAAAATGACAAAATCTTCGTTGGCAAATATCGGTGCACATTGCGGTGGAAAAGATCACGCAACAGTATTACACGCTTGTAGAACGGTTGTCAACCTTTCTGAAACGGATAAACAGTTTCGTCATTACTTGGAAGATTTAGAGAAAAAATTGACGATTCAGTAATTCATTTCACAGAAAATTCCATGCGAATTTTGATGGTTTGTTTGGGTAATATTTGTCGTTCTCCAATGGCAGATGGCCACCTACGCAAAAAAGTGAAAGATTTAAACTTGGATGTAGTTGTTGATTCTGCAGGAACTTCACAGTTTCATATTGGAGAAGCTCCTGATTATCGTATGATTGCAACTGGTGCTAAGTTTGGAACACCCATCGACGAACTTCGAGCAAGACAATTTAAAGTCGCTGATTTTGATAATTTCGATTTAATCTACTGTATGGATAGTTCCAACTTGACGAACGTTTTGTCGCTTGCACGAAATGAAGCCGATCGTCAGAAAGTGTTACTCATTTTGAATGAACTAGAACCCAACACAAACGCTGCTGTTCCTGACCCATATTATGGTTCAATGAACGATTTTGAAGCAGTTTATCAGCTATTGGATAAAGCAACCGATTGCATTATCGAAAAAATAAAAAATGGAAAAATTAGGTAAATTGTACCTCATCCCAAATACCTTGGGTGGAGAAAGCATAAGTGATATTATTCCTGCTGACGTTATTAAAATTTCGACACAAATCCGTCATTTTGCGGTGGAAGAAATAAAATCAGCAAGAAGATTATTGCGTAAAATGGACCGTGAGTTTCCTATTGATGATTGTCAATTTACCATTTTGAACAAACGCACCAACGAAGCTGAATTGATGAAAGTGTTGTTGACTTTATCCAAAGGAAACGACGTTGGAATTATTTCTGAAGCAGGATGTCCGGGTGTTTCCGATCCAGGTGCTGATTTAGTGGCTTTAGCACACACTCAAAACATTATCGTTGAACCTTTAGTTGGACCATCTTCGTTTTTATTAGCATTAATGGCTAGTGGATTTTCTGGACAGCAATTCGCATTTCACGGTTATTTGCCACGCGAGCGCAAAGAACGCATTCGCAAATTGAAAGACTACGAAATGGACGCAAAACGCAACGGTACTACTCATATTTTTATGGATACACCTTTCCGTAACAATCACGTTCTAGAAGATATTTTAAACGAACTAGGTGACTCAGCTGAATTATGCATAGCATCTAACCTCACTAACTTCAATAGCACGGTACGCACAATGAAAATCGCTGACTGGCGCGAAAATGCCTACGATTTGGGGAAGATTCCAGCGGTATTTTTGATTGGGGTTAGCCAGTAGGGGAGTGAAGAACGAAAAGTTGAAAGTGGAAAACTGATTAGAAGAGGTGTAATAAATTTAAACAACTAAATATTGAAAGTAGATAGTATAAAGTCAATATTTCAACTATACAATATATCAAGTTGTGGATTGATTTTAAATTTCTAAAATAAACAATCTACAAAATGATTCAAAAAAAAACGCATCCTTTCGAATGCGTTCATTTATTTGTTTGTTGTTGTTTCGTTTTATTTCGCTAACTCTTTTTTTACAAGTGCAGCGATTAATTTTCCGTCGGCATTTCCAGCTAATTTTCCAGAAAGAACACCCATTACTTTACCCATTTCTTGAGGTCCGCTAGCGCCCGTTTGAGCTATGGCAGCGATTACTTCTGCTCTAACTTCGTCTTCTGAAAGCATTTTAGGTAAGTATTCTTCAATCACTTTCGCTTGAAACAATTCGTCTGCAGCAAGGTCTTCTCTGTTTTGAGCGATGTACAAATCGTATGTTTCCATACGTTGTTTATGGAGCTTTATACAGATTTTCATAGCTGCCTCTTCCGAAACTTCGCTACTGCCGCCAGAAGTTGCTTCTAACAATAATTTAGATTTAATATCACGCAATGCAGCAAGACGTTCTTTGTCTTTCGCCAACATTGCTGTTTTAATTGCTGAATTAATTGTTTCGGTGAAGTTCATTAGTCAACGTTATCGTGTAAAAAATTATTTCCTCTTAAAGTCGCTGAACCATCTGCATTTCCAGACAATCCAAATTTAGAATAAGAAGTTTCTGTGCTTGGCGTTTCGTAATTTAAATTGATATTGCGACGAACGTAAGCAGGCTCATTTTCAAATTCAGATATTCCTTCCGCTTTTTTCAATTTCGTAGTCAATTCTTGAATTTTAGACATTCTTTCGTTTGTTCTTCTATTCATTTCTTCTGGAGAAAGAACTTCTTTTTTCGGAGAATTATCAAATGAAGGAGCGCTTTTTGGCTCTAAATCCAATTCATGACGAATGATAATTTTTTCTTCAGATTTTGGAGCTACATATTCTGGAGTTGAAGGAACTGTATTAACGGGTGCCTCATTTACAATTTCAGGTGTTTTAACATCAACGATGTCCCATGAATATTTTTGAACTGGCTCAGGAGTAACTACTTTTTCTTCTACTTTAGGTTCTTCTTGAACTGGAGCAACTGCTTCATTTTCAACTTCTACAGTAGATGTGAAAGTTGGTGTCACTTCTTGAACTGGTGTTTGCTCAAATAAATCAAACGTTTTTTTCTCTTCTTGAACTGGAGTTGAAATTGGATTTACGATTGGAGTAGAGTTAATTACACCAATAGTTGGTTCTTCCGTTTTCAAGAAAGGCGCTTGTGCTAATTGTTCTGTAACAGTTTGAACTTGTTGAACAGGTGTTTGAAGTGGAGCTGTAATTTCTTTACGAGCTTCTTCATCCATAGATATTACAACGCGTTCAGGTGCTTTTTCATAATCAGTTATTTGCGATGGAGAAAATCCAGTTGCAATTAATGTAATGCTTATTTTGTCACCTAAAGAAGCATCAAATCCATGTCCCCAAATTACGTCAGCAGTTGCGCCAGCAGCATCTTGGATATAGTCAGTGATGTCTGTAATTTCATCCATCATTACTTCTTTGTTTCCGTAAGTAATGTTTAATAAGACGTAACGTGCACCATTGATGTCATTGTCGTTTAATAATGGAGATGTCAATGCAGATTTAACAGCAACAATTGCTCTGTCGTCACCTTCAGCAACTGCGCTTCCCATGATTGCGCGTCCACTATTTCTAAGAACTGTATTTACGTCATTGAAGTCAACGTTGATTGCACCAGTAACTGAAATAACTTCCGCGATACCTTTTGCAGCGATTGTTAAAATATTGTCGGCGTGTCCAAAAGCATCAGACAAAGACATGTTTTTACCAAATTCACGTAAGCGCTCGTTGTTGATGATTAATAACGTATCAACGTTTTGACGCATTTTTTCTAGACCTTCTTCTGCTTGTTGTCTTCTTTTGCGACCTTCAAAGCTGAAAGGAACAGTTACGATACCAACTGTTAGTATACCAAGATCTTTCGCGACTTGTGCAATAACGGGAGCAGCACCAGTTCCAGTACCACCGCCCATTCCCGCTGTTACGAACACCATTTTCGTATTTTTAGAAAGTAATTCTCTAATTTCCTCAATGTTTTCGATTGCAGCATTCATTCCAACTTCAGGAATCATACCAGCACCACGACCTTCAGTAAGGTTTGGTCCTAATTGAATTTTTAAAGGAACTGGAGAGATATCTAAAGCTTGACGGTCTGTGTTACACACAATAAAGTCAACCCCAATAATTCCTTGACTGTACATGTGGTTAACAGCGTTGCTTCCACCTCCACCAACTCCGATTACTTTAATGATTGAGTTCACATCTCTTGGTAAGTCAAACTCCATTTTTGGCATGTCAAATTCCATAATTTCTGGTATATTTCAAATTTTTAATTATTATTTCTTAGTTGTTATCGTCGTTAAAGAAATCTCTTGTAAAATCTCTAGTTGATTTCAAAATTTTATCAAAGAAACCTCCACGTTTTTCAGGGTCTGAGTGTCCAGTAACCGTTTCTTCTTGTTCAGTCATTGATACACTTTCTTTGGCGGTTTCAAATCCTTTCATAACTAGCCCAATTCCTGTAGCATATATCGGACTTGCTAATTCAGTTAAATTATTTGTATTTGCTAGATGTTCGTTAGGATAACCAATACGTGTATCCATACCAGTCATAAATTCAAATAATTGAGGTAAATGTTTTAATTGTGCACCACCACCGGTTACAACAATTCCTCCAATTAATTTTTTCTGATATCCTGAATTTTTAATTTCGTAATAAACCAAGTCTATAATTTCTTCCATCCTTGCTTGTATAATACTTGCTAAGTTTTTCATCGTTATTTCCTTTGGTTGCCTTCCTCTTAATCCAGGAATACAAACAACTTCATTGTCTTTTGCTTCAGTTGCTAAAGCACAGCCATATCCTACTTTTAATGCTTCAGCCGGTTTTTGCATAATTTTACAGCCTTCTTTAATATCTTGCGTAATGATGTTTCCTCCAAAAGGAATCACCGCTGTATGACGAATCAATCCATCTTGAAAAATGGCAACGTCTGTAGTTCCACCACCAATATCAACAAGCACAACACCTGCTTCTTTTTCTTCGTCACTTAAAACGGCATCAGCAGAAGCGATTGGTTCAAGAATAATATCTTTCACTTTTAAGCCTGCTCTATCTACACATTTACGGATGTTCATCACGTTGTGAACTTGTCCTGTAATAATATGGAAATTAGCTTCTAAACGCGACCCTGGCATACCAATTGGTTCCTTGATTTCGTTTAAATTATCTACAATATATTCTTGAGGAATGACAGTAATGATTTCTTCACCTGGTGCCATCACCATGTTGTACATATCCTCTATAAAACGGTCGATATCTTTTTGTGAAATTTCACCATGACGATCTCTGCGATTGTAGATTCCACGGTGTTGCATACTTTTGATGTGTTGTCCAGCGATACCAACATTTACGTTTGCAATTTTCAATCGACCTTCTTGGTTACTTTCCGTGATTTTTACAGCATTTAAAATCGATTGAACAGTTTTATCAATATTTTCTACGACCCCTCGACCAACGCCAAGAGATTCGCTTTTACCCATCGAAATGATTTCAATTTTTCCGTGTTCGTTTTTACGACCCACAAAACATGCGATTTTGGTAGTTCCAATATCTAATCCAACAACGATAGGCGATTTTTTCGGCTCGTTATTCTCCTCTTTTCCTGCAAACGATTTGTCCATCATATTTTACACTAATTTCATTGTACTTTGCCCAACCTTCGTAAGGAATGGCCTCTTTATAAAAAATCTTTAAACGTTCAAACTTTTCTTTGACTTCCTCTACCGAATAGGCGGTACCAAATACAATTTTTTGATCTCCTATCAGTGGCACTAACACGAAGTCACCGTCTTTTTCTAGATAAACTTGACTTATGAGTTTTTGCAATAGTGGATCGTTACAAACATAATTGGAAATTCGGTAGATATCATCCAATTTTCGAATACTTTTCAAGGAGTCATTGTTAATAATATCATCCACTGATTGACGACTGTAATCATCTTTAATATTACCAGAAAATACAAGGGTTCTAGCGGTATGTAATTCGGAGCGATTCATTGTAAAACCATCCTCATCGAGGTAAAAACTGTCCCCATAAATATTAAAAATTCGAGCAATCGGTTTTCTCAATTCAATTTTTATATACCATTTCTTACCAATATCTCGAAAAACGCGCACTGATTTCACTTCTTCCATTTCTGAAATTTTAGCTTCAATCAAGTCAATTTTAAGTTGCTCATTTGTTTGCCCTTCAAAAATTAATCGGTCCATTTTGAGACGGGTCAATAACTCCTGCTCAGTCAAAAATGCATTTTCACTATCCACGTGAATTGAAATTTGTGGTAGATTAGGTTGTTTTTTTGCCTCTTGCTCGGAAGCTTTTACAAACACAACGACCACACCAATTAAAGTGCAGATTACAAGCGCTATTTTCAACCATTTTCTCATTTAAAGCGAACTATTAGAAGTTAATATTTCTTTCAATGGTTTCACAATTCGATCAATATCACCTGCACCAATTGTAAGCACAACTCCTTCATTAAAATTGGAGAAATGTTGTAATACTTCACTAGGAGATTTCAAGTTTTTATTTTTCAGGGATAATTTAGAGAGCAACCAATCGCTTGATATTCCGTGAATTGGTTCTTCTCTCGCTGGATAAATTGGCATTAAAACTAATTCATCTAATTTATTTAATTCTTCCACAAACCCATCTGCGAAATCTTTCGTTCTTGAGAAAAGATGTGGTTGAAAAATTCCTGTTACTTTCTTTTCAGGATAAAGCATTCGAATCGATTCTACTAAGGATTTAATTTCCATAGGATGATGCGCGTAATCGTCAATGTAGATCAAATTATCCGTGCGTAATTGAAACTCAAAACGTCTTTTCACACCTAAGAAACTTTCCAAACCATTTCTTATTTCTTGTTCAGACATTCCCAATTCATTCAAAAGTGCTATACAACCTAGTGCATTTTCCGCATTATGCAATCCAGGAATTCCGAGTTTTACTTTTTGCCAAAATCCGTTTTTCAAGCGTACATCACCGTATAAAAAATTGTTTTCCCAAACAAGATTATTCATACTGTAATTAGCAGTTGAAGAGTTTAGAGAATACGTCACTTTTTTTGCTAAAGTATTCAATTCCAATCCTTCTTTTTCAACCAAAACGCCACTTAAATCTGTTTTCATCGCATATTGGCGAAATCCTTCCAAGAATTGATCAGCATTTCCATAAATATCTAAATGGTCTGGGTCAGCAGCTGTAATGATACTTGCAAAAGGCGAAAGTTGTAAAAATGAACGGTCAAATTCGTCGGCTTCAATTACGGTCCAATTACTACCTGTTGAAAGCACGAGATTTGAATTGAAATTCGTTGCAATCCCACCCAAAAATGCATTACATCCCCAAGAAGATTGGTTTAGTATATGCGCTAAAAGAGAACTTGTTGTTGTTTTTCCGTGCGTGCCTGCCACACACAAACCTTTGGAAGTTCGTGTTAACATTCCTAAAATTTCAGAGCGCTTGTAAAGTTTTATTTCTTTAGCTTTCAAGAACTTAAATTCTTCCATTTTTGCAGGAATCGCAGGTGTGTAAATAACCAATGCCTCCTCTAAATCTTTGATTTCATCTGCTAATTCTTCCCCTAAATCATCATAATGAATTTCGCACCCTTCAGCCTCTAATTGTTTGGTAAGTTCTGTTTGCGTTTTATCGTAACCCAATACTTTCAATCCTTGACTTTTAAAATACCTTGCCAAAGCAGACATTCCAATTCCACCAATTCCGAGGAAGTAAACGGTTTTGTATGTATTTAATAGGTTGTTTTTCATTTTTTTATTTTGACTTTAGGATTTTAAGACTTTAGTACATTAGGACTTTATGAGGGAATGAGAAATTAGAGAATTAGGGAGTTAATATACAATCTTAAAATCTGCAATCTATTTTTCACTCTTCATTTTTAATTCTTAGTTCTTAGTTCTACATTTTAAATTCTCAATTCTCAACTTTACTTCTTCTCCTTCTTTTTCTATCCACAATGCTTTCACAAACGTCTACAATTTCTAATGTTGCATTCGGTTTTTCTAATTGTTTTAAGGCTTTTGATATATTTGTTTGTTTAGTTTTATCTTTTAATAATTCCAAGGCTTCAGGTACAAGTTGTTTTCTTGCCTCACTATCTTTAACTAAAATTGCTGCATTTTTTTCGACCAAGGCCATTGCGTTTTTCGTTTGATGGTCCTCCGAAACATTTGGTGATGGTACAAGAATTATCGGTTTTCCGACCATACTTAATTCCGAAACAGATATAGCTCCTGCGCGAGAAATAATGATATCGGCTGCGGCATAGGCCATGTCCATTCTGTGAATGAATTGCAATAGTTTTATGTTAGACATATCCTCGTTGAACGTTTCTTCAATGATTGTGTCGTAATAGTGTTTTCCTGTTTGAAGTAACACTTGAACATTTGCCTCGTTGATTGTGTCAATGTGTTTGACAATCGAGCGATTTAAAGTCTTTGCACCGAGGCTTCCTCCAATAACTAAAATCACAGGTTTGCTTTTATCTAATTTGTAAAAAGCTAGTGCTTCTTCTTTAGTTGCCGTTGTGTCGTGAAATTCTTTTCGAACTGGATTTCCTGTAATAACAATTTTATCCTTTGGAAAAAAGCGATCCATATTTTCATATGCAACACAGATATTTTCTGCTTTTCTAGCAAGCATTTTATTCGTTTTTCCTGGAAATGAGTTTTGCTCTTGAATCAAGGTTGGAATTCTTAACCAATTCGCCATTTTTAAAGTTGGACCACTTGCGTAACCGCCAACACCAATTACTAATTGCGGTCTGAATTTATCCAAGATACTTCTTGCTCTCCACAAACTTTTGATGATTTTAAAAGGAAGCAATAGATTTGACAAGGAAAAATCACGTTGAAATCCTGCAATACGTAAACCTTCAATTTTATAACCTGCTTGTGGTACTTTTTCCATCTCCATTTTTCCACTCGCTCCAACAAACAGAATTTTGACTTTCGGGTTTCTTCTCTTAATTTCATCGGCTATTGCTATCGCAGGGAAGATATGTCCTCCTGTTCCGCCACCTGAAATTACAACTCGTTCTATCATAGTAATTTATTTATTTTTCTGCCTTCGGTTCAGCAGTTGTTAAATCTTTCTTTTTTTGTAGTTGGTAGGCGAAAGATTGTATTATTCCGATGGAGACACAAGCCATGATTAATGCTGAGCCTCCCATTGCCAAAAATGGCATATTTTGACCTGTCACAGGAAAAACTCCCGTACAGACTAACATATTAATACTTGCTTGAGATAGCAAATGAATTCCAATAGCGAGACTTGTGTAGGATTGAAATAAGTCGTCTGTTACCAATGCAATTTTTATTATTCTAAACAAAAGAATTAAGTAAAGAAGTACTAAAACAATTGCTGAAATAAAACCAAATTCTTCAACGAAACTTGCGTAATAAAAATCCGCATAAGCTTCAGGAAGATACTCTTTTAACTTTCCGTCCCCAACTCCTTGTCCGATTAATAGCCCACTATGAATAGCCAATTTTGCATTGTTTGCTTGCGCATTTTCAAGATTGTTCTCGTCGCTTGATGCTCGATTCGTGATTCGATTTTTCCAAGTATCGTAGCGTGGAAGAATGTTTAATTCAGGTAAACTCAAATGTAAAAGAAGCACTAATCCAGCTAAACTAATAATGGCAATTCCCATACTAGCAAGTTTCAAAAATGGCACTTTACCAATGAATAGCAAAACCATTGAAAGTGCAAACAACATAAAGGCTGTTGAGAAATTGTCCTTCACAATCAATCCACATATCACAATAATCGGCAACATAATTGGAAATATACCTTCCTTCCAATTGTCCAATTTGTCTTTTTTTCGCACCAATAATTTGGAAACATACATCAATAAAGCAAGCTTTGCAAAATCAGAAGATTGGAAGGTCAAACTCACAAATGGAATTCGAATCCATCTACCAGCACCATTGACTTCTACACCAAAGAACAAAGTGAAAAGCAACATACCAATACCAAGATAATAGCCGAATTTTGTGAGTTGACTAATATATTTTGGATTTACACGATGTACAAAATACATTGCTATAAATCCTAAAACAACATAAATCAAATGTTTAAACAAATAACTGAAAGGTGTTCCTCCCTCAATTTTGACAAGTATAGGCACAAAACTATACACGGTCACCAATGAGAAACCCATCATTAAAAGGGTAATAATCCAAATAATTGGATCGCCTTTCAGATATTTTAAGTAGTCTCTCATTAAACTTGTACTAGTTCTAAATAGTTATTTATTTGACGATTTGTGTATTCTGTATTTGAATCCGTTGAGGTGAAAAGTACAATTCCTGGTTTTTTAGAATTTTCTTTTATTGATTTTAGTGCTTCATTGATATCCGCGAAATACAAACATTTTTCGTTTTTGAATTCCGTTTCACCGATGATTAAATAGCGTAACACTTTTGATTCAATAGAAGGATTTTGCTCTAAAATTGCCTCCATTTCTGCACCGTTTCCAATCCAAACAACATCGAAAGGAAATGATTCAATTGTTGAACTCAAGGTTTCTACACCTGGATACAACCAAACGAATGCATCCATTCCGAATAACTTTCCTTTTGGCATTAGTGTTCCTGTTCTAGAGATTGATAACTCAGAACTTTGTTCAACAAAATTTTTAACCCCACTTTTTTCTTTCTCACTCATTTGTACAGAAATTATAAAGCTCTAACCGCTTGTTTGAATTGATTTCCTCTGTCTTCGTAGTTTTCGAATAAATCAAAACTTGCACAAGCTGGAGAAAGTAAAACCGTTTCATCTTTTCTTGCTAGTTGGTAACCATAAGCAACCGCTTCTGTTGCTGATCCAGCTTCTACAATCGTTTCTACTTTTCCTTTGAACGCATTGATTATTTTTTGATTATCAGTTCCAAGACAGATGATTGCTTTCACTTTTTCGCTTACTAATCCATCCAATTCTGAGTAGTCGTTTCCTTTATCAACTCCACCAACAATCCAAACGGTTGGTTTTTCCATACTTTCTAAAGCGAACCAAGTTGAGTTGATATTCGTTGCTTTTGAATCGTTAATGAAATCGATGCCATTCACTTTAGCAACAAATTCCAAACGATGTTCAACGTTTACAAAATCACCTAAACTTTCGCGTACTACTTCAGAGCGAATTTCTAGAATACGGCTCGCAATCCCTGCTGCAAGCGAATTTTGGGTATTGTGCTTACCCTTCAAAGCTAAATCGTAAATTGACATAGTTAATTGTTCTTTTATGTTTATTGTTAGTTGTTTCTCTTTTGCAAATCCACCAATTGCAACTTCTTCTTTTAATGAAAAAGGTGCTAATTGCATTGTGGGTTTTCTTTTTGTTATTTCTGTTTGAATAATTGGATCATCTAAGTTGTAAATGAACCAATCTTCGTGTTGTTGATTATTTAGAATTCTGAATTTAGAATCTACATAATTCTGCATTTGATATTCGTAGCGGTCTAAATGGTCAGGAGTGATATTGGTTAAAATGCTAATGTTCGCTCTGAAATCGTGCATATCATCCAATTGAAATGAACTCAACTCTAAGACATACCAATCGTAATTTTCTTCTGCGATTTGTTTCGCAAAACTTTGTCCAACATTTCCAGCTAATCCAACATTCCAACCTGCTTTTTTCAGAATGTGATACGTCAACATCGTTGTGGTTGTCTTACCGTTACTTCCTGTGATGCAAATCGTTTTTGCGTTGGAATAATAACCTCCGAATTCAATTTCCGATATAATCTTAATTCCATTCGCTTTAATTGATTGAATCAACGCAACTTTATCGGGAATTCCAGGAGATTTTATTATCAAGTCAGCTTTTAGAATACGCTCAATAGAATGCATACCTTCTTCCCATTTAATCGCACGGTTGTCAAGTTCAAGTTTGAAAGATTCTTTGATTTTTCCACCGTCAGACACAAGCACATTCCATCCTTGTTTTTGAGCAAGAATAGCTGCGCCAACGCCACTTTCGCCTGCGCCTAGAATTACGATATTTTTACCATTTCCTTCCACTGTTTAGCGTAATTTGAGTGTTACAATCGTGATAACAGCCAGTAAAACCGCAACAATCCAGAAGCGAGCAACGATTTTCGCCTCGTGCAGTCCTTTTTTCTGATAATGGTGATGTAGTGGAGCCATTAGGAAAATTCGTCTTCCTTCTCCAAATCTTTTCTTTGTGAATTTGAAATAACCAACTTGCATCATTACAGACAAATTCTCGATTAAGAAAATTCCGCACAAAACGGGAATCAATAATTCTTTACGAATAGAAATCGCGAAAACGGCAATGATTCCACCCAAAGCTAAACTTCCCGTGTCACCCATAAATACTTGAGCAGGAAAGGAATTGTACCATAAGAATCCAACGCAAGCACCAACAAAAGCAGCAATAAAAATTACTAATTCTTCTGCCATTGGAATGTACATTACGTTTAAGTAATCAGCGAATTTGGCGTGCGAACTAACGTAAGCAAGTACCGCTAAAGCAATACCAATAATTGCTGATGTTCCAGTTGCCAAACCATCCAAACCATCCGTCATATTTGCGCCATTTGAAACTGCGATAACGATAAAAATCACAATTGGAATAAATAAAAGCCAGCCATACGATTTGTGCCAATCACCAATTAACCAGTTGTAATTGAACTCATTCCCTTTGATGAATGGAATTGTAGTGGTCATATCGTCCGTTTTCACCCATTTGTATGTTTCGCCATCGTTTTGAATGTGCGCCTCAGTTACAAATTCCTCATCAGCTTGCAATTTATAGTCGGCATCCACACGTTTATGGACAGTCACATCATCTGAAAAATAAAGGATGCAACCCACAATTAAACCCACACCGATTTGACCAATAACCTTAAATCTTCCTTTTAATCCTTCTTTATTTTTTTTGAATACCTTGATGTAATCGTCTAAGAAACCTATAAGTCCTAACCAAATAGTTGCCATTAACATTGTGATTACGTAAACGTTATGTAACTTGGCGAACAATAATGTTGGTATCAAAATCGCTGAAAGAATGATCAATCCTCCCATAGTTGGCGTTCCAGATTTTTCAATTTGTCCTGCTAAACCTAAGTCGCGAACTGTTTCTCCAATCTGTTGACGGCGTAAAGCATTGATTATTTTTTGTCCAAAAACGACAGAAATTATCAATGATGTTATCAAAGCTAAAGCTGCTCTGAAGGAAATAAAATCAAAAAGTCCTGCTCCAGGAAAATTTAGCTTATTTAAGTAGTCAAATAAATAGTACAGCATTATTTCTTCAATTGGTTAAATAGTTCTTCTGTTATTTTTAGGTCATCAAAATCGTGTTTGATACCCATTATTTCTTGGTATTTTTCGTGTCCTTTCCCTGCAATAAGTAAAATGTCCCCAGCATTTGCTAAAGAAATAGCAGTTTTAATTGCTTGTCTTCGGTCTTGAATAGTGATTGCTTTTGTTTGTTGTTCAGTATTCAATCCAGCTTCCATTTCTTCCAATATAGTTTGTGGATTTTCAGTTCTTGGATTGTCCGAAGTCAGAATTGCTTGCGTACTTAAATCACAAGCAATTTGAGCCATTTTCGGACGTTTGGTTTTATCTCTATCGCCACCACAACCTACAAGTGTGATGACTTTTTGAGTTCCTTTACGAATGCTGTTGATCGTTTTTAGAACATTTTCAAGTGCATCTGGTGTGTGTGCGTAATCGACAATAGCTGTTATTCCTGTATTGCTTCGCACATATTGAAAACGACCTTCAACAGATTCTAAATTGCTGATGATGCGCAACACTTCTAGTTCATCCATTCCCAATAATTGGCTTACACCAAAAACAACCAATAGATTGTAAGCATTGAAATCGCCTACTAAACGCGAGTAAACTTCCGTATTATTGATAGTCATAATCAGACCAGTCAATTCATTTTCTATTACTTTTCCTTTGAAGTCCGCAGGTGTTTTAAGTGCATAAGTTACTTTTTTGGCAGCTATATTTTGCAACATCACCATTCCGTTTTTATCATCGGAATTAACCAATGCAAAGGCTTCTTTTCCTAATCCATCGAAAAATGCTTTTTTAACACGGATATATTCTGCAAATGTTTTATGATAATCTAAATGATCGTGTGAAATATTTGTAAATCCTGCTCCAACAAATTCTAAACCCGTGATTCGGTGTTGATGAACTGCGTGTGAACTTACTTCCATAAAGCAGTATTTGCATCCTTCAGCTACCATTTTTGAAAGCAAAGCATTCAAGTTTATTGGGTCTGGAGTTGTGTGAGTAGATTGAATTTCAGTAGTACCAATTTTGTTTACAACTGTAGAAATCAAGCCACATTTGAATCCAAGTTCAGTAAACAATTTATGAAGTAAGGTAGTGGTAGTCGTTTTTCCATTGGTTCCTGTAATTCCTACTAATTTCAAATCTTGCGAAGGATAATCGTAAAACGCACAAGCCATTAAACCTAGCGCTTCTGAAGTATTTGCAACCTTTATAATCGTTGCGTCTATAGGTAAGCTTGTTGTTTCTTGTACTACAAAAACGCGACAACCTCTTTCATAAACAGATTGTATGTAATCGTGACCATTATTCGTACTTCCGACAATTGCAAAAAATACCGATTCAGCCGATGTTTTACGAGAGTCAAATACCAATTCATTGATTTCTTGCTCCAAGTTTCCTTGAACAAGCGTATAATTTACAGCAGGAAGTAAGTCTAAAAGCAAACTCATTGTTTCAATTCTATTTTAATTAATTGTCCTTTTCCGAATGGAATTCCAGCGTTTAAAGATTGACTCGTTACTTTACCATAACCGATTAATTTTACTATCAATCCACGATTTTCAAGTAAGTAAACAGCATCTTTCGCAGTCATTCCAATTACATTTGGAACAAGGTTTTTATCAATTTTCTTTCTATCTAATTGTACTTTTTTAGCCAATGTATCAGCTGTTAACCATTCTCCTTCGTAGTTCAATTGGTAGTTCACATTTAGCATTTTCAACAAAGCAGTGATATCTCTTTTATTTCCGCTTTTTACTTTTGGTAAGTTGTAGCTCAAAGGCGTTGTTTCGTTTATAGCTTTGTGGTATTTTAAAGTGTTTGCGTAAACTTTATTAGCAATTGCTGCGAAAACGGTTCCTGAAACACGTGCACCGTAGTATTCTTTGCGAGGTTTAGATATCACAACTATACAGGAGTACATTGGTTTGTCAGTTGGGAAATAGCCAACGAATGAAGCTTGGTAAGAACTCTTTTTTTCTTCTTCAAATGTTCCTTTAGCACTTGCTAATTTTGCAGTTCCTGTTTTACCTGCGATTTCAAATTCTACACCCTTTAATTCCTTACCCGTTCCATTTTTCATTACACCTTCCAAGCAACCTTGAACGATTCGTAATGTTTGATCGGAGCAGATTTTACTTTTCAAAGTAACCGGATTAAACTTTTTAATAACTTGACCCGAGCGACGAATTTCTTTTACAAATTGAGGTCGAACAAGGGTTCCATTATTAGCTACTGCATTGTAAAAAGCTAAAGTTTGAAGAGGTGTTGTGCGTAACTCATATCCAATAGACATCCAAGGAATAGATAATCCTGACCATCTATTTTTTCCTGGTCTTGGAATTTCTGGATTGGGTTCTCCTGCAATATCAACTCCTAATGGTTCTGTAACTCCAAATTGTTCTAATCTTTTGATAAAACGATCTGGTTCGCTATGGTAGGCTCTGTTTGTGATTTGAGCGATTACATTTGAAGATTTTTCAAATGCTTGTTGAATTGTAATTTCTCCATAACCCCTTCCATCATTAGAATCTTCCAATTTCTTTCCACTAGCGAAATTATAGCGACCATAAGCTTTTACCTTGTCAGTGATTTTATATTTTTCATCTTCTAAACCTGCCATTATAGAAGCTAGTTTAAAGGTTGATCCTGGGTTTGAAAGTTCTCCTATAGCGTAATTGTAATACTCAGAATAATTTCCATTTTTAAGTTTCCCTAGATTTACAATGGCTTTAACGAAACCTGTTTTTACATCCATTACAATAACACACCCATGCTCTGCATCCATGTCGCGCAGTTGACGTTCCAATTCTGAATGTGCTACCTCTTGGATATCTTTATCAAAGCTGGTGATGATGTCGGCACCTTCAACAGCTTCTTTAACAATTTGTCCAATTTTTTTCCAACCTGTTGAGAATTTTTGTTCGATTTCTTCTCCTTCGGTTCCACGTAAATAATTTATAAAAGCACCTTCAATTCCTACTTTGACCTCTTTCCCATATTCTTCTTTACTTTGATAATATCCAAGTGTACGACCTAACAAAGCACCATTTGGTTTTTTTCTTAAGATGGTTTCATCTGTGTCAATAATTCCACCTTTCATTCTTCCCAACTCAAAAATTGGCAAAGCTCTTAATTGTTTCCTTTGCTCATTAGTGATTTTGTTTTTAATCGATAAATACCTCGACCCATTTGCTCTTGCGCTTCGAATTTGATTTTCCCATTCACGAGCTGTTTTATCTGGGTAAATTCTACTCAAACCAGCAGCAAGTTCAGATACTTTTTCGTCAAAAATTTCTTGCTTCACAACCGTTGGATCCATGTGGATGTCGTAGAAAGTCACGGAAGAAACCAATGGAACCATATTTTCGTCCAAGATTTCACCCATTCTTGGATAGCGTTTTACTATACGAACAGGGATTACTTCGTCGGATTCTTCAAACAAACTAGAACGACCTTGCCATTGTAAAGAAGCCGTTTGGTACAATACCAAAAGCATAATGAGCACAAACCCAATATAAACAGCATAAGCTCTATAATAAAGAAAATTTTTATCCTTACTCATCTGTTTTTTTTAATCGAATTACTTTTTTAGTGTTTTGAGATTCTTGCAAATCCCTTGATTTTAATTTTTCTACCAATTTGTATCTTCTTGTCACAAATTCTAATCTCGATTTTGCTTCGATGTATTCCGCAGCTTTTTGATCTAGTTCTCGTTGCGTTTTATTTGTTTCATCAATAAGTTGTTTTCCGTAATAGCCTTTTGAAACAATTACAAGCAACAAACCCATTATAAAAAAGATATAGCCTAAATTGCTCAGAAAGAACTCTTTTGTAAGAAATTCCCCATTCAATATTTGCATAAAAGCATTCGGTTTTTTGCCTGTGCTTTTCTTGGAACTCGTCTTGTTTTCAGACTGAGTTCCTGTTTTTTCGCCATTCTCGTATGTATCAAATTCGTTCTCAGCCATTTTTCTCTGCGATTCTTAATTTGGCACTGCGAGCGCGCGTGTTTCTTTTTATTTCTTCTTCATTTGGTACAATAGGGTGGCGCACGATTTCACTCAATGGTTTTTGAACATTTCCAAAGAAATCTTTTTCAATTTCGCCGTCAAACGAGCCACGTTTCATGAAATTTTTAACCAATCTATCTTCTAAGGAATGGTAAGACATTACCACTAAACGTCCACCTGGAACCAAAACTTCAGCAGCTTGTTCCAACATTTGTTTCAGCACTTCTAATTCTTGGTTAACTTCAATTCGAATTGCTTGAAAAACCTGTGCGTAAAACTTATGATCTTTGAATTTTGGCGCAAATCTTTTCAATGCATCCATCAATTCAAACGTTGTATTTATTGGTCTATCTGCGCGCTTTAAAATTAATTCTTGTGCAATTGCACGCGCATTTGTCAATTCACCATAATATCTAAAAATGGAAATCAATTGCTCTTCGGTATCTTCATTTACCACATGAAATGCTGAACGTTGCAAAAACTGATTCATACGCATATCTAAAGGAGCGTCTTCGCGAATGGTGAAACCTCTTTCTGCTGCATCAAATTGATGTGACGAAACACCTAAATCAGCTAATAAACCGTCGATTTTGTCGATTTTCAAAAGCTTCAAATGATTTTTTAAGAAAGCGAAATTGGAAGCAACGAAGTAGAAATTTGGTGCATCTATGCGATTTTTGTTGGCGTCGGCATCTTGATCAAAAGCGATTAATTTTCCTTCTGCATTCAAGTGTTCAAGCATCACTTTAGAATGACCGCCGCCGCCGAAAGTTACGTCCACATAAACCCCATTTGGCTTGATGGCTAGACCTTCAATACATTCTTTTAGTAGTACAGGAACGTGGTATTCTAAATTATTCTCCATTGTTTAAGTCACCCATTACTTCATTCGCTAACTCAGCGAAATTGGCCATGTTCGCTTCGATCATCTCGAAGTATTTGGACTTATCCCAGATTTCAATGCGATCGTTGTAAGCAATCAACATTACCTCTTGCTTTAAACCGACTCTTTCTACATGTGTAGAAGGAACAAGTACTCTACCTGCGTTGTCCAAAGTGATTTGTTTTGCACCTTGATGAAACATGCGGTAGAACAAGCGATTTCTTTCGATGAACAAATTCAATTTAGAAAGTTTTGCGCTCAATTTTTCCCATTCTGTCAATGGGTAAAGCGTCAAACAATCCTCAAAACCTTTATTCAACATAAAATCTTTCTGAGCGGCAGGAGAAAGCTGCTTCCGTAATCCGGAAGGAAATAAAAACCGGCCTTTTTCATCCAGTTTAACTTCAAATTCTCCTACTAGTCCTGCCATAGCGTTGTAATGGGTAAAATTAATGGTATTTTACCACTTTTTACCACCAAACTTTAAATTGTTAATAACTTGTAACGATAAGGGATTAAAAAGGTTTCTTTTTGAGTAATAAAAACTTGATAAAAGCTAATAAAATAAAAGTTTTTCACATAGGTGGGAGAAAGTGGTAATATTTATTTAGTGGGCAGTAAAGGATAGTGAAAAAATGAGAGTGACTTCTCAGCAATATGAGATATGTGAAATCTTAAATTTTTTGTATTTGATTAAAATCAGCTCTAATTCGCATAGACGAATCCTTTCATCTCTTTGTTATGAAGAAATATGAATCTAACTTTTCTTCTTCTTGTAGTTATAAGTTCTAAACTTTCAGTTGTCACTTCTCAACTTATTTCATTTTCAAAAGTTATCTTTGCACATTAAAACAAAAACAAAACATGAGTCATTCTGAACTTTCTGAACAAGAAATCTTACGACGCGAGTCACTTCAAAAATTACGCGATTTGGGAATTGATCCTTATCCAGCGGCACTTTATCCTGTTAGCGATTATGCAACAGACATCAAGCAGAATTTTGAAGATGGTAAGCAGGTTTGTTTGGCAGGTAGAATGATGAGCCAACGTGTGATGGGAAAAGCTTCTTTTGCTGAGTTACAAGACGCGTCAGGAAGAATTCAAGTGTATTTTAACCGCGACGAAATTTGCCCGGGGGAAGATAAAACGCTTTACAATGAAGTGTTTAAGAAATTGCTTGATTTAGGTGATTTCATTGGCGTGAAAGGTTACGTTTTCAAAACGCAAGTAGGAGAGACCTCCGTTCACGTGCAAGAATTTACGGTTTTGAGTAAAGCTTTACGTCCATTGCCCTTGCCAAAAACAGATTCAGAAGGAAATGTGCACGATGCATTTACGGATGCTGAATTGCGCTACCGTCAACGCTATGTGGATTTAGTTGTGAATCCAAAAGTGAAAGATACGTTCATCAAACGTTCTAAAACAATCGGTTCGATGCGTCGCTTTTTTGACGGGTACGGCTATTTAGAAGTAGAAACACCGATTCTTCAACCGATTCCAGGTGGAGCAGCGGCACGTCCGTTTATTACACATCATAATGCGCTAGATATGCCATTGTATTTGAGAATTGCCAATGAATTATATCTGAAAAGATTGATTGTTGGTGGATTTGATGGCGTTTATGAGTTCGCAAAAGATTTCCGCAACGAAGGAATGGACCGCACACACAATCCAGAATTTACAGTGATGGAAATTTACGTTTCCTACAAAGATTACAATTGGATGATGGATTTCACAGAGAAAATGATTGAGCGTGTTGCGTTAGATGTTTGTGGAACGACAGAAATCAAAGTGGGAGACAAAGAAATTTCCTTGAAAGCTCCATTTGCACGTGTTACGATGCGCGATGCGATTTTGCATTTTACTGGTTTTGATATCAATGGAAAAACGGAAGATGAATTGCGTGCAGCTTGTCAAAGTATGGGAATCGAAACAACTCCTTCGATGGGTAAAGGAAAATTGATTGATGAATTGTTCGGTGAGAAATGCGAAGGAAACTACATTCAGCCAACATTTATCACAGATTATCCGATTGAAATGTCACCGTTGTGTAAACGTCACCGCGAAAATCCAGAGTTGACAGAGCGTTTTGAATTGATGGTGAACGGAAAAGAAATTGCAAATGCGTATTCTGAGTTGAATGATCCAATAGATCAACGTGAGCGTTTTGAAGATCAATTAGGTTTATCTGAAAAAGGCGATGACGAAGCGATGTTTATCGACCAAGATTTCTTGCGTGCATTGGAATACGGAATGCCACCAACTTCAGGAATGGGAATTGGAATCGACCGTTTGGTGATGTTGTTGACGAATAATTCTTCGATTCAAGAAGTGTTGTTCTTCCCTCAAATGCGTCCTGAAACAAAATCGGTAAAAATCGAATTGAACGACAACGAAAAAGCGATATTTGATGTAATGAAAGTTGAAAGAGAAC
This sequence comes from uncultured Lishizhenia sp., assembly GCA_964506255.1. GTDB lineage: Bacteria > Bacteroidota > Bacteroidia > Flavobacteriales_D > Crocinitomicaceae > UBA952. Next base: position 28,848 of record CAZDKE010000006.1, on the reverse strand, counting down.
TTGAATTACCAGAATTAAGAGCGAAATTTGAAATGAGTAATAAAGCGTGGGATACGAGTATTAAAACGTTGACGAAAAATAATTTAGTAAAAGTTACAAAGGAAGAGGAGCGGTTGATTATAAAGATTACAGATTAGAAGATTACAAATTGCAGATTAATTTTCAAATTGTCGTTCCCTCATTCTCTCATTTATCGTTCCCTCATTTCTCGTTTAGTCCTAACGTCCACAAAAAAAACTACCAAATGAAACAGTTAATTTTTTTCTTGTTTTTCTTGCCGTTGATAACGTCAGCGCAGGAATTTTCATTTGAGCTCTATTTTGAAGATGCACTTGGGAATCGCGACACTCTGGTTTTGGGCTATGATCCACTTGCGACTGATAGTATTGATGAAGCTTTTGGAGAAGAAAACATTATTACTCAACCTTGGGATAGTGTTTTTGAAGTGAGAATTTCAGATTATTATTATGAAAACCCAACATTTCTACCAACTTCATTTAATTCTAAGAAAGGTATTTTTAAAAAAAGAAATCATAGTTTTTCAACATTTCCAATGCAAATAAACATCAAGTCTAATCACTTTCCAATAACTGTAAGTTGTGAATCTACTTTATTTGAATCACTAGATAAAAGAGGAAGTTTGTTTACAAGTGTTCAACCTGGTGGATGGTTTGATACTCCGGGATTTTTGCAAAGATTTTATTTTACACCAACATATCAAGTTGACCTATCTCCTTCTCAAGGCTGTAGTGCTTGTCCATTTAATTTTTCTTATCAAGTAGGTTCTGAAAACATTTATGTTAGTTGGGCTGCAATTGCAGATTCTCTTTCGATGTTTGCAAATCTTCAAGAAAATAGCAAGGATTTTTATGACTTAACTTTTTCCCCAAACCCAGTTTCTTCAAACGAGAAAATAACAATCAATGCTCAAGGCAATTACACAATCGTTGATATTCAAGGAAAAGCAATTCAGAAAGGAAAAATTGAAAATAACTCAGTACAATTAATTAATGTTGAAAGTGGAATTTATTTCTTTATTTTGGAGAATGAAAATGCAGTTTATAAAACTAAATTTGTTGTTAGGTGATGGGTTGATTATGAATATTGACAGTCATCCCCCTCATTCCCCCTTCAAAGGGGGAGGTATAAATCTCACTTCGAGTTATATTTCATTTATCATAACATCATTCCCTCATTTCTCATTCTCTCATAAAGTCTTAATCTCTTAATATCTTAAAGTCCTCACGTCTTAAAATCCTAACATCCTAAAGTCCCCAATATGAAAACAAAAGAAGAAATAGTAGAAAACTGGTTACCACGTTACACGGGGAAAAAACTAGAAGAATTCGGGCAATATATTTTGCTAACGAACTTTGGTGGTTATGTAAAAATGTTTGCTGAGAAATACAACGTTGAAATTGACGGGCAAGAACGTCCGATGCAGTCGGCAACAGCTGAAGGAATTACGATTATCAATTTCAGTATGGGAAGCGCAATGGCAGCAACGATAATGGATTTGTTGTCGGCGATTCAACCGAAAGCGGTACTTTTCTTAGGGAAATGCGGTGGATTGAAAAAGAAAAATCAAATTGGCGATTTAATATTGCCTATTGCAGCAATTCGTGGGGAAGGAACATCGAATGATTATTTTCCAGCGGAAGTTCCTGCTTTGCCATCGTTTAATCTTCAAAAAGCAATTTCGTACACCATTCGTTTGGCTGGAAGAGATTATTGGACAGGCACGGTTTACACGACAAATAGACGCGTTTGGGAGCACGATGAAGCCTTTAAAGAATATTTACGCACCATTCGTGCAATGGCAATCGATATGGAAACAGCAACGATTTTTAGTGTTGGATTTTACAACGAAATTCCTGTTGGGGCTTTGCTTTTAGTGAGTGACCAACCGATGATTCCTGATGGTGTGAAAACGGAAGCTAGCGATGCGAAAGTAACAACAGAATACGTTGACGATCATTTAAATATCGGTATCAATTCCTTGAAAGAAATTCAAAATTCTGGAAATTCAGTGAAGCATTTGAAGTTTTAGAAAAAGGCTCTAATTTCCATTCCTCCGCTGTGAATTGTTCGGGTATTTTCTGATTTACGTCCCAAATATTGAATGGTCATTTGTAAGTTTTTGGAAATTGCTCGTTGATAGCCAAAATTCCAAGTGTAATTCACTCCTGGACGAAGCGATTCTAATAATTCAAACCCAATTGCCGAGTTTGGATTTCCAACAAAATTTAATTGAATAGTTTTAAATTCTCCTTGCAAACTACCTTTTTCTGTTTGATTAAATTTCAAGTTGCTACCAACTTCTAACAAGGAACACGTTTCGCCACCAAGATTTTGAGCATTCACTTTATTGCCAATTCTACTGTCAATTCCAATTCTAAAATTTGTCGATGGTTGATAAATCAAACTCGGTTGAATAAACTGAAAACGATAATCATAATTTCTTCCAACTGTGTAATCGGCAGCAGAGAGTTTTTCGCCACTTTGAGCTTTCGTTTCGATTGAAAATTTTGGTGTCAAATTCCAGCGAATGGAAATATCGTGAGAGGCGTTTTTTCGAGAATCAAAACCACTTGCCAATAAATTTTTCGTGCGCGAATCTTGAAAGGTATATTCGGCAGTAATCACACTCGACGTACGATTGAAAAACAAAGTGTTGCGAACAGTTGAACCAGCACTTACAAGTCGAATGTCTTCAACATCAGTCGCAAAAGGATTAAAAGCAGTATTGATATCGAAAGCATTCAATTTCCGATTGATACGTAAACGCGCTTGATTGGAGAAAAGTGAAAGTACTTTTAAAACACCTTTTTTAGCACTCCACAATTTTTCTGGTCGCCAAAAAACACTTTGATTAAACTCGTTGGAATAGGTTTTTACGTATTCGTTGCTTGGTGTAAAAATGCGAATATAGCTCGCTTGATCGACGAATTGTGCGATTTCAAATTCATTTAAGTCCTTGATTCCGTCGCTGTTATAATCTACCCAAGTATAAATTCCTTGACCATCGTTCACTTTTAGATATTGAAAGGTTCTTTTCTGTTCTAAACCAGAACCAACTTCATAAAAAGTAGTTAAGGTCAAAGCTGATTTCCACCAGCGTGCTTCGTAGTCAAAACGTCCAACTAAAGAATTTTCAGGAGATTGTTGGAGTAGGAGAGAGTCTTTGATTTTCAAGGAACGATAAGCGGTTAGAATGGTTAGTTTTTGATTTTTCAGCGACAATAAATTAATTTCTCCACCTGCAGTTGTCGCTTTTGCAACCCCCACTAAATCAATTGAATCTGCTTTTTGATCGTAGCGTTCGCGGTAGAAAATTTTATAAGAATTCCCGCTTGAATCGCCTCTTGAAATGAAAAATTGTTGATCGTAAAATTGATAACTTGTAGTTTGAATTGTCGCATTCGTTCCTCTAAAAAGATTGTATTCGTGATCGTCAATAAAACCAATTTTGAACAATTTAAAATCTTTTGAAATATTTGCTCGATGTCGGATAAATTGATTGCTTTGATTTAAAAAAGAAGTGTTTTCATTCGATTTCAAGGCGCTACCATCCCATTTTAAATTCCAGCCTTTTTGATTCCAATTTCCTTCTGTTGCAATTCGATTTCCTTGATATTGATTACTTATCGAATAACGTTGACCCTCCAAATTTATCCTTCCAAAGTCCTTGTTTTTGAGAGTGGTGCCCACATTTGTACTTAATTGCTGACCAGTAAAACCTTTGTTTCTAGTGTTCCAATCTCTATCAAATTCCACTTTTCGATACTGTTCAATAGGACTAAAGTTTGTACTTAAGTATTCGATTTCTGCTTTGCTTTCGAGTTGCCACTTAGGAATGGAATCTTTCCCGAAATTTAATTTATGCAATACACGCGTCATTTGTGCAAAGCCTTGATCGTTTTCTTTTTGGATTTTAGAAAAAGTGTTTACATCGTTGTTAGAGAGCGCACTTTCTGTTTCAATACTCAAGGATTTCGATAGTTTAAAAAGTCCACCTGCGCTAATAACTTGCTTTTGTTTTGGCGTAATAATTAATCGAGCAGGAGCATAATTTCCTTGAGAAATACCATTTACTGGAGCAATCCATTTATACACTTTTCCAAGCGCATTGTAGGAATCAAGAATGTAATCTCCATTATTTTGCCCCACCAATTGAAAACTCGCGCGGTATTTTGCATCGGCTGGCACAACGCTATAAACCAAAACGGAATCATAGCCTAACGAATCAGTAAGTCGATACAAAATCTGGTTTTCGATAAAGCCAACAGAGTCAATACTATTAATTTGTGCTTGACTTAAATCGTCGCCAATTTGTCCGAGATAGAATTTTTGTGAGGGACTTAAAGTTTGTTGTAAGGATTGATTTTTGGCATCTTGCTCACTGTAAATATTGAACCATAAATCGACTTTTTTACTTGTAAAAGTTGTTGAATTTTGCACTAACGACCTTGCATAATTTTGATCTGAATATTGAAATTCAACCACAATTCGCGTGTCTTTAGTGATTTGATTGCGGGAAGTAAAGGTCAATTCAGAAGAATTATAATCAATTACATAATCAAATTCTTGACCTCGAACCAACAATTTTCCGTCGATGTAAACACGTTCTGTTCCTGCAAGAATGAGAATAAAAGGTTCATTTTCGCTTCCTACCAATCGATATGGCCCTTGATTTGCTTCAATTCCTTGAATGATTTGACGATTGAATTTACCTTTTGAAAGTGCCCCACTGATTTGAGTTTGTAATTTATTTCCTTTAGGTGTCAACCACGAATATTCGCCAGTTAAACCTTGCGCTCGTTTTTTATAAGTCAGAAAATAGCCTGTTGGTTTAGAAAGCCAAAAATCCCCAGCAACTACTTTGAGATTATCGTTGTAAACTTGAATAAAAACTTGGTCAAATTCCTGCAATTTGTTCGTGTTTCCATCTGGCTGAATCGGTAAATTAGCATCTGAAACCGAAGCAATAACTTTGAGATTAGGCGCAATATTCCCCGTTAATTCAAGGTTTAAAGATGAGTTTACACCCAAATCTTGATTGTTACCAAAAGAAACGCCGCGCGAAATACTTCCGTTTTTCGTTAAATCTGAACCACCAAAAATATCGTTGACCGTATACGTATTTTCAATTTTAAATTTATCTCGATCACCTTTGTTTTCTTGATAAATGATTGTTGTGTCGCGCTTTTTTATTGTTTTATTAAATTCAAATGGAAGCACTTGATAACTAAATGTCAGCGTATCCGTTCTGTTTTTGTTAAGCTTAAAGCTGTTGGTTGAATAATTAAAATCGTACTCATTTTTAGAGAGCGTATCTTTTCCTGCCAAAACCACGAATGAGTTTGGATAAATTGTAAGCGTATCAATTTGAAAAGATTTCTTGCTTAAGTCCGCCGCGGCGGATTGAAAATGTCGTTTACTTGAAAACTGAGCCGATGACAGAAAAGGCAAAAGACTTAGTAAAAAAGCAAAAAATAATTTAGATCCAAACGTCATTCTACACGAAGATACAAGCTGTGAAGTTAATAACGTTTCTAAAGCGAATAATTGTGTGATTTATATCAAACTTTTGATCTTAAAACTAATTTTAATAGCATGGTATTTTATTGTTACTTTGAATCATTTTCGCTGTAATAATCCAATTCTATGAAATAAAAAAGCAGCTAACAAAAATTATTAGCTGCTTAAACATTTAAGTTTAATTATTAAAATTTAGCGCTAATACCAGCGTTTAGGATACCTCCTTGTCCGAAGCCTAATTGCAAGTTTGCGCCAATATTATCAGTAAAGAAATAACGCATTCCTAAACCTATTTTACTACCAACAGGTATTATGCTTTTAACATCTGTTGCAACATAGTCAGGATCAGTTGATGTAAATGAAAAAGAACGATTTGCATAACCAATTCCGAATGTACCAAACATATCGAATTTATCATTGTCTAAAAAGTGGTAATTTACACAAACGATTGCACCTATTTTTTTTGTTTTAAAATCGTATGAATAGGTAACATTATCATAATTCCCTGTTACAGAATTGTATTCTTGATAAACCTCATTGTATGAAACTTTTGAATTGTTGAAACCTATGTCTAATCCAAGTCCTATTTTTTCAGTTACCAAATATTCACCTCGTAAACCTAAAGGTCCAGCTCCATTAACTTTTAAATCCAACTCATCACCTGAACTTGCGTAAGCAGCTTTAAAGACAGTTGTATACAAATTTGGAAATCCATAATAGGCATCAACAATGATATTACCTTGTTCTACAGCCTGTGCCGTAGAATTAAAATTGAACCCAAATGAGAATAAAATACCCGTTAGAGCTACTAAAATTTTACTTTTTTTCATTTTTAAAAATTAATTGTTAAACACAAATGTAAAATAAATCGATTGTCTTTAATAGTTTTCAGTCAAAAACCTATTGGATTAATTTTCCCATCAATCTCTCTTCCAATCCAAACCTCTCGATTTTGTATACGGAATTGGAACAGTTGCTAATTTCGCTTCCAAAGCTTCCATACGTTGAATCATATCGTTTAGTTTTACTCTCAAAGCTGCGTATTCTTCTTCAGCAATTGTTTTATTGGCTTTATGCGTATTAGAAACTCCAGCAGTATTTTCATACAATTGATATTCAACCATATTCAAGCGATCGCTCAAACTTGGCGCTGTTTCGAATTCGTGTTTTGAACGAAGACGGTCTCCCCAAAGCAAAAGCGAACATTCATCATAGCTAATTTTCAAGGCTTTCACTTCTTTCAAAAGACTTAAATCTGCATTTGGATAATTGGTGATAGCATCTTGAAGTAAGTTCAAAATTTCATTGGTCTCACGCAATACTCGACCTACACCGCTTACTTTTCTGTTCAATTCTGCTACTTCGCTTCTGAATGCTGCAAGTTCAGCTGGGTTTTTAGCTAACAAAGTTTGATTGTTTAAACCTTTTACAACGAATTGTTGCTTTTCGACTAACGTTTCAACAACATCATTTTTCACTAAAGTTACCGATAAACTATAATTTCCGGGTGTAACCAAAAATCCATTTCCGCCGCTGTTAATTGGGTTTGTTGAATTTGTTCTCAAGTTCCAATTAAGTTTATTGATTCCATTTGAAGCTTTAGAAGACATTCGTTTAATTTCTTTTCCGTTTGCATCAAAAATCAACCAAATTAATTGAGCAGCTTGATCTTGTTCTTCTTTTCTCAATTCATCAAAACTTGGGTAAGTCACATCTTTTTTGTCTTTTTCCAATGCTTTTTCTTTGTCTTGACGTAATTCTTTCAAGGTTTTAAATTCATCTTTTAGATGCAAATAAAACGTTGCTCCAAATTCTGGGTTTTTCGCTGACCACATATTATGTCCTTGAAAACCTGTCCCTTCCAAGCCAAGTGGATCAGCTGGAACGTATAATAAAGCTGGTTTTATTGAAAACAAATGTGCTTTTTTATCTAAGTTTTCTTTCTTCAATTCGCGTAAAGGTGCATAATTGTCTAACACATAAAATCCGCGACCAAAAGTAGCTGCAACTAAATCATTTTCTCGCTTTTGAATGTCTAAGTCGTAAACTGCAATTGTTGGTAAACCTGCTAATTTTGTCCAGTTTGTTCCACCATCATTTGAGAAAAACGCACCAAATTCAGTTCCTACGAATAATAAATTTGGATCAACGTGATCTTGTTTGATACAGTAAACATTTCCGCGCGTTGGTAAATTCCCAACGATTGAAGTCCACGTTTTTCCTTTATCAGTTGATTTCAATAAATACGGTTTAAAGTCACCTTGGCGTTGTGAATTAAAGGCAGCGAAAACTACATTTTCATCGTGAACAGAAGCCGTCAACATATTTACTCTTGTATTGCTTGGCACGGTCGGGAAAACACCAAGTTTACTCCAGTTTTGACCGTCGTTTTCGGAAACTTGAATCAATCCATCATCTGTCCCAACGTATAATAAACCTTTTTTCTTCGGTGATTCATCTAAAGCCACAATGTTGCCATAAATCGTTGTTGACGCGTTTTTCATCACCGCATCAATTGTCCAAACTTGACCCATAACTTTGTCTTTATTTCGATCAATTTGCTGGGTTAAATCAGGAGAAATTGTCTGCCAATCATCACCACGATTAGTTGATTTGAATAGTTTATTGGCTGCAAAGTACAAAGTTGAAGCATCGTGTGAAGACACAATTAAAGGAGCATCCCAATTCCAACGGTAGGCAGCTTCACCTTTTCCTGGCATCGGCTGAATTGGAACTTTTTCTCCAGAAACTTTGTCGTAGCGAACCAACCAACCATATTGTGCTTGTGCATAAGCAATGTTTGAATTCGACCAATCTGTTGCCGATTCAAAACCATCTCCTCCATTTGTGATGAACCAATCTGAGTTTAAAATTCCTGCAGCATTATTAGTCGCAGCTGGTCCACCCATACTGTTATTATCTTGCGTCCCACCGTAAATATTATAGAATGGTGAAGCGTTATCAGTTGTTACTTTGTAAAATTGAATAATTGGTAAATTAGCGTAGTAAAACCACTCTTTTGCGTGAGAATACGTTTCATAAACGCCACCATCACAACCAACTAACCAATGGTCAGTATTACTTGGGTCAATCCAAATGCAATGATTATCAACGTGTTTGTTTGATTCTCCGGTTTGTTTGAATGTTTTCCCTCCATCCTCGCTGTGGTGTAAATAAGTGTCCATTGCGAAGATTTTATTTTTGTCATTTGGGTCGCAAATGATTTCTTGGTAGTAGTTTCCGCTTGTATTAAAATCGCCTTGTTTTGACCAATTTTCACCTTTATTCGTGGAGCGGTACAAACCACCTTTTCCATATCTCCCCTCAACGATTGCATAAACATAATTTTCATCAACTGGTGAAACAGCGATTCCAATTCTTCCCATATCCGACTTAGGTAAACCAGCAGCAATTTCTTTCCAAGTTTTACCGCCATCTGTTGATTTATAAAGTGTTGATTCTGGTCCTCCACCGATATAAGTAGCTTCGGTTCTTCTGCGTTGATGCGCTGAAGCGTAAAGTATTTCAGGATTCGTTGGGTCGATAGCGATTTCAGCAATTCCAGTTTCGTTTGAAACAAAAAGTGTACGTTCCCAAGTTTTACCACCATCAGTCGTTTTGTAAACGCCGCGTTCACCTCCCGCACTCCAAACAGGACCATAAGCAGCTACCCAAACGATGTTTTCATTTGTGGGATGAATGATAATGTTACCAATGTGTTCGCTTAATTTTAACCCCATATTGGTGAAGGATTTACCTCCATCCAAGGATTTGTAAACACCATCACCATACGCTACCGAACGTTGATTGTTGTTTTCTCCAGTTCCAACCCAAACGGTATTTGGATTTGACGGAGCTAATTCAACACAAGCAATGGAATAGGAACCATAATTATCAAAAATCGGAGAAAAAGTAATTCCGTGATTAGCTGTAAACCAAACACCGCCAGAAGCTGCGGCAACATACCACATATCCTTGTTTTTCGGATGCACAGCAATATCTGCAACGCGACCAGAAGTTAAAGCGGGACCAACCATTCGAAAGGAAAGACTGGAAACTGTTCCTGCGTCAAAGATTGGTTTTGGAGTTGTTGTAGTAGTTGTAGTTTTAGTTGTTTTTTGTGCTGTTGCCAAAGATGAAACAAGGACAGCAAAAAGGAATATTTTTCTCATAATTTTAATTCAATGGAAGTGCTAAAATAAGGTTTAAAACTTGATAATAAATCTGATTCAAAAAAAAATGGTTCAACTTTAAGTCAAACCATTTTTGTAAATTGTGTTTTGTTTTTTTATCTAATCAAGTGTAAGAAAGTTTGACCTTCTTTTTCTTGTCCATTTAAACCAACGATTTTGTATTTCATAAAATAAACTCCGTCAACAGCTTCTTTTCCGCCAACAGTTCCATCCCAAGTTGCATTCGGCGTGTTTAATTCTACAATTTTGTTTCCCCAACGGTTATAAATTGCAGCTTCTTGTGAGGCAGCGTTGATGGTGAAAATTCCGTAAACATCGTTTGATTCGTCACCGTTTGGACTGAAAACATTTGGAATTTCAATAACAATTTCTCCAATTGGAATTACAGTCACATTCCCCTCCCAAGAATCTGAACATAAACCATTTGAAGCCACTAAAGTTACTGTGTATGTCCCAACAGATGGATAGGTTGTATTTACGTTGGCTGTTGTAGTTGTTGTTTGTGTTTGTCCGTTTCCAAATGCCCAAACATAATTTGTGGCATTAGAACTAAAGTTTGAGAAGTCCACCACTAATGGAGCACTTCCAGCAGTATCTTCAGGGCTTCCAAGTGCTGTTGGAACTGGCAAAACGGTGATAGTTATGTCATCGAATCCTACACAGCCATTTGCATCTGTTGCTGTCATCGTATACGTTGTTGTTTCAGTTGGAGAAACAGATGGCGTTGAACCTACAAGTGCGTTACCCCACGTGATTGTGATTGCACCAGTTCCACCAGACCCACTACCAGTTAATGTTGTGCTTTGTCCTGTACAAATAGAAATATCTACGGCTGTAGTTGCTTGAACTGGTGAGGGAGATGTTATGGTTGTAGATTGTGTTGCAGGGCAATTGTTTGCATCAAAAACAGTTACTTGGTATGTTCCTGCAGCTAAATTGTTGAATGTTGCAGAAGTTTGAGGTGTTCCTGTTCCTAAAGCGAATGTGTAAGGTCCAGTTCCGCCTGATGCACTTGCTGTAATTGAACCATCAGCACTCGTGGCACATAAAGTTTGGTTATTTGTTAAAGTCAAAGTTGGACCACCTAAAGCAGGGACAATAACTTGTAAAGTTTCTTGACACCCACTTGTTTGGTCAGTAACCGTAACATCATAAACTCCAGCAGCGATATTTGTCGCCGTTGCATTCGTTCCACCTGCTGGACTCCAATTGTAAGTATAATTTCCAGATCCATTAGTTGCAATAACTGTTGCACTTCCATTTGTTGCACCACAGTCAGCAGAAACGATTGTCCCTGGGTTTAAAGTGAACGAAGTAGGAGCTATAATTGTCGCAGTTCCAGTATTTGAACAGTTGGCATCACTAACAGTAATTGTATAAGATCCTGCCGATAAATTTGTAAAAATATTACTTGACTGTGGAGTTCCAGTTCCTAATTGATAAGTTAAAGTTCCAGTACCTCCAGAAGCTGTTACTGTTAATTGACCACTGTTTGGATTTGAGCAAGTTGGATTAACAACAACAATGTTTGCAATAGTTGGACCACCTGTATTTGGAATTGTAACTGCCAATGTTTGTGAACATTGATTTGCATCTTGAACAGTTACGGTATAATTTCCACCTAAAATGTTTGAGGCAGTAGCAGCTGTTCCTCCACTTGGACTCCAAGAATAAGTATAAGCTCCTGTTCCTCCAGTTGCGCTAACAGTTGCAGCACCATTAGCTGTACCACAATCTGCAGAAACAATGTTTGAGCTTGTTAATGAAATTAGAGTTGGTTCAGTGATTGTAATTGTTGTAGAGCCTGGACAATTGGCAGCATCTAAAATACTAATAGTATAAGTTCCAGCAGCTAAATTATTTTGTGTAGCGCCAGTTAAAGTACTTGCGCCACCAGTCCATGAATAAGTATAAGGAGCAGTTCCTCCTGTTGTTGAAACGGAACCAATACCATTTGTTAAACCGTTGCAAGTGATGTTTGTGGACGTTGGAGTTGCTACTAAAGTTGGGCAAGGACTACATGAAGTAAGGCTGGCTATTGTGAAAACGGTAACTGTTCCTGATCCATCTGTTACTTGCACTTGAGTTTGACCACTAGGAACAGTTGCATTCGTGCCTGTTGCAAAGTTTACCCATTGAGCAGGTGTATTACATGATGTGATTGGCGTTACTCCACTTAGACATTGGTTTACAAATGGGGTCCAACTCCCTCCACAAGCCACACATTGCGCTTGATTTGTTATTGGTGTATTGCTCGCTGGTTGAAAAGTTGCCCAAGTATAAGGTGCAACTCCGTTTGATACAGTAATTGATCCATTAGATTCAATACAAGCATTTAAGGATTGGCATGGACTAACCACAACCGTTTGAGTTTCTGAACCACAAGATAAAGTGTAAGTTACCGTATGTGTACCAACACCTGCTGTTGCAGGGTTAAAAGTACCATTTGGACTCATTCCTGGCCCTGACCAAGTTCCACCACTAGTTGAGGCTGTTAGAGTAATAGGTGCATCTGTTTGACATAAATTTGGAATTGGACAAATTGACGCATCACAACAAGTTATTGCAATTGGTGCACAAGCTGCTGCACTAATATGTTGGATTCCTCCTGATCTTGTATTATCCTCAGAAGTTCCACTTGATCCACCTGCAATGATATTACCACTTGTTGTTACATGTACATCATAAACTTTAAACGATGTTGGGTAAGTTGCCAATTGAGTTAAATTTCCATCAAACTTAACAACAGCATTTGTGGCACCCACATAAACGTTTCCGCAATCATCGATATCAATTCCACTACAACCAACTTGACGAGTTGTGAAGCCAAATTGTGTAGTATTAATAAAACTACCACCAGGAATAGTTACTGTTCCTAAAATTGCACCTGTATTAAAATTTCGTTTTTCAACGATATCACCTCTATGAACATATACAAAGTTTCCAAAGGTTTTTAATGCTTGAATTCCAGAATTTCCTTCTCGAAAATTTTCATTTTTATAACTAAAGTTGTGTCCGCTTCCTATTTTTACATTCGAAGCTCCTAAACTTCCACAAGAACTTAGATTGGAATTTATATATCCAATTGTGTCATGGGATAAATAGTAATATTTGTTGTTATTACATTCTGTCAAAGCTCTTACTTCATGTCCCACTCCAAAACCTGAAGGAGTACCACTCACTTGTACACTTGCTAAAATATTTCCGTTTGACATGTTTACATCATAAATCCAAGGAGATGGATTGAGACCACTAATTTTTGTTCCTCCAACAACTAATTTCGATTGGTCACAATTAAATGAAATTGTCCAAAATTCTGAGGTAGCACCCGCACCTGATGGATTGTTATTATTCCAAGTTAAACCACCATTTGTGTTTATACATTGGATTTTTGTTGCTGAACCATTGCAAACATATGAGTTTCCAATATCGCTTGTTGCAAAACCACCTAACCAACTTCCACCTGTTGTATCATAAGGAGTATTATACGTCCAAAGTAAGTTTCCTGCAGGATCATATTTCAATAATTGCATCGGCGTAATTCCACCTATTGCATACACATTTCCAGCCGCATCTTTTTCAACCTCCCAGATAACATCCCAATTGGATGGAAAAGCTGGTGTTTGTGTCCAAGGGTCAATTACAACTGTTTTTTTATTGTCGTAGTTCCCTAATTTAAACTTGATTGTTTGACCTATTTGTTCAAAAGAAGATTTGATAATTGTATTTGTGTTTTTTTGATAGAATGTAAAAGGCTCGTGGTCGATAATATCTCCAAATAATGTAGCTACTTTTACTTTACCATTTTCTATTCTAACAGCTCGGTCGTAGACCATTTTTACATCATCTGGATTTGCTCCTGGATGAAGAATCACAGCATATTTCAATCCTTCTTGAGGGTGAATGGCATATTCAATATCAATTTTAGGATAAATATCCTTGTAAATAATTTTATTAAAACCTTTTACGTAATTGACATTTGATTCCTTTCCGTCCTTAGTGATGTAAGAATAAGAATGATAGTCACTTTTTTCACCTTCAGCTTTAATAGTTGAGTAATTTGCATTTTCCCAAACCATATTCACTTCATCAGCTTGGAAATGAAATTTCCCAATAACTTTTTCCCATTGCTTATAATCCTCAGTTGTTTTTAATTTCAATTTAGCACTCAAATCTGCTCTTTCATCCCTTGGAACTTTTTTAGCATTTAGAAAAGAGTAACTAACTCCTTTTTTACCAAAAAATACACGTGTAGACCCGAAATCTGCAGCGTATTGAATTTCACCAACTAATTTGTTTTCACTTGCATCGAATTGACCTTTGTTTTCAATGAAAACTTTACTGGATGAATATTCTATTTTCCAAGATGATTGGTTTAATGCCAAAAATGGAATTAAAAAAAGTAGAATAGAGAGAAATTTTTTCATATTAGAATTGTAAAAAAAATAGGACGTCATTCCTTATTTTTGGGTTGCACAAAAATAATTTCTAAATTTAATAAAAAGTTAACAAACATCACAATCAAATTTAGTTTTAGTTTAGAGAAAGTTTTAGACTAACTTTGTATTAAATTCAATCTAATTTAAATGACTTCCAAAGTATCCTATCTCGGAAATTTACGAACTTCATGTACCCATTTAGCCTCCGGAAATACCATAATTACGGATGCACCTATTGACAATCATGGTAAAGGTGAAGCTTTTTCTCCAACTGATTTAGTAGCAACTTCTTTAGCTTCTTGTATGATAACAATTATGGGAATTTATTGTCAAGAACATGGGATTGTTTTTAATTCATGTGAGGCTTCGATTTTAAAAGTAATGGCAAGTTCACCACGTAGAATTGAAAAAGTGCTAGTAGAAATGGATTTGAGTGGGAATAATTGGGATGAAAAAATAAAGAGTAAAGTAATTGCAGCTGGAAAAGCTTGCCCCGTTGCAAGAACTTTAGAAGGAAATGTTGAATTAGAATTTATATTTAAGTAAATGGAAAGAGATAATATGCGTCGTGGCGCTGAAAGAGAGAGTTATAAACGCAAGGAACGTACTGATTTGATTTTTGGAGTTCATGCTGTAATTGAGGCAATAAAATCAGGAAGGGAATTGAATAAAATTCTTATTCAGAAAGGGATGAACAAGGAATTATTCTTAGAGGTAAAAGAGGCTTTAAATGGAAAAAGTTTTCAATTACAATTTGTGCCTGCAGAAAAAATGAATTCATTGACATCTGGTGTACATCAAGGTGTGATTGCGATTGTAACTCCAATAGAGTATCAAGATATTGAAGTGATTGTAAACGATTTATTGGAAGCAGAAAAGCATCCAAATATCTTAGTGTTAGATAGAATTACTGATGTTAGAAATTTTGGAGCGATTGCAAGAACTGCTGAATGTCAAGGTGTTGATGCTATTTTAATTCCTTCTAAAGGATCAGCATTGGTAACTTCTGATGCGATGAAAGCTTCAGCAGGTGCATTAAACAGAATTCCAGTTTGCAAGACAGATAATTTAAAAAATTCAATTTTTTACCTTCAACAAAGTGGTTTAAGAATAATAGCGTGTACGGAAAAAACAGCTTATCCGCTTTATGAAGTAAATCTTCGTGGTTCTGTTGCAATTATTATGGGATCTGAAGAAAACGGAATTACTCAGGATTTAATCAATATGGCAGATATGCGCGCAAGAATTCCTATGAAAGGTGAAATTGAATCTTTGAATGTTGGAATCGCTTGTGGAATGGTACTTTATGAAAAACTTAGACAAGAATTACATGGTTAAAATAATCTCACTTTGCTTATTGGTTTTACCTTTTTTTGGATTTAGTCAAATAAAAGGTAAAGCAAAACATTTGGTAGGAAAATGGAACTACAAAGAAGGCAGTGGCTTTGAAGTTTGGAATCGAAATGGCGACAAATTAGATGGTGCTGGTTATCGAATTTTAAAATTTGGAGATTCAGTTAGAGTTGAGAACTTGAGTCTCGCATTCGTTAATGGGCGATATACCTATACGTATTACACTTTAGACGAGAAAAAACAGCCTAAAGAAATTAATTTCATTTCTAATGGAAGGAAGTTACAGTTTGTAAGTACCAATTCTGAAACGCCGATTCAAATGCATTATCGATTGAATCTGCGAAAAAATAAAATGAAGCTTTATGTTACCGTCGGAGAAATCAATAATCGTGGTGTCTTGACTTTATTTAAAGAGAAATAGTTTTATTGCCATTTCGGAGACTTCATTCAAATCACTCACAACCCATTCGTAATTGTACGTATTTTTTAATTCTGGATCAAACAGAATAGCTTGAATACCAACGTTTGTTGCACCCGTTATATCTGCATGATAATCATCACCAACCATTAAGGAATCTTTTGGTTTACACTTTGCCAATTCAAATGCATGGTTAAAAATCGCCGGATCGGGTTTGTTTTTACCTATAAATTCAGAACAAACTATAATATCAAAGTACTCTTTCAAGCCTGAGTTTTCTAATTTAACAAATTGAACTTCTTGAAAACCATTCGTGATTATATGCAAAGTAAAACCAAGTGATTTTAAGTTTTTTAAGGTTTCTATTGCATTTGGGAAAAGGGCTGTTTGTCGTGGGGAAATTTCGACGTAAGCATCACCAATTCTTTTAATCAAAAGTTCTTCTGCTGGGAAAAAGGCATGTAATGCAGCACGAAATCGTTCATATCGCAATACATCTTTCGTCATTAAACCTTGCCCATACAGCTTCCATAAGCGTGCATTTTCGATAACATAACAATCATGAAACACCTCAAAACTTGGTAAATGATTATGTAATTGCTCTTCTTGGAAAATTTGCCGTAAAGCTATTTCAGAGTTTTTTTCAAAATCCCAAAGCGTTCTATCTAAATCAAAGAAAATGTGCTTATCCGAGAATGGCATAAGTTATGAAAGTTGTAATTGCAGCATTTATTGCCATACCTAATACAATTAAAGGAAAAGTTTGGTTGAGTTTGCCATAAAACTTTGCCACTATAATACTTCCAAGCGGAACAGAAAAAAAGAAAGGAACCCAAAAGCAAATGCCGTAAATTCCAAGTTTCATTTTCATGCCAATAATTAAGCGATTGGTTTTTGTAAATTTCTTTTTATGCGGAACCAAAACACCTTTTGCTAATAGCTCTTTTTCTTTTGCTACTTTTTTGTTGTGTGAATATTCCATGAATTTATCGCTAGCAAAATAGAACACTGCTGCACTAATAGAACCGCCAGCAAATGCAGCTAAAAAAGTTTCATAAAAAGCTAATCCAAATGCAGGCCCTCCAAAGGTTGAGAACATAAATTTGAAAGTTGCAATAAAAAAAACGCCTGAAATCCCTGCCCAATTCATAACTAAACTTTTACACCAAATGCTAAATCACCAGCATCACCTAAACCAGGTACAATGTATGATTGAGCCGTTAGTTCTGAGTCAATTGCTCCCACCCAAATTTCCGTGTTTTCAGGGAAATTGCGTTTAATTAAGTCGATTGCATCTGGTGTTGCTATAGCAGAAACAATATAAACTTTAGAAGGTTTACCACTTTTCAATAATGCTTTGTAAACAGTTACCATTGAACTTCCAGTAGCTAACATAGGATCACTGATTATCCAAGTTCTACCATCAAGTTGAGGTGAAGCTAAATATTCAACATAAATTTCAAATTCTTCAGGAGTTGTATGTTTTCTAAATGCCGAGATAAAAGCGCTATCCGAACGGTCAAAAACTCTTAAAAGTCCGTTGTGCATTGCTAAACCAGCTCTTAAAATGGTAGCCAAAACTGGCTCGTCGCTAATAACTGTCTCATCAGAAATCCCAAGAGGTGTTTGAACAGCAATTGATTTTGTATTCATTTTCTTGGAAAGTTCATAACCTAAAATTTCAGCTATTCGTTCCATATTAAAACGAAAACGCATTGGGTCTTTTTGAATTTGTTCGTCTCTAATTTCTGCTATGAAATTATTGAAAATCGAATGTTGTTGTGAGAGATTTACGACCATTATTTTTATTTGGTTAAAGATAAACAGAAAATCAAACCCTGAACTTTAGATGAACTAACTTTCCTAAAAATTGAGCTTATTTTAGTAAAAATTCTATATTCGTTGCATGAAAGAAGTCCAAACTGTTCCCAACCGAAAAATTATTATTCTAATCATCGTTGCTGCATTAGGCTATTTTGTTGACATCTACGACTTGGTTTTGTTTGGAGTTGTAAAAGCTGAAAGTCTTAATCAAATTATGCTTGGTGCTTCTGATGAACTAAAGGCATCTACGGGAAAATACCTATTCAATATGCAGATGCTTGGAATGCTAATTGGTGGTTTACTTTGGGGTGTGATTGGTGATAAAAAAGGGAGATTAAAAGTACTTTTTGGTTCAATATTATTGTACTCTTTAGCGAATATCGTAAATGCTTTTGTAACTGATGTAACCACTTATTCGATAGTCAGAGTGATTGCTGGAATTGGTTTAGCCGGTGAATTAGGAGCAGGGATAACACTTGTTTCGGAAATGATGTCGAAAGAAAAACGAGGTTACGGTACGATGATAATTGTGACTTTTGGAGCTTTGGGTGCCGTAGTGGCTTCTTTAGTTGGTTCGGAAGGTACTGCAATTGCTGGAGTTTTAATACAATTAACGGGGATTTCATTTGCTAACTGGCAAGTTGCTTATATCGTTGGAGGTTTGATGGGCTTGGTTTTACTGTTATTGCGAGTTGGAACAATCGAATCTGATTTTTTCAAGCATGCAAAAGAAGATAATCAAATTAGAAAAGGAGATTTGAAATTGATTTTTTTTAATCGTGAAAATTTAATCAAATACATCCATTGCATATTAATTGGAATTCCAATTTGGTATATTATTGGTCTATTAATAATGAATTCAAAAGATAATTTTGGCCCATTACTTGGAATTCAAGATATTGAAAATGGCAAGGCTGTAATGTATGCTTATATCGGCCTATCGTTCGGTGATTTATTGTCAGGAATTTTAAGTCAAATCTTGCGAAGTAGAAAAATTGTTGTCGCTATTTATTTAGGTTTCACATTGATTTTAACAATTGCGTTTCTATTTTTCTCTAAAGGAATCTCCAAAGAAAGCTATTATATTTTTTGTTTCTTACTTGGAACTGGAACAGGTTATTGGGCGATTTTCGTAACGATTGCAGCTGAACAATTTGGGACTAATATTCGTTCCACGGCTGCAAACACGATTCCAAATTTCGTTCGTGGCTCGGTTAATATTATTGTCTTGTTATTTACTTTTTTAGTATCCATTTCAATTACTGATGATTGGTCAGCAATTATTGTTGGAGTTCTATTTATTGGTTTAGCATTCTTTAGCATTTCTCGATTAAAAGAAACTTTTGGAAAGGATCTGAATTACATCGAAGAGGTTTCTTAAAAGAAATTTAGCTTTATATTTGCAACCTCATTATTTAGCCCACGTGGTGATCCCGATAGTTATCGGGATGGTGGACATGGGTTTAAGATAAAAATAAAAATGCCCACGTGGTGAAATTGGTAGACATGCCATCTTGAGGGGGTGGTGCCATTAGGTGTGCTGGTTCGAATCCAGTCGTGGGCACGAAAGAAGTCTGGCACATTGTGCTGGACTTTTTAGTTTTAAGACAAATCCAAATCCCATTTGAGATTTGGTAAAACTAAAAATGTCCATTGCTTCGTAGAAGCAATGACTTTATGTTCGGGTAAGACCACCAATTATGGTTCTTGTTAAAAATCCAGTCGTGGGCACGAAAGAAGTTTGGCACATTGTGCTGGACTTTTTATCTTTTAACTTTTGTCGTCCACAAAACACCAATAATTAGTAGCGGTTGAAAAGGCAATCGAATTAATCTTTTCACATCAGAATCTAAACCAAAAGCATCAATACCTTGAAAATATTGATTGAGATTTCCTGCGAAAACAAGAATAAAAAACACGGCTGTTGCCCAACCAATTTTGGAGCGTTGATTTTTCCAAAAAAGTAAACTTAACCCAAGAAAGAGTTCCACAAATCCAGATGAAAGAACCACGAAATCAGGATCTAAAGGCAACCAGTATGGAACTTGTGTTTGAAATTCAATACGCAACCAAAACAAATGACCAAGACCAGCGACGATTAGAAGTGAACCAATTAAAAAACGAACAAGGTCTTTCAATTATAAAAAGTTTTGTATTCCTTAGCTTCAGCAATTATTCTATATTTCCTTAAATGGTTATAAGAGGAAACCCAAACAATAAATCCAGTTAAACTAATTACTGAAGGAGCGATGAACACTAAAGGATTTGCATTTGCAAAGGTTAAGCCATAAGTAAGTATACCACTAGCTATTTGTAAAGCTATTCCTGCTTGTGAGTTGTCAGCAAACTTTGTCAGATAATAAGTTATTTTATCACTTTTTAATTGCTTAATATTTTTTATTTCTGTTGATACTGAATCAATACTTAACTTATAAACTTCTTGACTACCGTATAGAGTGAAATAATAGTCATTATTGAATTGATAAATTGAACCATCATAAACTATAATTTCATGATTTTTTAATTTAAATGAATTTTCATTACTAACTTGAGTAAATGCAAAGTTTTTCATAACAATTAATGCAAAACAAAATAGTAGATGTTTTAACGTCTTCATAGTTTCTTTTTTATCAAAAATAGTCAATAATGTTTAAGGGAGTTTTTAATACTGAAAACAGGGAGTTTTTGAAAGTTTGGGGAAATAGTGGGGAAACAAAAAAAGCTACCTAACTGATTGACAGCGAGATAGCTTTCTTAAATGTGACCTTGTTAGGATTCAAACCTAAAACCTCCTGAGCCGTAATCAGGTGCGCTATTCAGTTGCGCCACAAGGCCATTTGAGAGTGCAAAGATAGATATTTTCGTGTTATCTTTTAAAGATGATTGAAAATATTTTATAATTTAATGTAGTTGCATGAATTTCACTATTTTACATTTGTAAATTTACAGTAGATAATAATTAACTTCCAAAAAAAAAAATGCCCAACCTGTTTTAAGATTGAGCATTTAAAATTTTAAATTTATTATTTCTTACAAAATCAACATGGCGTCGCCGTAAGAATAAAAACGGTATTTTTCTTTAATTGCCTCGTGATAAGCTTGCATCATTAGTTCGTGGCCACAAAATGCAGAAATCATCATTAATAATGTAGAAAGCGGAGTGTGGAAATTAGTGATTAAACTATCAGCAATACTAAAATCATAAGGAGGGAAAATAAATTTGTTTGTCCATCCGTCAAATGGTTTCAATAAACCTTCAGTAGATACTGATGTTTCAATTCCTCTCATACAAGTTGTACCAACAGCGCATACGCGCTTTTTATTCAATTTTGCTTCGTTAACAATTACAGCACATTTTTCTGGTATGATCAATTGTTCAGAATCCATTTTATGTTTTGTCAAATCTTCTACTTCAACTGTGCGGAAAGTTCCCAATCCAACGTGAAGTGTTAATTCAGCAAAATTTACTCCTTTCAATTCTAGTCTTTTCATCAATTGACGTGAGAAATGCAAACCAGCAGTTGGAGCAGCAACGGCACCTTCAACACTTGCAAAAATCGTTTGGTAACGTTCTTCGTCTTCAGGTTCCACTTCGCGTTTGATATATTTAGGAATTGGAGTTTCTCCTAATTCTGTAATTTTTGCTTTAAACTCCTCGTATGGACCATCAAATAAAAAACGCAAAGTTCGACCACGAGAAGTTGTGTTATCAATTACTTCAGCTACTAATGAATCATCATCACCGAAGTATAATTTATTTCCAATTCTAATTTTTCTAGCTGGATCAACAAGAACGTCCCATAATAAACTTTCACGATTCAATTCTCTCAATAAGAAAACTTCGATTTTCGCACCCGTTTTTTCTTTGTTCCCATACATTCTAGCTGGAAATACACGCGTGTTGTTCATAATCATTACATCTCCGTCAGAGAAATAATTTATCATGTCCTTGAAAAGTTTATGTTCAATTTTTCCCGTATCTCTGTGAATAACCATAAGTCGGGAATCGTCGCGATTATCGGTTGGGTAGTTAGCAATTAATTCTTCTGGAAGGTCGAAGCTGAACTCCGATAATTTCATTTTACTCATAAGTGAACTGTATTTCTTTTAATAAAGTGCTGCAAAGATACAACATCAACACCCCCCTTGTCAAGTGTTTTGGTATTTAATTACGAAAAGTCTTTGTGAATCAAGGATGTAGTAGGAGAGAGGAGAAGCAAAAAATCTCCTAGAAGTTTGCTTTTATCTCTTGAAATCAAAACTCAACCTTATTTTAATTTAAATTACTGAATTTCTCAGTTAATTCTTAAAGACTAGATTATCCAAGCTAACTAAAATTGAAAATGACTCATCCTTCAGCTGTCGATTAGAAAAAATAGATATTTTTCATTAAATCGAAAACTATATAACTTGTAAAAATTCAATTTGAATAACTCTTTGGGAATCGTCTGTTTAATTCTATTTGTTAATTTACCTTCAGTCAAATAGTTAATCGCTAAAAGTAAATCAAACAATTTCTATTAAAATTATGTTAATAAATTGAAATTTTATACTTTAGCAAGTTAAAATGTAATTGAAACACTTGTTTTTAATAAGATCTATGACCTATCTAATTAGTAGTTTACTGACTTTTTTTGCAGGGATTTATAAAGAAATAAATGAAAAATTGCTTTTTGTTAAAAAGCATATTAATCTAAAAAATAGTTTTGTTTCGGTTGTTTTTGTTTTGATTAGTTTTACAAATGTTCGAGCTCAATTTTGTGATACTGAAGCATCAAACGAAACCATAGTTCCTACAACAACAAATCAAGTAACAACCACATATAATTCAGGAAGAAGAGCTTTCAACTTTGTTGCAACAGCTGGATGTACTTATTATTTCGAGACATGCGGATTATCCACTTCTGATAAATATCTTAGACTGTATTCAACTGGTATCGGGGGCATAGGACTGAACCAATTGTTTGCTAAACTAACTTATAAGGTTAATAAAACAGTTATTCCGAAATCATTGAAAGAGGCTCAAGTAAAACAAGAATTCATGCTTATCTACACATGGTCATGTTAACACTTATTTTTGGAAATGAACAATTTACCATTTCTCCTAAAATGGACAAACAAGAGCTACATTACGCTGTCGATTTTTTAAATGTATCGATCAACGGATTTTGGCGATATAATGGATTTAATAATCGTAAACGATGAAGTATATAAACAATAAAATTTTTGTTTTAATTATAATCCTAGTAGGATTTTTCAGTTTTATTGTAAATTCCCAAAATACGTGTGTAGCACCACAAATTATTACATCTCTTCCTTATAGTCTTGCTTCAGGAACCACTTGTGGAACGCTTAATGATTACAACACAAACCTTGGTCTTGGGGGTAGTACTTTGTATACTACGGGAGAAGATCTTATTTTTCAATTTGTTCCTGCTGCTTCCGGAAGTATAACGATCTCAGTTACTCAACCGACAAACGCATATCTTGGAATGTATCTGTACACCGGTTGTCCTTTCACGGCTTACATTGGTGGGGTACAAAATAATAATGCCACTAAGAGTTTCACTGTAACAGTAACTACCGGAACAACTTATTTTTTAAGGTTAGATACGTGGTCAGCACCTTTTTGTACTAGTTTTACTAATTTATCAATCTCGGCTCCAGTAGCACCGCCCCCTCCTCCAGCCAACAATGACTGTGCAGCTGCTACTACTCTTACCCCAGGTGCTGCAGGTGCTGCCTGCACTAATACAGCAGGAACTTCAGTTAATGCAACTCAATCTTTGGCTGCTTGTGCAGGTACTGCAGATGACGATGTTTGGTATCAATTTACAGCTACGGCAACTTCTCATACTGTCACTGTTACACCAACTACCATGTCTGACGTTGTCTTTCAAGTTTTAAGCGGAGCTTGTAATGGAACTTCAGTGGCTTGTATTGATGCTACATCAGGAACAAGTGCCGAAACAACTACTCTAACAGGTTTGACGATTGGTACAGTTTATCGAATCCGAGTTTACAGTTGGTCAAATGGTTCAGGTCAGGGTACTTTTAATATTTGTGTGACCACACCAGCAGCACCAACTTACGACCCATGTGCATCCATTCCAACAATTTCAGGATGTGGAACATCTGCAACAGCCAATTTTTCAGGTACAGGAGCTGGTTGGGATGTCACTTCATGTGGTTTTAACACTCCCGGTCAAGAACGAATATTTCAGTTTACAGCTCCAACAACTGGAACCTACACAATTAATGTTAGTGCCATTTCAGGCGGTGAGTTTATTGATTTTTTTTGGAAAGCAGCAAGTGGTGGTTGTACTGCAGCAGGTTGGAATTGTATTGATGATATTGCAACCACTGGTAGTTATAGCGCAATTACACCAATGGCATTCACTGCGGGCACAACTTATTATATCCTATTGGATCCAGAGTGGACAGGAACGTATTCAGCTACATTTAATTTGGTTTGCCCAAGCCCTCCTTACGATCCATGTGCATCCATTCCAACTATTACAGATTGTAGCACCCCAGTTACAGCCAATTTTTCAGGTACAGGAGCTGGTTGGGATGTCACTTCATGTGGTTTTAACACTCCCGGTCAAGAACGAATATTTCAGTTTACAGCTCCAACAACTGGAACCTACACAATTAATGTTAGTGCCATTTCAGGCGGTGAGTTTATTGATTTTTTTTGGAAAGCAGCAAGTGGTGGTTGTACTGCAGCAGGTTGGAATTGTATTGATGATATTGCAACCACTGGTAGTTATAGCGCAATTACACCAATGGCATTCACTGCGGGCACAACTTATTATATCCTATTGGATCCAGAGTGGACAGGAACGTATTCAGCTACATTTAATTTGGTTTGCCCAAGCCCTCCTTACGATCCATGTGCATCCATTCCAACTATTACAGATTGTAGCACCTCAGTTACAGCCAATTTCTCAGGAACTGGAGCTGGTTGGGATGTCACTTCATGTGGTTTTAACACACCCGGTCAAGAACGAATATTTCAGTTTACAGCTCCAACAACTGGAACCTACACACTTAATGTTAGTGCCATTTCAGGCGGTGAATTTATTGATTTTTTCTGGAAGCCAGCATCTGGTGGTTGTAATTCGAG
Source organism: uncultured Lishizhenia sp. (assembly GCA_964506255.1). GTDB lineage: Bacteria > Bacteroidota > Bacteroidia > Flavobacteriales_D > Crocinitomicaceae > UBA952. Next base: position 3,951 of record CAZDKE010000006.1, on the reverse strand, counting down.
TGGATGGAATTGTATTGATGATATTGCTTTTACTGGAACTTACAACGCAATAACGCCAATGGCATTTACTGCAGGAATAACTTATTATATTTTACTTGACCCAGAGTGGACAGGAACGTATTCAGCTACATTTAATTTGGTTTGCCCTTGTAACCCAAATGCTCCAACTGGTAATGCTACTCAAACATTTTGTTCCTCGTCAACCCCCACAATAGCAGGTTTACTTGCAACTGGAACGGACATAAAATGGTATTATGCTGCCTCAGGAGGTAATTCGCTACCAACGTCATTAGGCTTGAGCAATGGCGCAACCTATTATGCCTCACAAACCGTTACAGGTTGTGAAAGCGCATCTCGTTTTGCAGTAACAGTTACCATTAATCCTGTTGCAGTTTCTCCTGCCATTACAGGCTCAACCAATTTATGTTGGAACGGAACAACAACATTAACCCCAGAATACCCAACAGGCGGCACAATAACCAATTCGGGAGGGTATAGAATTCATACATTTACAACTGATGGAACTTTGATGGTTCCTGCAGGTTTTTCAGGTGCTGCTGAGGTCTTGGTTGTCGGTGGTGGCGGTGGTGGTGGCTCAGGTCGCGGTGGTGGTGGCGGAGCAGGTGGCTTACTTTTTAATTCAAATTTTACACTAACAGCTGGAACATCTTATACAGTAACTATCGGAGCAGGTGGTGCTGCAGAAACTAACGGAAATAATTCTGTTTTTGGATCAATTATCGCTAATGGCGGTGGTAGAGGAGGAAGTCATGATGGGAATTCAGCTATTACAACAAATAATGGTCAAAATGGCGGTTCTGGAGGTGGAGCAGCAATAAATTTCGGTACTAGTATTTTTAACGGAGGAACTGCTACTACCAGTCAGGGAAATAATGGTGGAACATCTGGAACTGCTGGAACAGATGATCCAAGAAACACGGGTGGTGGTGGTGGTTTTGCTGAGGCAGGTAGAGCCGGTTCAGGAGGAAATGCAACATGGACAACAGGTGTTTCTCCAAAGGGAGGTGATGGTCTTTATTTTCCTCAATTCCAGTCTTTTGGCTCTAGTGGTTGGTTTGCCGGAGGAGGTGGAGGTTCAAAAGCTGGTTCGGATCGTTCTGGAGCGCCAGCTGGCGCTGGTGGTCAAGGAGGAGGTGGAGCAGGAAGTGCAACTGGGACAAGTTCAGTTAGTGGAGTTTCAGGGATAGCAAATACGGGAGGAGGTGGAGGAGGTGGAGACGGTATTGTTAATACCTCAAATGGAACTTTGACGACAACAGGAATTGGTGGCTCAGGTGGCTCTGGAATTGTTATTGTTCGCTATTATATTGGTACACCGACTTGGTCGTCACAAAACACTTCGATTGCAACTGTTTCAAACGGAGTAGTTACTGGAGGTGCACCAGGAGGGAGTACAACGATTGATTATACTGTTGCAGGGATTGGAGGCTGTCCGAGTACTACTGTTTCCTTTCCTGTGAATGTGATAGGCGGTAGACGAATTGCACCAACAGGAGCACAATGCTCAGGAACACAACTCAATTTTGAAGCTTTACCAAACCCTTCTGTTTCAGGCACATCTATTTCTTGGAATGTGACTACGCCAGCAGGATTAACCGCAACGCCTACTTCTGGAAATACAAATCTCTTTTCCACAACATTTACAAATACAACTTTAGTAAATCTAACTCCTACAATCACTGTTTCACAAACAATAGGAGCATTAACTTGTACAAGAGATTTTACTCCAACCATAATACCACTACCAACCGTTTCTTTAAACTGTCCAAATTTTTGTGCAGGAACACCAATAGATATTACTGCAACTCCAACACCTGCAGGTACTTATACGTATAATTGGACTGCTTTACCGGGAGGAGTAAGTGACCCTGGAAACAGCGCAACTGTTAATACAAGCACTGCTGGAATGTACACTGTCATTGCTACGAACACCGCAACGAATTGTGCAAGTGAAGCAACATCTTGTACGATTGCTGTTCAAGCCCAACCGAGTATCATTTTCTTGAGCCCACCTTAATAGATTCTTAATTTTAAATGTTTAATTTTTAATGTTTAATCGGGGATTAAAACTCGAATGAAATTGCGGTGTGTTTTTACTCAGTGTAAGAGATTTTTGATGCTTGATTCCGACGCGGCGGATGGTTGGTATTTTCACTCGAAGGAAAATTATACCGAAATCTTATCACGAAGTGAGATTAGGTTTCCCTCCTTGAGGAGGGATTAAGGGAGGTGACCGAATAATCTAGAATTGGGGATTTTTAATGCTTATACCAATTAACAAGAAAATTGTCAGAGAAAAAAACATCTTTGGCATAATATCGACAACAATCTGACAAAATATTTTTGAATTTTATACAAGTCATTTTGTTCGTTCGTCGGTATTAATTGCTACTTCAACCCGAAGGAGATTCCTCCTTTTAGTCGGAATGACTATTGGGTCTAGTAAACTAGGCGAAAATGCGAAGCATTTTCGCAATCATTTCCCATTCCCAGAGTCATTCAGAAGAGAGGAATCCATTTTTGATTGGGAGTTAAAACTCGAAGAGGATGACATTTAGAATCTATTCTTTTTAAAAAAGTTGGGCGAAGAATCCTTTTATTCAAAGGAACTGTATTCTTTAATTCTTGATTTTAACCTAATGAATTACCTGATTCACTTTTTAAAACGATTGTTTTTTAATCAAAAATAATCCAAAATTTTAATCTTTTTTCTTGTGCGAAATCAACTATTTCACTAACTTAATGTAAAAAACAAGTTATGGAATTAGCAATAATCAATCAAAAAATTTACACAGTTAGAAATGTAAAAATTATGTTAGACAAGGATTTAGCAGCATTGTATGAGGTGGAAACTCGAGCACTAAATCAAGCAGTTAAGAGAAATATAGAATTATTTCCGAGTGATTTTATGTTTCAATTAACGAAAGAAGAAAATGAAAATATGTCGTCACAATTTGTGATGACATCAAAAACAAAACGACCAAATTCGGCATTACCTTTTGCTTTTACAGAACATGGAGTTGCTATGTTATCAAATGTCTTAAAAAGCAAACAAGCCAGACTAATAAGTGTAGAAATCGTAAGAGCATTTATTGCATTGAAGAAATTTGCATTATCGAATCAAGAACTAATTTTAAAATTAAATGAGATTGAAAAAAAATACAACCAAAAATTCAGTGACATTCATCAGGCTCTTAACTACTTAATTCAGAAAGATAAAAATTCCAATTCTCAAAACCAAAGAAAAAAAATAGGATTTAAAAACACTGATTAAAAATTAAACATTAATAATCCCAAAATTCTAATCTTTTTCTTGTACGAAATCAACTATTTCACTAACTTAATGTACATAAACAATAAAAAACGTAAGTGAAATGTTAGTTAAAACCTACTCCAGTACTGTGTTTGGTATCAATGCAACGACCATCACCATCGAAGTAAATTTAGGTATCGGTGTCAATTTTTATTTGGTCGGTTTACCTGATAGCGCAGTGAAAGAAAGTCAGCAACGAATTAAGGCCGCTTTTAAGAACAATGATTTGAAATTTCCAGGAAAGGAAATAACGGTAAACATGGCGCCCGCCGATATTCGCAAAGAAGGTTCTGTTTTTGATTTGCCGATTGCAATTGGAATCTTGGCGGTCAGTGACCAAGTGCAAATTGATTTATTAGACCAATACCTGCTCATTGGAGAATTATCTTTGGATGGCTCGATTCAAGCGACTAAGGGAATTTTACCGATAGCATTACAAGCGAAACAAGAAGGTTTCAAAGGAATTATTGTTCCAAAAGCAAATGCACAAGAGGCAGCTGTCGTGAATGATTTAGAGGTTTATGGTGCCGAAAAGTTAACCGAGGTGATTGCGTTTTTTAATCAAGAGGAAAATGCCTTGCAAAAAACAGAGATTGATGTCTTAAAGAAGTTTGAGT
>CAZDKE010000005.1:0-126936 GCA_964506255.1 uncultured Lishizhenia sp. | reverse complement strand
TGCAAGCCTCATATCTCGCCCTAACTTTGCATTTATTTTTTTTTATTTCTCGTCAAAGAAGTTTTTATGTTCTTTTTGCTTGACCAAAAAGGAACCAAAAAGTCAAGGCTCTAAATTTCTTTTTGTTCGCAAATCATTGTACTATAAATGTTTACAACTCGTTGCGAACAATTTTAACTCCTTTCTGAAATTGGATTTTAGCGGATGTTCTTACAGAAATCCTCAAAATTTTCCAATTACAGTTCAGTAGTTAAAACCTAGAAATTCAAGGCCGATTATGTTCGCTAACGATTGTTTTCGGTTACACTTATATTTATTGTATTTAACTTTTATTTTAAACGTAGAATTAGGATATAAAAGAAAGCACATCAGTTGAAAACTGACCGTTAACGAGGTTGTAAAACCTACTGTAAGAAAGAAAAATAGAACTGTTATCAATTCAATACATAAACTGCATACGAAGTAAGAATTACAGACCCATAAACTAAAGACAGCCAAAAAAAAGAAAAGGGAAAACAGCCTTGAGCCAGCGTTGGAAAAAAACGAGGAAACACGTAGCTCGACGGAGTGTTTCTGAAGTTGTGCGCGCGAGCCGACCGCGAGTTGAGAGAAGGGGGGAGACGAAGAGTTGCGACGTCAGGAAGCAACGGGAGACGACCTCTGCAGTATGCACAAGGGTCTGGCACATCGACGGGGCTCAGTGCAGGCTTGTTTTTGATTTTTAGCGTTGGATGGAAAAACAAGCGGTTGAGGAACGAAACTGCTTGGTGCGTTGCATAAGCGCATTGTGAAATGGAGCGAAGCAAGGGATGGCTACAATGGGCTTGATGCAAAGGGCAAAAGCAAGGCTGATGTGCAAAGCTTGTGGGAGGACATCAGTCTTGCTGTGTGGTGTGAGTGAATGCTACTGAAAATGAGGGCGCCGAAGGTATCAGCTTGCGTACCGAAAGGCAGACGAATTGAGGTTGCATGAACGGTGGACTCAAAAACTGTGACAGACCCGCAGCCTGAACGATATAGCAGGCGAGCATAACACAAGTAGCGGCAGACCCCCAGCAAACAAAGAGTGAGTGAGAGCGAAGATAGCGAGGAATTTGGGAGGACGAAGCCGAACGAACACCTTGATAGGGTCTGGGGGGATGAAATAGCTACGACTGACGACGCAGGACGAACAGGCGAGAAAAACGAGAGAACAGCCGCATTGCCGAATTCTGAGGCAACGGCTAAGGAACGCTAAAAACAAGGGCGTTGAAAGGCAACCCTGCATTTATGCCTTGGATTTGACGTAACGCTTGTTATACCCTTGTTTTTACGTTTTTTCGAAGCTGTGAGAACAAGGAGGAAGACCGCTTTACCGTTTCTTTGATAAACATTTATTTAGGCAAAATATTTTAAAATTGAATTAGGTTGATATTCATAATCTTCTAAAATATCGTTGCATAAAATCTGAATTTGTTCTTTTTTATCCTCATCAATTTTTGTGAGAACGTTATTTGTGTTTTCAGAGCTGACAATTCGAGTAAATAATATTTGATCATTAATATGACGAATTACCATTATCAACTTTTTTGTGAAATCGCTCGGAATTGAACCTTGATTCAATTTGTAGGTTTCAATAATTAGATGCTTTGCTAAATGAGAACTAAGAGGGACGTTAAATTTTCTTTTCCAATTTTTAATAGCAACATGAATTTTTTGTTGGGTCGGACTCAATTTGGTTCCTTTCAGCCTTACAATGTCAGTTTTAGTATAAGAATCACTCTTTATTAAGGAATTATTATTTATATGTAAATATCCACTAGAATTATTTCCTTTCTTAGCTGTTAATTTGAATGGAACAACATCAATTTTATAATTTCCCCCTTCTAAATCAAATATCAAACCAATTGATTTCTTTTGAGGGCGAATTTTAATTAAATCATAGTCTTTGAAATTGGCTTTTATAGAATAATATAATTCATTATACATAGACTCAGTTGAAGAAAAACTAAAAGGAGCAAATGGAACGCATAGGTCTATATCAAAATCATCAGCCAATGCTGTATTTTCTTCAGTTGAACCAATACGGACAATCGCTCCACCGAGCTTTTGATTAAAATTAGAAAAAATGAATTCTTCAATCTTTATGGCTTTACTTGATAACCATTTATAAGAAAAGTCTTGTTTTTTTAAAGTCAAATTAAAAATTGCAACTTTTAAAATAGAACTAGTATGCAAAGGAACTTGATGAGAGTTGTTCATATCAGTTATACCTCCAGAAATCATACCAATACCCCCACCAATTAAAGCCCCTTTACCTCCTGCTATTAGAAACTCTTCCCAATCAAATTTTAAATCAGGTTTTTCTTCAATCCGATTAAGTTGTTTTATTAAATTGGCAACTAGAAATCCAAGACTTCCCACGACAACCCCATTCCGGGCATATTTCAATGTTTTACTCATTATGGATTTTGATTAAATGTTTTCGTCCATTTCTTCTCCTATTTTATCTAAGTATGATTGCAGATTAATGGCAGGAACAGTGCCAATTGCTTGTTGCAAGTAACGAGTTAATTGCATGAAAAATGTAACTAGTGAGTTTTCTTGTTTGCTGAAATGCAATTCTTTAAATGTTCGATTATCATAGAATTCTAAATATTTTTCTTGTCCAGTTTCTTCAATTTCTTTAGATGGATCATAATCGACAAAGAAACTTCCATAATCAGCAATACATCCCATGTCGATGCTTCTTAAACCTTTTTGGCTTTTTACATGACCCTCTATGGTTTTATTATTATTATTGTGTGAATAGGAATTAGTACTACATAAAATTCCACCTACAATTTTTGTTAGGGGTCTTGGATCGAGTCTCCTACCAGAGTTTATCATGTTTGTACTTGTACGCAATAATTTTCTTACACTTTCTATTTTTTCAGCTGCGTATTCAATGTTTGTTTTACCATCAGAACTTCCACCTATATCAGGTTTTACCTCAAATACTGCATAAACACCTTCAGCGGGAATGTAATGAAATCCATTTTGAGAGAATATGAATGGAGTAAACCAATTGTCATATATAACTATATCCATTTGATGGCTTGTATTTCCCTCATGATCAATTACAATCGCTTTATCCACGCTATATCTATTAGGTAGATAATTTCTCAGCCATTCTATCCAAGCATTCTCAAGTGCATCACCTTTCGATCCTGGATGTGTAATAAATTCCCTGTTCGTACTTAAGGTTGCATTCATTTGGTTTTGTAAACTACCAAATAAAGCCTTAATGTCAATCTTTTTATTTTCAGTCATTTTGTATTTCTTTTTTTAAAGTTTCTATTTGATTTTCGAGATAAAAATCTCCGAGTCTTTTAATATCTAGCCATTTACCTAAATGACATTGTTTGAATTTCTTTTGTGAACCACATGAACAGATTGCATTTCGGTTTGGCCATTTTGAGTTTCTAATTTCAGACAATTCTGAAATAACCTGTTTTTTATCATTTATTCCAAGTCTCTGAAAATAAAATTGCCATATACCATCTATTCCATGTTCGTATTCTCCGTCAGGATAATATCCACTCTTTTCTCTATATGTTTCCCGACTTAAATGAGGAATAAGTACTTTATCTATAAAAAACTTAAAATTGATTCCATTTTTAGTAATTAAATGTTCTTCAGGAGGAACTGCTAAACATAAACTACCATCAGGATTGACATGACGGTTTGAACCCCTTGGAATCTTTTTGCTAGTTTCCTTTACCTTAGGAAAGCAATTGGGATACTCTTTAGGAAATTGAATTACTACACTATAACGATCAAATTCTCCAATGTCATCATCCACCAAAGCAATCTCTCCTTGAACTGAAAAAAACTTACTTTCTTCTAGATATTTAAGGAACGGAAAATGCTCCAAAGTTGCTAAAATATCTTTTTTTGTTTTGTTTAATTTTTGCACCACGGTTGAGATATTACACCACTACGAGATAAATTTAATGAAGCCTGTTTACTTTTTTCTTCTTCATTAATTTCATCATAATCTTTATTTATTGGATAATAGATTTTTAAATTGTCATCATTCAATTCAATCATCTCGAGCATTTGTTTCATATCGATGTGCAGATTGAATTTTTCTGAATCTGTCATAGTATCAGACACTACGTTATTCGAATTGGCTGGATCTACAAGGCGGATACTCTCAACATTGTCCATAATGTATTGCATAACCATTTTCAATTGTTCCCAGATGCCATTTGGAACTTCTTTACTAGTTTCAAAAGCACGAATGGTAATTAGCTCAATAAAAAAAGACTTAACACGTGATTCATTCTTATTTGACTTCCAGATTTTTAATAATCGTATAATACTTCTCTCAGAATTTTTTCCTTTTACAATGTTAATGTGCTCCTGAATATTGGTTTGTGTTGATGTGGCAGGTTGCAATAATTTTTCTCTGACATATAAATTTAGTCTGTTTGTCGCAAGGTAATCATCTACTAACAACTCACGGCCTGGAACAATATCCATTTGGATTTCATTTCCATCTATTACAAATGTAATTCCAGTAGAAACACGTTGCTTTCTTGTTTTGTACTTTACCAAATCATCGTCCTTAAATTCATTTTCGAAAAAATTAAAAACAGCATCAGCCATTTCTTCTAGTGTTGTAAAAGCACTTCGTTTAAATGGTTGACACACATCTAGATCAAATTTTGTATTTATAGCATCATGTTTTGCGTAGGATCCAGAATTTATTGCTCGTGAAACAATCTGGTCTTTAAATTTTTCTTGAAGCGCATCCTTGACGGCTTCTCTTTTTTCAATGTAAAAAGCCATTAGGTCATTCACATGACTCATTCTATGGCTTTGAAGAACTCGGTTTAAGTATTCGTTTTTATTCATTTATTAAGTTTTAGCAATGTATAAAAGAGGGACTCTCACCCTCATTGTTTTTTAAAGTTGTAATTAACAGTTTAATAAACTATCAACAACATTATTATTGCTCTTTTTTGAAATATTAGTTTTAATACTTTAGTCATTCAAACAAACATTCTTGTAAAAAGTAAGCTTTGTTAATCTTAATGTAAAGGTTTATTCATATTTATATTTTAAGTTTCTATTCATTTCCTCTTTAGTAAGCAGAGAGGTTTGCTTTTTTAATAAGTTATCCTTTACTATCTTTTCGATTACTACGGATATGCTCTTTTACTTTAATAGTTTTACCATCAACCACCTTTGTGTGAGCTGGTATTCGATTAAACTTTTTTCCTGATGCATCTTTTGCCATCTTTTAGTTTTTATATTATACAACATACTTTCACCTCTCGACAGAAAGAACTTGTCGTTGGAATTATCGCATACCAAAAACGCTTCTTGTGAAAGAAGGATTTTAAAAAAAAGGAAATTTTAGTGAGAATTTGTAGTTAGGTCAAAAATAATAGTAGTTTTGCACCCGTAATTCAAAACTCAGGTATTCCTTACCTGTTTTTTTTCTATTTTAAAGTCCTTCTGATTTGCCGTCGTAGGACTTTTTTTTCATCGCTTTTCTAATCATATTTTATACCACAAAAAATCCTAACTTTAAATCTGTCATAATGACACATTTTCTGCCAAAAAAAATTATTGTAAATTAAAAAAATATAATTTTAAAGTTCTTTAACAGCTTTTAGTCAAATTGTCATGTTTTTGCTATACTATTTTCAAAGATAATTTCTAGAACAACTGTTTTTTTTCGTTATTACAAGTTGAGAATGAATGTTAGAATCAAAATTGAGAGGATTAAGAAAAGAATAGTACTAAAAGAATAAATCTTTGTATGATTAGGATGCAGCATCATAGTTAGCATACATGAACCATAATATTGGATAAATCGCTTCAATTTTTCAAATACATTAAGTTTAGAACGCATCAATTAAGGAATTCTGAATTGTTTGCCTGTTATTTTTTTTACAAAAAGCCGATGTAAATTTGAAAAGCAATAAAATATGTATTAGGTCAAACATTATTGAGGATAGATATTAGTAATGATATTAAAAAATCATTATTGTCCGTTAAAAACAATTGAAAAATAATGTTGCTCCAATGGCTTTGGGCTACTTGTAACTTATTGACTAATAAAGTATCGTCCCTAAAGGGACTAAAACAATGTGAAATTTCATTTCAAATTGTTTGGCGGACAACAATGATTTAAATAAAACAAACTTGTTTTATAACCTTAAGTAGAGTAAAGAAAATGAGCTAGTTAGTTTCTCTATAATAATAAAGAAAATTAACCTACGATTTCAAAATTACCTTTAGCATTGTATCTTATGGCTGTATAAAGCGGTTGAATTTTAGTTTCGCTAATAATCTCAATTGTTGATTTTGAGTTACTAATAAATTCTACTTTACCTTCTCCAACTATATCAATTGATGTTAATGGGGTGTTGTTTTTACCTTGAATTACAACCGTATTGCCTTTGTCTTGACTGAAAATAACAGTTCCCGATTCAGCTTCAATCACTGCAGAAATTATATGGTATTTATGTCTGTTTATGAGCTTATCAAATCCTTTTTGTTTCCAGTATCTTTTTAATTCTTCATCAATTAAAGCTAGTTTTACGGATGTGTTTTTAATTTGTTTTAGAGAAATAAAAGCACTGTTTTTTGCATTGAATTTCAACTGAATTTCTCCTTCTGCAATTGGTACTTTTGCATTTCCTCCAAATTCTATAGAGACATTTGATTCTGAAGTGTATTTTAAATCAGCTTCATTTGATTCTACAAGTTTTCCTTCTAAAGAAAAACCGTCTATTATATCCTCAATATTTCCCCAAATGAGATGTTGACCATCGTCATTCAAAACAATGTCTCCAACTTTTATCGGACGTTCAATGAAATTTCCAATAAGCCCTAATCCATTTAGTACTTTCTGAGTTTTTTTTAATACTGACATACTTTACTTTTTTAAATTAATGAAAGAATTGATTTTTATATAATTACACTTTAATAATTTTTGCGACTTCGAAGTGCATTCCATCCGGTCTGGAAAAGTGTCCTCCCCAATAGAATCCCCATTTATTTGCTATTGGAACAAGTTCACGAACGGAGCCAGGCTGACCGACTAGTGCCGGTGTTTTTCCAAGCCCATTGTTAGAAACATTAATGTCAAATGCAGTTCCATAAGAGTGATTTGACAATACAGACCGACTTCCTCGAACGAATCTAGGGTAATAAGAACCGCCATAGGATTTGATGAGATGAAGTAGGTTGTTTGTTTCTATTTCTTTAAAAAACTCCTTCAATTGGTATTCACATTCTTTATGGAAACGCATCCTACTGTATTTACCATCTGTCGCTATTCTTAGTTGAGGAAGATCAACTTTAACTATGTTTTTTGATTCAAAATTATTTATAATCGTTATTGCTTCAGGATTTTGTGGAGTTGGATTAGGCTTGAACAAAATTGAACCAAATATTCTTTCTCTTTCAATATTTGAAACTAAGGGTGGGAAGTTAGGTTTTGAAGGAAAATTTAATGAATCAATACCAGATTTTTCATCTTCAATTTCCAAATAAAAACCTAACGCTATAGCCTTAGACCATGTAATCGGACCAACCACTCCATTAGTGGGTAGTTTGTGTTTGTTTTGAAATAACACTGTTGCATCTTGTGTTATTTTGCCAAAATCATTATCAATGATTCCTTGATATAATTTTAAAGATGTAAGAAAGGATTGCCAGTCACCAACTAGTTCATTTTTCATTCCTTTTCTTAAAATAGTTAAGTTTTTCATTTACTAGAATAGTTAATTAGTATTAATTGAAGGACTCAAAATTGATAATAATAATTCTCGTTTGGATTGAGTATAATTACTCATATTTGATTCATTTTGAGGGGTTTTGATTCATTTTGAGTATTTCTACTCATTGTAATAAAACAAAATAATCATCAGATTTGAAAATTATTTAAAACCAAATAAATCATGAAAAAAAGAAAAACTGACTTGTTCAGGTTTGTAACTCTTCGTTCACCTGAATTAATATCCTCGGACCGTAAAGCACTCGGTTTTATCAGTCATCCAGATGCTGGTAGCAGTGTGTTTTTAAACTTGATTGATGAGGGAAATTTGATAGACTCAAGAGTCCTTTTAGCAAATGCAGCTACAACTTATACTCCTTTCATGAAAGTACAGGAGTTAAAAGATTTAGTACCTGAGGTGTGGGATTTTTCAATATGGTTGGCGAAAAGCAAAAACAAATTGGTAAGATCGGAACTTGATGCGAATATTCCAACAAGCCTTCCAAGTAGTGCTGATGTATTGAAAATTTGGGATAATTTATATTTTGATATTCTTACCAATACAAATCCATATATAAGACAAGCGTGTTTGCAAGTGATTGTTAGCCTAAATTTTATACAGAATTATACAACCTATAGCCCTGGTACTACAACTGACCCTGAGGAAATGGCAAAAGAGTCAGAAATCTTAATTCGATTGGCTAACGGTAAAGTAATTATACATAAGGTATTTTCAATAGAAAAGAATGTAAACTTTGGTAAAGAGCTTGTTTTTAATTTTGCAAGTACACGAAGTTTAATGACTCAACATTCTGCTAATCTTGCAAATTGTTGGGTTAAGTTATTGGAATCTATTCGAACTGAAATTCAAGAATATGAAAAAATATATGTATCTTATAAAACTTATATTTACAATGAGCAGTTTAGTGAATACGAAGAAAAAACTGCCTTGATTTTGGAGCAATATCTTAAACTAAACAGATATGAAAAAACATCTGAAGATCAAATTCCTTCTGACCTGATACCACCGTTTATTTTTAAATATCAAAATCCTTTTTCAGAACCACATCCTAAATTTAAATTATCTTATAAAGTATGGGTATTTATTCAGGAAAACTCTCTTGAAAATGCGTCTTTTAAGGAAGTTTATGGAATTCTTGATTCAAAAATTTCGCAATCAAAAGTTGATGCTTCTAAAACAAGACGTAAACGAGTTGGAGATATTTTGATCAATGGTGTAAAAACAAAAGCAAACGTAACACAAAGCCATGATTATGCTTTTAGTTTTGTAGAGAACAGATATAAAGAACCTGATAGTCATTCTGAAGCAAATAGATATAATGAAGATTCCCATAGGTCTGGAGTAAATAAAAATGTTGAAAATTCTGGAGATTATCTTATGTTTTTGTCCATTGATGCAGGATATGATAATGCTTACATTTTAAGTCATAAATCAATTTTAAAAATTGGAACAGAAGAATACAGCAATGAAAATAATTGTGTGAAAATTGGATGCTCAAATGGACAGTTGATTTTTGTAGAATTATTCAATTCAGAATCATTGAATTTTGGGGGATGTCAGGACCTACTATTTCAATCTACTATCGAATTAGATAACGGAAAGCAAATAGTTATTTATAAGAAGGGAACAACCAATGTGCTTTCTTATTCAGGAGCAGCATTAACTTATACTGAAAGTGCAACAGATGTTGAGCTTTATGGTGTTAATAGAATGGGTATTGCTGATTATAGAAGAGTTGAGCAAGAACTTTGTTGTTATATACCTGGAGAAGTTTCTCATATCGAAAATATTCTTGCAAAAGAATACAAAGAAAAATTTACACGAAATTTAGTAAGAACAGAAGATAGTACTGAAACAACTTCTGAACGAGAAATTGAGGAGTTGACTGATACAACCTCTACTTCGAGACATGAGTTGAGTACTGAAATTTCTGAGGTGATTCAAAAAGACAGAAGTCAGAATTACGGTTTTGATGCAAGTGTTAGTGGAAAGTATTTAGGAGCTGATCTTGCTACTAGCGGATACGGAGATTTCAGTTTCGCTCAATCTTCTACAGATTCTAATTCTCAAGCGAGAACTTATGCAGAGGATGTGACTCGAAGAGCAATGGAAAGAATCGTTCAAAAAACAACTGTAAAACGAACTTCAAAAATTTTACGCGAATTTGAAGAAAACAACAAACATGGATTTGACAATAGAGAGGGTACTGAGCATGTGACAGGCGTTTATAGATGGGTTGATAAAGTTTACAAAAATTCAATTGTTAATTATGGAAAACGATTGATGTATGAATTCATGATTCCAGAACCTGCACGTTGGTATAAGGAGGCAATTATTGTTCAAGCAGAGAAAGAAGATGGTGCGATTACCACTGGTGCTGGCGCAGTAGGAGCAGCAAGTATTGTTGTGAAACCACTATCCTTAGCAGAAAATGGTATCTATAGCCCATCAGATATCCAACGAGAAAATTATCAAACTTTAGCTGCACTGTATGGAGCAAACCCTGATGCACCAATGGATGCTTTTGTTTCGATACCAGGAAACGGTGTCAATAGTCCTGGAAATGGAGACTCAGAAAATTCTTTTACACATGATCCCATAATTATACCACAAAACTATATTTGTAAAGAAATTAGCGGAAACGTAGCATTTCATTATAAAGCAAATTGGAGTCCCCGAGCTTATATAAAAGTTGGAGTTGGAGGACAGAATTGGACAGATGATGATCTTAGTGGTGATAATGATAAAGATCTAGATTTATCACCAAAAATAGGGTTAAACCTAAGTGGTAATATTTCGATGAACGTTATTACAAAAAAGATAACTAGTTATTCTTTAACAGTTGAATTGAAATGTGAATTACAAAATTCTGTATTTCAGCAATGGCAACAAGATGTATATAATGAAATTAGACGGGCTTACGAAGAAAAGCTTCAAGCCTATAATGATGCGCAAACACAAGCTGAACAAACGAATTCTAATGATGCAAAAGAAAATAATGAAGGAAGTTTATCTGGAAGAAATCCATTATTCAATGCTGGAATAGTACAAACAGAAATCAAACGTTTGTGTATTGAAATGCTTGCTAAACCCTTTGGATTAGAACAAGGTGTAAATTTTTACCAAACAATACGTTGTGATGTTCCGGAATTACTTTTGAATAAATCATTGGATATTTATTCTTCTTATGTTAAATTTTTTGAACAAGCTTTTGACTGGGATTTATTATCTAAGAAATTCTATCCTTATTACTGGGCAAGCAGATGTGATTGGAAGAATTTGTTCCAAGCACAGGATTCAACTGATTACTTTTTCCAACAATTTTTACAATCAGGTATGGGGAGGGTAGTTGTTCCAGTAAAAGAAGGTTTTGAAGATGCAGTTACCTTTTACATGGAAACAGGAAAAGTTTGGTTAGGTACAGGATTGGTAATTGATACAGATGATGATTTATATGTTTCAATTGTTGATGAAATGACCACACTTGAAGGAAGAATTGAGGGTGAAGAATGGGAAACAATTATACCTTCTTCCTTGACTGTTGTTCAAAAGAGTTCTGTAAAGTTAGAAGAAGGTGGTTTACCTTGTTGTGAAATTGATGAGGATGAACTAGGAACTTTGAATCCAGATACGAATATTTTGTCAGGGGGAAATGTGACCAATCCATAATTTCTTTTTTTAAAAAAAACTATGTGCGGGTGAATAAAATTCACTCGCACTTTTAAACATAAATTTATGGCAAATAACTTTATAGATACAAGTATTATTCTAGATGAAAATAGAGACAATTTCCCAACAAATAATTTAAACAAGGAGGTTGCTTTAAATTCACCTTTTAAGGAAAGAAGTATATTTCAAGAAATAGAAGAGGAAATTTTTCCTCTTGAAAGCCAATATGGAAAGTTGACTCATTTGGTGAAAAGTGAAAAATAATGGGACAGGTTTATGAAGGAGTTTTTAATTTCAACTGCTTTTTTAACGACTTAAAAGCAGCACGTGATGAACGAAGGTTACTTTCTTTCAATTATTTAAATTATATAGAGAGGGAAGACTGTAAAAGCATTCCAGTTGTTTCTTTTTCACCGTTTTTAAATCCACCAGTTGTAGAAGGAATTTTTAGCAGCCCTGCGCCTAGCATCAAGAATTTTTTTGCAGGAAAACTCTTTAAAGATAAATATTTAGAAATTGAGAATGAGGAGGGTCGTGTAGATAGTATTCTTGTTTATGATCGAAATATTAGTTTGAAAAATGGAATCATAGACCCCAATCAAGACACTACATTTGGTATTGGAGAAATGGCCTATACTAATAACGGAAAAGTTATAATCCGACCTTTTCATATTTATTTTCAAGGAGAAAGATCAAGTAGCAATAGAGCTCTTTACCTATTATTAACATACTCCGACTTAAAATTGTTGTTGAGTTATTTAAACTATTCTTACAAGGAGGTATCTATTAATTCTGCAAGAGATTGGTTTAAAAACAGATTAGATGTTAATAAAAATAGCCCAAACTATCTTGCAGTATTGTATGAGTTTTTGCCATTAGAGTTTGTTAAAAGCCTTGGATTTAATTCAAATTTATTTAAATCTGAATTGAAACGTCTGACAGAAGATAATCACTTTAATGCCATTAAGAGTTTGATGAAATTGTGGATGTTGACAGGGGACATTGAGAATATGTACAATTTTTTCAATAATACATCTATTGTTTACATTATCTACATAAAGAATGACAAAGACTATAGTAAGGGAGAGGAGTTAGCTGAATATGTCGGACTTTTATTCCAACTGTATGAATTGTATAAAGATAATCATAAGATTCCTAAGGCACAATTTCGAATGCCTGAAGCAGGAGAATTCTTCTTTGAGGTAAAGCCAACCGCTATAAACTCTTCAAATGGAGGTAAAGATTATACTCCCGTTATTGACATTCTTACTTATGAGGAGTATTACGAGAAGGGTGATTTATTTACAAGAGTTACCCCGCGGAAAAATTACATTCAGTCAATCCAAGTGCAACCTATGGAGACATTTCAGTATTATGTTATGGTTCCTAAAAGTCAATTGGATGAAGATGAATTAATTTACGGTGAAATAAAGGGCGAAAATGTTTTATTTAAACCCGAAATTCCGGCAATATATTTTATGTACAACTATGAAGAGTTGTACAAATCTTACTTTAACAAAGGGAGAGTTGAATTTGCTATCAATGCTCTTTTAAGTATTGCAAACATTGGTATTGCGAAAGCAATTTCGGCGCCAGCAAGTAAATTAGTTTTCCGATTTGCTATAGCTGAAGTTGTATTCGAATCATTAAATAAAGCTATTAATAATCCTCTTGTCGTTTCGCAATTAGAGCAATCACAGGCAGGTAATAATTTTCTGTATATTTGGAATAATTATGTTGCTCCTGCAGGAAATGCTGTGTTTATAATTCACGGATTTGCCGAACTTCTAGTTTCTTTAAGTAGGAGTAAATTTGTTTTAAGAGCATTAAAAAAGTCAGGTGATCCAGATATCGAAAAACACCTGGCTAATCTTTCAGACAATATTGTTGATTTTAAACGAGTAGCTGAAGGTGCAGGTATTTTACGAGGAAAATATTTGGGGCAAGCTTTAGAAGCTGGAGATTTCGATACAATTAAAAACTTTCTAAAGAAATACAATGTAGATTTGCAAATAGGCTCAGGTACTGAATCTATTGAAGTGACTGGATATTTTCTGAAGAATGGTGAAGTTGTTAAATTGTTAGATTCAAATGCTGCTATGTTTATAACTGATGGAAAAAACTGGAAAATGGTTTTGCGTGAAAAGGCAACAATTTATGAACTTTTACATGAAATGATGCATTTTAGGCAATGTAAATCTTTAGGTAAGATGAACTATTTAAAGTATACTGCTAATACACCAATTGAAAGAACTATCCTAAGAGAGCGATATGTTTATGATAAAATAATGAAGCATCGTAAGTACATTAATAGAGAGGAATTAAAGCATGCTAAGCGATATATGAACGAGGTTTACAAGAAAGGGGAGTTATTTGGATTGTCGCCTAATAGTGTAGATTTTGACTTTAACATTAGCTTAATTCCTAAAAAGCGACAACCTTTAAGTATTGATAAGATTTTGAATCTAAAATGAATATATGACTAAAGAAAAAGCAATTGAAATAGCAACAAAATATATTTCAGATCGAAAGCGCACATGTGATAGAATTTTGGAGGAAACTACTTATATAGAGAATGAAGAAGTATTATATGGAAAGTTCAAAGATGAAATTAGAGATTTATGGAATGTTACATACATAGTGGAAGGCTATGATGGACCAATATTTTTCTTTATTTTTATTGATTCGAACACGGAAGAAGTCCTCTATACTATGACCTCAAGTGGCTACGCAGAAGACTGGGAAGAAGATATTACTGTTCTATGACCAAAGAACAAGTAATTAAGTTAGTAACTAAGTATCTCATAGATCGTAAACGTGAATATGAAAAAATTGTTGAAGATCCTGTGCAATTTGAGACAAATGAAGAAGTAATTTATGGAAAGTACAATGAGGAGTTTCGCGATCTTTGGACGGTTTCTTATGAGATCGAGGGATTTGATGGGCCAATAAGTTATTATGTAGTTGTTGATGATAAATCAGAGGAGGTACTTTATACTATGACCCCAAATGGCTACGCTGAGGACTGGGAAGAAGATATTAAAGAACAATAATAATGGGTTTGACGAACATTAGATAATCCCTTTAAAATGAAACAATTATAAACATAAAATATATACGATGATTAAACTATCACACACTGAACAAAAGAAAATAACTTCAAAAGAACTTGAAGCGTTTGAATCCAAATATGGATATAAACTTCCTCAGAATTACAAAGATTTAATGCTAAAATACAATGGCGGACATCCGGAAAGACCGGTTTTTAGTGATACCGATGTTTATTTCCCTCCAATTAAGTATGGAGATGTGACAATGGAAGAATTATTAGATGTAACGGACGAAGATTTTCTACCTAAAGGATATTTTCCATTTGCTGAAGGTGGTGAGAGTTCTTTTTGTTTTGATACAACGATATCTAACTCGAAAATTTATCGAATAGATGAAGATGGAGAAATTGAAGAAGTGAGCAACTCATTTGAAGATTTTATTAATGCGCTTGAAGATGATGATTATTAGTAGGATTATAAATTGAAAAGTAAGATGCTTATTAAATTAAAACATAGCAAACAAAAGGAAATAACTCCAATAGAACTTGAAGTATTTGAATCTAAATATGGATATAAACTTTCCCAGACTTACAAAGCTTTAATGCTCTAATATAACGGAGGACACCCTGAAAGGCGATATTTTAATGAAATGAGGGTGTATTTCACCCCTATTAAATATGGGGCTGTAACAATGGAAGAGTTATTGGATGTAACAGATAATGATCTTCTTCCAAACGGATATTTCCCATTTGCTCAAGGTGGTGAGAGTTCTTTTTGTTTTGATACAACGATATCTAACTCGAAAATTTATCGAAGAGATGAAGATGGAGAAATTGAAGAAGTGAGCAACTCATTTGAAGATTTTATCGATGCTCTTGAAGATGATGAATAGACATTCTTTCATCAGATCTTCCTACATTTGTTCGTAGAATTTTAGTTACTATTTCTTGATTCCTACTGTAATTTCTTCTTCAGCCATTTGAAATGCATATTCAACCTCAGAAATCTTAGCAAAACGCTTTGCATTTTCGATATCACTAATAATTTCATTAGATGCATCCAATCTTGATATTCCATTTTGAAAACTACATTTCCAGGTAGTAGTCAAGCGGCCAACTCTTGACCATTTATATTCTTTTAATTTTTCGTAAAAAGTATTACGTTGTGGAGTAGTAGTATCATTAAGATCAAGTGTTATCAAAGCTTTAAGTCCCATTTTATTTATTTAATTTGTTTTAATTTATCCAACCTTCCAATTGTGTGCTATCATTTAATCACCCATTAGATTCCTTCGAGAAATTCAACTTTGAAGCCTTTTGGTAAATGACAAAAAAAATTCGATTTGATTCTGCTATAAAGTGGATTCTAATGTTTCTATTAAACCGGATTTGAATTTTGCATTCTTATTTAGTGAATTTTATAAGTCGATTTTGTTATTAGTTTGAAAATTGTATTCAATTATCATGAGTCTGAAATATTTCAACAAATATGAGTAATCGTGGGGAGTTCTGCAATGAGTAGAAATACTCATATTTTGTACGTTTTATGTTGGTTTGGCAAAAGTAGAGTAGTTCTACTCATTGTAATTGTGATTAATTATTTTGATTTTTGGAAACTATCTAAATAGAATCCAATTATTATGAAAAAGAGAAAAATCGATTTATACAGGTTCGTAACATTATGCACCCCTGAGTTAAACTGAACTAAAAATGTTCGTCTACTTTTTGATTAACTTACTTTCATTATTATGAATAATTCCATTTTTGATCTTGAAAATATATTCAATTACCAAAGTCCATTTGGAAATTGGTTATTAAGCCCCCCAATAGTTAAATTTCAAGTTTTGAATTTTGAATATATAGAGGAAAACGATGCTCAAGGCAAGACTAAAGATCTAATTAAAATAAATTTCACAATTGAAACCAATTTCGATGATCCTAAAGCTCTCATTGTTTTACATACTAATGAAATTGGCATTAATGATCTTAACCTAAAAAAGGAAGTAAACACAACTCCAATTAAAAAAGGAATTAATGAGTTTTCAATAAAATTTATGAAAACAGCGTACGACACTCATTTTCTGAAAACAAATGGGAATCTTGATTTTTACTTAACCTTGTTATCTAATGAAATAACCTATAAAGGGAAACTTTTTAAAGTCAAGGCGATTAAAATGCTAATAAATAGTATAACAACAATTAATTCATTAAAAGTTATCGAATTCGAATACAAATCAGTTGGCTTATTAAATCAAAAAGTAATTCTACAATTTTACCAAAAAAAAGGAGGGAATTATGAATTAATAACTGGCTTATCTAAAGAGATATTTATAGACAAATCTATACAAAATGAAAAAATTTCAATTCTTGAAAGTGTTATAGCAAATAGACTGAATAAAAATAAATCTTCAATTTACGTTCTCTATTCTACAGTTGATGGGATTGTACTAAAAACGGAAGATTTGGATTTGTCAAAAGACTTTGTAAAAGGAATTTCTGACTCATGTGGAATCGAATATCGGAATCAGATTTATTGTATACAATTTGGCATTAAATATGGTCCTAGATTTCGTGGGGAATTGACACTAAAGAATTATCCTGCTTGGTCCTCAATGATTGCGGACGGTAGAGTTACAGAAAGTGATAAAGTTATATTAATTGCTATGTCTGAAAATGAAGGTAACTTGGATGCTGTTCAGGGCTATGATGATCAAATAATTACTGTTGGAGCAATGCAAAAAGTAATTGATCCAACAGGTTCAGGAGAATTCGCCAAGCAAATGTACGAGTTCAGCCAATCAAATCCTTCATTATTCAAAACATTGTTTTCTGACTGTGGCTGGGAGTCAGAATATAAATCAGGTCAATATAAAGCGTATTATAAAAAAGTTACAGGTAGTGAGTTAAAACTATTAATAACAAAAGGATTTAATTCCTCAAAGAAAAGTAAAACAGTTGTTTGCATTCCAGTTGAACCATTAATCAATGCTTGCAAAAATGCAGAGTTTCAAGCAAAACAATTAGAAGACTTTATTAATAGATTAGAGGAGTATTTAAACAAAAATCCAGTAGGTTATGATGAAAAAATAAATGAATTTGTCAAAACAAATTTGGGTAGAGCCACAGTTCTTGATCATAGTGTTAACAGGCCTGGCCATGTTATAGAATATTTCGCACAGGCGCTTAAACTTTTTTTCAAAAAATATCCAAGTATTCCCAAAAAACCAGAACTGTGGGCTAAAAATCATAATTCATATGAAGAAAAATTCTTAGATATTTATGGCCCTTTAAGAGAGACCAAAACCACCTCATCATTTGGAAAGCCTTTGAATGGAATGACTAATGGAAAGACACGTTATGAATCTTTAAAAACAAAGTTACCTATTCAATAACGACTATCAGAAAATGGGATAATACCAAAATCAACTGTAGTTTCTGTTGATTTATTAATTTTTATTTCCCCTTGGATTGGTTCTTGATTACAATTGTAACTTTCAGATCTAATTTCTTTCAAATACCAGTTACTTTTTTTGCTATTATATTCAAATATCTTATAAATTGTTGTTTTATCACAATCTCCATAAAAACTTTCAAATGTTATTAGACCATTATTTACATCTATAGATCTTTGGGGATCACCAACTCCTCCTCCCCCACATGTACTGCAGTCAATTGCGTAGTCACTATATGTTGCTAAGATATATTGACCATGACCATTGTTAATATAAAAAAGTACTTTTCGAAATTCTGATTCGGATGAATCTTTACATTCGACTTTTATACATGGTCTGATTGAAATTGCTAAAATGTCTTGAACGCCATCAGCATTTAAGTCTCCAATAATTATATCTTTCAGTTTCGAATCCTTAAATTTCGAATCAATAAGTTCTTGAATTTCTGTTTTTAGATCTTTTTCGAAAGTTATGTTATTATTACAAATTTTTTTATTATCAGATAATTTTAACCCTTTTTTATTTCTTGATTTATTTGCTGGTGGACGTGAGCCTGAATCTTCACTGCACTCTATAAGCACCATAAATGACAATGAAATTAACAAAATTTTGATTATTGAATTCAGTTTTGAAATAATTTGAATTTTCATAGTTTACAATGAAATTTAGAAACAAATCAACCGCAGTTATTATGCTTATCAATTGTCCTTTTCAGAAATTGAATCCGTTTTATCCTGATCTTTCTCTGTTTTAAAAAGATTATTGAAAAGTTCATCTAGTTTGTCAGTAGCTTGTTTAGAAAACATCCCAACCAAGCTTGATATTGCTAAAATTCCATGAAAATTGATATCATCTGAAGAGTTTCCTGTAAAAAGGCCTCCACGAATTACAAAGTAAAAAATTAATGCTAGGGCACTTCCAATAAAAGGACGGAGTATGTACCACCAAATCCATCTTTTGTAAAATTTGTCATGTCCAATGTATCTCGAAAAAGAGGTTGCTGTGTGAATAAAACTGCCTAGAGCTCCACTTAAAACAACTAATAAAGTTAGTCTAGATTCTTTTCCAATTTGGGCTTTATACCCCATAATATAAACCCAATTTTCATCATTACTAGGAAGTAGAACCCAACAGAAATAGAATAATATTGAAGCAAATACTAATAGACCTATTCCTAAAATGGATAAATAAAAAGGTGCGATTTTTGTTTTATCGCTGCTTGTAAACCAATTTTTAAATATACTCATTGGCAAAGGGTTAAGAAAAGTTTTTAAATTTTAGAAATGCTTGGCGAGCAATAAATTCCTCTTCAGGGAACATAAATTCTCGATTTATTGCAAATGGTCTATTTTGAGTTAAATAATGAATAATATATTCTTGTAGACTTTTATGTATATTCCAACATTTGATTTTGGGAAGATAAAATGTTTTACCAATTTCTAATTGTCCGGTAAAATAATATTCTAATGGTTTAATTGGATCAGAATTAAAAACAAATAATCCTGCTTGGTTTATTATGTTTAAGTTATGTTGATTAAGCACTAACTTAAAGTTAGGGACTCCTTTTAATTCAAATGAATAACCATCAGGAACATAACCAGGAATATGAAATAACATTAAACCTTGAAATGCCTTAAATTTTAATCCTTCAATATTTTCTAAGACAATAGAGGTGTCAATATTTTTATCTTTATTTCTTTCCAAAATGTCCTCAATTTGAGATAAACTAGAAGAAATATGATCTATAATTGATGGGAAAATACGAGCAGTTAATTCAGTGTCAATTGAATAAATTGAACAATAATTATCAATATCAGAAGAAGGATTATGGATTAAGCCATCAGTTGCAAAAAATGCTGCAGAATCAAACTTATAAGTAAAATCCAAAAGTGGAGTTGGTGCGCCATAATGTTGTAAAAAACTTAAGATCGATAAATCATAAGCTGGATGCCCGAAGGCATTATAATACTTAACTAACAGATTTGCTTGATAAGTCTTAGCATTATCAATTAAGGATTGAATAAACTCTTGATAATTACTTCCCAAATTCGATAATTCCTCTCCAATCCAATATCTTTGCGCTGAGTTAAAAAGTTTATGTTTTGCTTCAGTCAATCCTCTAAAAATATATTTTGAACCAGTATCTAAAGACGGTCTTTCCTTGGAGTCTGTCCAATAGTGAGCGAGTTCCTCAAATTCTTCTTTAGAGTTAATGGTTATACAATCAAAGAAATTTGATTTTTCTTCTAGGTTTTTATAAGTTTCAATTATCATGAGTAGATTTTGAGCAAATATCAAGAAAGTCCAATTGATAAAAAAAGAATTTGAAAATTTCAACTAAAAAAGAAGTAATTCTACTCAATGATATCTGAACTTTAGTTTCTTCTTTAGCAACTTATTAGGTGGCTTAAAGAAAAGATTACCGTTTAATCTGATACGATTTTCCCAGAAGAAGATATTTGAACAATTCCGTTAAATAACGCATACAAAACAAGTCCAATACTATTATTTATCCCTAATTTCTTTCCTATTCTATGTCGGTAATTTTCAACTGTTCTAATACTAATAAATAAACGTTCTGAAATTTCTTTAGAACATAGTTCTAAACAAGTTAATTTGATTATTTCAATTTCTCTTTCTGAAAGAACAATTTTCTCGTTTCTAGATTTGTCAAATTTATTTTGTTGAATCATTTTTCTAAAAGGAAGATTAAAGTTTTCATTTATATAATATCCAATATTCATTACGGAATAAATAGCATCAATTAAATCTTCAATGTCACATTCTTTAGGTAAAAATGAATTTACCCCTTTTGTAAAATAATCACAAATCAAATCAATATCATTGTGAAAGCTTAATATAATGATTTTTATATTTGGAAACTCAGATAAAATGATGTCAATAGCTTCATCACCTGACATGATTGGCATGTTCAAATCAATAATAACTACGTCTATTTGATTTTTCCTTAGTTCATTTATTAAATCTAAACCGTTACTCACATGAAAAACAACATCAAAATTGTTATCGCTGTACTGAAGCGCATCTGCGAGAATTTTTCTAAACACATTGTGATCTTCGGCTATGGCGATATTTACTACTTTTTCAGAGTACATAATTAAATCAGAATTTATAATTCGAATAAAACTACTTTGAAAATGAAAATCATATTTTGAATCAAATTGTATTTTTTTTTATCAAACGATTACTTCTTTCTTAAAGGTTGTTTTAATTACATTTTTAGTTATTCTTTGATAGAGAAATAATCCCTTTGACAATTAAACATTAACTATTTTTATAGTTAACTATATACAAGAATAAAATATTTATTTTAACTCAAGATTTACAATAAATTAGTACATGTACTAGAATAAAAAATAGTACTTATACTATAAATATTAGTATAAATACTAAAATATTTACATGAAAAAAAGCTCGATTTGCAGTATTTTTGGGGTATTAACTAATTCGGGTGTATTAATGCTTAATTGACCTAACAGGACAACTATTTAACTTTGAGAAACTTTAAAAATTTAAATTATGGCATTTAATGGAGATGAGGGTACTGTGGTAACCCTAACCGATGCATCCAGATGGACTGCGAATTACAGAAAAACTGTCTCAGCTGATGAGATTATTGCTCAATTTATTGGGAAGAATCAACTTATGAAGATCCTCAATCAAAAGGGATGCGTAGGAATTCGCTTTTATTACGGAATTGCTGATAATGGTTTAAAAAATATTGTTGCAGTAGGAGCTACAAGTGATCAAAACGACATGATAAACGGTATTATTTTGGATGATGCTTTACCTTGTAAACCTTATTGCTCTAAAGCAAATACTTTAAACTCATAAAAATTGCCGGGAATAATTTACTTTTTAGGACATTTAGCCATAGGAAGTTCATTATTCCCTGTTTTGATATATTTATTCAATAGAAGAAGACTTAAGGTTTCTTTATTTTTTAAATTATTTATTTTAGTAATAGTTTTTGCGAATATTTCAAATCTTGTCTTTTTTCATTTAACAGATATTGATCAAAAATATTTCTTTAGTTTTTACTTGTTGATTCAAAATTGTTTATTGATATTGTCGTTCAATGAGCTATACAATTTTAAAAAGTTTTATAAACATTCATTATATTTTACAATAACATTGAATTTAATATTTTATTTGTTTTCATTAAATTATAGTTCGTTAGATAGTTATAATTTTTATAGTACATTCAGCAAAACAATTATGTCAATACTTTCAATAATTTTCATTATTGAAAGATATAATAATAGCAATTGTGATTCATTATTTGAGGATTTCATTTTCAACTTATCAATTTCAATTATTCTTTATAACGGATTACAACTTTATGTTGTGTTTTTTAATAGTATTATTCTGGAACGTATTGATGACTTGTTTTTATATACTTGGCCAATTGTACAGATAAGTTTGATTGTCTATTACGTTTTACTGACAAGGGCTATATGGAAGTTAAAAAATTAATTTTAATAACTATATTTTCAGGCACTTTATTTAGCCTTGGGCTAATATTGACTCTGATTGGACTAACTTTCACGTACCGAAAAAAACGTATTCTTCAACAACGAGAATTTGAAATGGAACTCAAAAACAAAGAATTGGAAAAGATGGCCGCTGTGGTTCAAGCGCAGGAACAAGAACGAGCGAAAATTGCACGGAATTTACATGATGAGGTTGGATCTGTTTTGGCAATGGCAACTCGAAATTTAAAGGAGACCGTAAAGCACATTTCAAAAGCGGAAAATTACTACGAGGATGTCATTTTTACTATAGAAATTTTGGAGCAATCAACTGATAAAATTCGTTCTATTTCTCACGGGATGTTGCCGCATTTTTTATTGAAATTTGGGCTTGAAAAAACTCTTCAGCGACTGGCTGAACAAACACAAAAAACTTTAGGTAATCCTTGTACATTTAATTCTAAAATTACTGATGAATTGAAATTGAATCAACACTACCTCATTCACTTTTATTCTATTATTCTTGAATTGTTGAATAATTTATTGAAACACTCACATCCTCATTCAGTGCAGTTTGAATTGGAAAAATCACAAACACATTTATTTTTGAATATTAAACACGATGGGGTTGCCATAAACCAATCCGATTATGAATATTTACTCAATCACAGTGATGGAATGGGTTTGGAATCTATCTCACTCCGTTTGAAATTGATTAATGGTGAATTGCTTTATCAACGATATTCACCTGGAGGAACCATTCAACTTGCAATACCTTTAACTGAAACTAATTTGTCAGATGAAAAAATCAATTTATAGAAAGCAGAATTATATCGTACGAGTTGCTGTTGTTGAAGATCATACTTTGGTGCGATATTCTCTTGTGTATGCTCTAAAAAAAGAACCTCAAGTTGTGGTTGCTTTTCAAGCAGCGAATGGATTGGAATTTATTGAACTACTCCCAAATCACGATATTGATGTCGTTTTACTTGATTTGGACATGCCCGTTATGGACGGAAGGGAAACTCTTAAGATATTGCGACGTGATTTTCCTGAAGTAAAAGTCATCATGCTTAGTATGCACGAAGACCCATGGATTGTTTCGGAATTGATTCATGAAGGAGCAAAAAGTTATTTGAAAAAAGATTGTTCGTTTGATGAAATGGTTAACGCTTTATTTGATGTGAAATTCAAAGGGAATCATTCGAATGAATTGGTAGAGTCTTCATTATTTGGAACAATTGATAAATCCCTTAAATTAAATGATAATACGATACGATTTCAACTAACTTCCAGAGAAATGATTGTACTTAAATTGATATGCGATGGAAAAATTAGTGAGGAAATTGCTAATAGAATGAATCTTTCTAAGAAGTCAATTGATGCTGTTCGTTCTGACCTATTGAAGCGAATAGGAGCTAAAAATCCGCTCGAATTGGCACGAAAGAGTACTTTACTTGGCTTGTACAAGGCGCGTACAGATCAAGAAATTGCTGATGAAGAAGAATTGATTGAGTTAGAAAAGAATGAACGCTTACGTTCACGAAGGAAGGATTTCTCCTCTGATGATGAGGTTGGGGATTAGGATTTATACTATTTTTTCTAGTAGTTGTACTATTTTTGTTTTATGTAATCCCCTGTAATTATTGGGGTAATAGTTTATTTTGGTTTTATCAAAATAATATAGCTTGTTTTTCTGTTTAGTTTAGTTCTTAAACTGATATGCAATGACAAAATTTCGAATGAATAAACGACAGTTAAATCCAAACCAAAATCACGAAGTTCATAAGGAAACTTGTCGGTACTATAACCTATTGACTCAATACGTTGAATTAGGCGAGTTTGTGTTTTGTTCTACGGCTCTGCAACAGGCTCGAGCTTTAGGCTACACGAATGTGGATGGTTGTAAGGAATGTTGTGAGCCATGTCATGTGGGGTGAAGATTTAGGATTGCAGATTGCAGATTGCGGATTACGGATTGCGGATTGTAGATAACAGATTATAGATTGCGGATTGGGGATTGAAGATTACGGATTGTAAATTGCGAATTGCAGATTGCGGCACTTCGACAAGCTCAGTGTAAAATTGCGAATTACGGATTGCAAATTGCGGATTGAAGATTACAGATTACAGATTGCATGATTAGGAGTAAAATATAGATTATTAATAGTAAAATGAATTGAAATGGTTGTATATAATCATGTGACAGGTTTCCCATTTGTTGTTATTGGAACTTTGAATAGAAAAATAGGGCAGTACAAAAGAAGTTATGGATTGATTAAAGTAGGTATTACTGGTCAAGACCCAACTGTTCGATTCAATCAACATAGAAGGGATTTTTATTGGGATAAAATGATCGTAATATATGAATCTAGTTCATCAGCTCATTGCAATGTGCTTGAAACTATTTTGGTTGATTGTCATTATAATGATTTAGTAAATGTTCGTTCTGGTGGAGGTTCAAAGCTTAGTGCTCCTGGGAAGAATTATGTTTATGTGTTGTTGAGGTATTAGGGTTAATTGAGAATACTTTTCGGTTCAGCCAAATTTTAAAATGCATTGTAGAATATAAAAAATCAGATGGTTTTACTGATACATCGAAATTTCAGTTATGTCTATTTTAATAAAAAGCTTTCGCATTCAGAATTAAAATAAAATTGAATTTGAAAAGTGAGTTTATTTAAAAAGATAGATAAGTATCTTTTTAAATAAACTATTACAAAAAAAGCGACTACAGAAAACTATAGTCGCTCTAAAAAAACGAATCTTAATTTTATTCTTTTACAAATTTTTGTTTTGTTTCAATCCCTTGTTTATTCTTAAGGGTGATGAAATATACACCTTGTTGCAATTCTAAAACTGAAATTTTTGAAGTGTTTGCAAATTCTCCTTGTTTAGAAATTCTACCGTTAATATCAGTAATTGTAAATGCTGAAAAATCATTGTTTCCTGTCTTTACAGTAATAAAATCTTGACTTGGATTTGGGTAGATTAACATATCATTTGAAAGTTCATCTAAAGCAACTGTTTTAGAAAATTCATAAACCCAAAAATCGGTTTCTCCCCAAGAAGAAACAGTTTTATCGATAGAGATTGGAGAACCTGATGTAGCTATTACTTTATATGAATCTGTCGTTTCCCACATTGAGATTGGCGAGTCTCCTAAACTGCCTCCAATAACACTTTGCCATTCAATTTGCATTGTAGATGATTTTAAACCAATAAACCAACAATCATAAGCTCCTTTTAATGGCTCAGTTTTATTTCCATTTACTTCTGAAGCTGATCCACAAGTTAAAATTAATTGACCATTATCTCTTACTAAAATGGAATATAGATTGTCATAATCTGTTCCACCAAAAGAATAATCACCGAGTATTTCAAGATTTGAATTTAACTTAACAAGCCAACTATCGTATAAACCAAATGAATTTTGTGTTTTTGTTCCAGAAATATCAGAATTAGATGAAGATGCAAGAAAAATGTTACCTTGATTATCTAAAGAAATTGCTGAAACTTCATCACTATTTGATCCCCCAATCGTTTTTTGTCCCATTAAATTTCCATTCAAATCTAAACTTACCAACCACATATCTTGAATTCCATAGTGTACCTCAGTTTTCAATCCCCCAATACCAGATGTGGAAGAACCAACAATGTAAATTCGTTGATTTTGCGCATCCCAAATACCCTTTGCTGCTCCATCACCAGAAGTTCCTCCGATAGTTTTGTCCCAGATTTTATTTCCGTTTTCATCAATTAAAACAATCCAATAATCAAGATTTCCAGAAGAGTTCTCTGTTTTATCTCCTTCAATACCTTGAAAATCTGAAACACCAACTAAACAAAATAAAGTATCAGAAATAGCAACAATATCTACAGGAACATCTGTTCCTGAAGTACCAAAGGTTTTTTGCCATAAAATATCTCCAGTAGCATTTGTTCGCATTACCCAAAAATCATAATCACCTTTTGTATCGACTGTTTTGTTTCCAGAAATTGGAGAATTTGATCTGCATGTTATTAGCAAATCACCATTATTTAATTCTTTTATATTTCCTCTATCATCATACAAAGTGCCCCCGTACGATTTTTGCCAAAGTACTTGATTATTTGAAGTAATTCTCGTTACCCATAAATCAGCCATCCCAAAATTGTCGGTTGTTTTGTCTCCCTCAACACCTGTTGAAGCATCTGCCATTAATAATAAATCACCATTTGCTAATTTGCAATAGTTGTTATAACCAAGAGTAGAAGTAGTTCCCCAACCAAATTGATTATAAACACTTTGAGCCCCAATTATGGAGCTCAAAGTGCAAAAGAAAATTATTAAAATTCTTTTCATGATGTATTATTTTATCATTGTAAATTGTAATGCAGAACCATCTGTAAAAGTAATAGTATTAAACAACATTCCAGTATAGTTTGAAGGAATAGATAAAGAAATTCTGTCGTTTAAAGTTTCATCCTTGTCTAACTTATAACTTCTAGAGAAAACGGATTTTCCTAAATTATTTTTTACTTCATAAACATACTCAACATTAGCTGTTGCTTCAAAATCAATGTGATAAACATTACTTGTTATTGGGTTTGGATATGGATTATAATTAAGGAAATTAGATTGAGTTAAATTCTGAAATGTTGTGTCATTTTTTTCAAAATACGATGATATATAAATTCCATCTGAAAGTTCTAATCCTACATAGTACAAACCCGGATATGTATTAAATCCATTAAAAACAAGGTCTCCATCTTTATTTAACACAGAATCTTTGGAGATAATAATAGGTGAGGATGTTGAATCAGTCATTGAAAAAATCGTAAAATTATTAACTAATTCAGGCCATGTAAACCCAGAACCAACAGAACCACCCTCACAATTCCCTAAGTATTGAATTGAATAAACTAGATTACCTTGGTAATCAAAATCTTCAAAATATACTTCTAAACATGAAACAATTTCGTTAGGCATTTCACCTATATCACCAAAAACATTTGGTTGATCAACGTCTGTTGGAGTCATGGTTTCTCCATTACAAGAAAGTGCTGGAATAGAGTTAGAAAAATTATCTGAATTTGAATTAATTGTATTTTGTGCCCAATTGAAATTTTGACCACAGTTTGACTCTCCTCCTGCAATTACATTTGAAACCAAATTACCGTTAGATGCAATCCATGGGCCTATGTATTTCCTTACTCCATATACATTTCCTGATGGACCAGTCGTTTGAATTATCTTACCTGCATTTACCCAACCTGTACTGAAACTTCCTGATAATCCATAGTATTGATAACTGTGATTATTAATAAAATAATTCCAATCATCTGCATCTACCCATTCGTAAAAATAAGGTGAAAGACCATTTGAAGGCGTCAGATCTGCAAAAGAAACTAAAGAACTTCCGCTACCAATTGAACCAAGATTTAATGAATAAGCATAAGTGCTACCTACACAACCCCACTGGCAATTAAAACCGATTTGACATTCATTACAAATTGCAAATGGCCCTTCTTCTACAATAATTTCATCGTCTCCATTGTAACCCAAAACAGTAATGAAATACTTTTCATCATTTAGATACTTTGAGTCAATTTTTTTGTAAAATGAACGAGACATTCTTGTTGTTTGAACATCTGAAAACACATATATACTATCATTTTCGTCAAAATCTTTTTGCTGAATTTTTATATCCCAATAACTGGCATCAGGATAATCTCTTTCTAAAATTAAGTAATCATTGAATTTGGTAGGTTTAGAATGAACAGCACCAATTCGAGCAACTTGGGAATACGTCCCAAAACAATTTAAAACAAGCATAATTATTAAACTTGCAAACGATAAAAATAAACGATTCATAATGAAATTTTTTAATATTGCCCTACTTCTTTTAGAGGAGTGTTCGGGACAAATTTTTCTCCTTAAATTGATTTTCAAATTTAGAGAGTGTTAAAAATTGATTTTTTACTTCTTTTTATTAAAATTCATTTCTTGATTAACGGCACAGAATTAATGATATAATAATCAATAGCTTAACTATTTATTGATTAATCTCAGAATTTGAAAGTATAGTACTAATACCAAACAACTTTAGTAGGTGTACTACTATTGAATTCAAATTGCGGATTGCGGATTACGGCACTTCACTTCGGCAAGCTCAGTGCAACGCGACAAGCTCAGTGTAAAATTGCAGGTTACAGATTCACTTCGTGGCTGCCTTCGGCGGTGCGGATTGCGGCACTTCACTTCACTTCGGCAAGCTCAGTGCAACGCGGCAAGCTCAGTGTGAAATTGCGGATTGCAAATTGCGGATTGAAGATTACAGATTACAGATTCACTTCGTGGCTGCCTTCGGCGGTGCGGATTACTCTGCGTGAAAAAATAACTTCTGGAAACTGGATTGGTTTTTTGTAGATGATTGAAATGTCAAGTTTATTGCTCCATTAACTTGACAAACGCCCTATAAAAAATGGATAAATTAAAATATATGCGTTTGCGTAATACTACGATTAATGTATGTTTTGCGAATCTTTACTTAGGGTTTACTGAAAAACACAAAACCTTTATTTTTCATTTGTTTTTAGGTTGATAACACTCTTTTGGATGCAAGCTTTTTGTGTTATTTTAAGAAATTTCTTTGCATTAAATGTGATTTTGTTTTGTTAGCCAGAAATAAACCATCTTCTTCGTTGCAGTCAAATTGAAGTATTATTATACATCTTCATTGACTGCGTCTAGAATCTGGTTCATTTCTGACTTTTTCAGCAGACCCTACTTATTAAATATAATATCCAAAAGAGAGGTCAAATATTCTTTCACCTCTTCATACGTTGGGTTTGCGCCACCTGGAATTTGATGACCAAGACTATTTTCCCAGGCAGCTTTAACGCGTTTGTCATTTGTATCATTAAGCATTTGATGTATTCCTTCGAATTCAATATTCTTGAATTTCATCTTTTTATGGAAAGCACTTTTTATTTCACTCCAATCAATAGAACTCTGAATCTTTGAAAGGTACCAGATGTCATAAAAATCTCTTGGAGCAGTGTAAGAACGTTGAATGAGTGCTCGAAGTTTTTCGGCAAGTACCTCACGCAATGAATAACATGGAACGGTTAATTGTGTTTCAGATAACTTGTCAGAATACGGATGAAATACTTCTTTGTTTTCGATTGGAAAAATCATCAATTCATAGAGAATTATCTCAATTTTAACACTTGTATTCCAACGTTCAACAGGAGGTGGTGCTTGATTAGATGAATGATCTGCACCCCAGAATTTCACGATTGCTTTATATCCCGTTAACTTATCATTGAACCGTAATTCTGATATTTCTTGAATGTATAAGGGAACTTCCGAGCGTTCCGAAATGATGTCAGTGATTCGTAGGAGCAATTTCTTATCCAAAACAAATGATGGATCTATAGATGTGAAATCAAGATCTTCAGAGAATCGATAATTCGGGAAATAGCATTTTCGAAGACCAGTTCCTCCTTTGAAAACCAATTTTTCTCGACATTCTGTAACAGAAAATATGGCATCAAGAAAATGACCAAGGACCCAATCTTTATCGATTGTAGACTTCGGTACATTTTGCGCTTCTGCTTTTTGCTCTATCTCCCTTTTTCTTATCATTAATATTGCTTGTTACATATCGATCGAATCTCATTTACTGAGATATTCAATCTTAATTTCCATTTGTTGTTAAACCCTCCTTCTTCTTGACCGAAAGGATCGATCAATATATATCTAGGGTTTACTTTCGATTCTGCGAACTTCAGGAATCGAGACATTTTCTTTTTTTCCAGGAATTCCGCTAGAAAAGCCATTCGTTTTATAGCCGATAAATTGTTGATTGTTTTGCAGTATTCGATAAGTTTATCTTGATCGAGATCTGCATCATTAAACGCACGAAGCAGTTCGGGATATCCTCCTGAATATTGCGGTAAATCAAAACAATCTACGATCGTTTTTTCTTTATCTGTAATGCGATATCGATGATTGCCAAATCCTTCTTGTTGTATGCCATTTCTCTTTCTAGGATTGATTTTAACGAATTGGTATTCAACACCAAAAACATTTTTATCCCCTTTCACCTTGACAGTTTGAATAAAAAAGGTGTTAGGAAATTGCTCTGTTAGTCCGTGAATATTTAATGCAGACCAGTATGAAATAATTCCATCTGCAACTAAATAGCAACCAATGACTTTTTCGTCTCGGAAGTTTGTTCTGCAGTACTTTCCTCTTTCAATTCTGGACAAGAATTCCTTTTCAATCAGATTTTCCAAGATCTCATTGAGATTTGAAAACACATGATCCAGTGTTGATTGGATATCGTCAATACTGAATATATCAATTTCATATTCATCGAGTAATCGTATGAATTGTTGTTGATCTTCAAGTATATTCTTTGATAAATATCTCCTTGCCATTATTACATTTTGTTAAAAGATATGTGGTAAAATATAGGACATATCCTTAATCGAAATGTAAAGGTAAATAAAAATATTAATTTCCCAATAATAGGGAATAAACCTACTTTCCTTCTCCAAATTCCTTCAACAACTTAATTAAGCTCAACTGCGGATGGCAATCTGATTTATCTGCACGGAAAGAAACATGCGTCCAAATACCAGGTGTTCCTTCTAAAGCGCTGTTATTTAAGTTCCACATGTCAGGTTGGTAAGTATTGGGGATATTGTATTTCTCACAAAGGTAATCAAGGAGGATTTTTAAGGATTCAAGCTGCTCGTCTTTGTATTTGTGAAAATAGCGGTGACCGCGCCAATTTATGCCGTAGTCTATTACTTCTTCTTTTGGAACTTCTTTGTTGAATGCTGAGTAGAATCGACCTCCTTTTTCAGTCAAAGCGCCCCAATTACAGATTTCAATTCCAATGGATTGTTGATTTAATTGTAGGTTATTCAGTTTGCGTGTTCCAAGATGATGCGCCCAATGTGCTGAACTAAAACACTGATATATGTTGCCATTTCCATCAATTATGAAAGGAGTAGCAACTCTTTCAATAGTATTGCCCCAATAATTAATGACGTTTTTCGCATCTGGACCACTAACCGTGTGGTGTAAGACAATTTGTTTTTTTTTGAAAACTATTGGATAATATTGTGTTTTGTTTAATGGATATTGGATAAGGTCTTTTATTTTCATAATTTGGTTTTTTAGTTATTTATTATTCTTTTTAAGTTTTCACCCCTCTCAATCTCCCCTCAAGGGGAGAAGGTTTTACCGCTCTTAATCTTTCCTTAAGTTAAGAAGTTTGTCACCCCTCTTAATCTCCCCTCAAGGGGAGAAGGTTGTTACCGCTCTTAATCTTTCCTTAAGTTAAGAAGTTTGTCACCCCTCTCAATCTTCTCTCGAGAAAAGAATTTTGTCACCCCTCTCGATCTCCCCTCAAGGGGAGAAGGTTTTACCGCTCTTAATCTTTCCCCGAGGGAAGAAATTTGTCACCCCTCTCGATCTCCCCTCAAGGGGAGAAGTTGTGAAAATTTAGTACATGTACTATAAAATTTTAGTATATGTACTATTTACAATTAGTACAAATACTAATTTCTGGTCTATTTTTCACCTTCGTTTATCGGGTGAATTATTTGGAAATGAGATGAGGTTAAACATTTCTCTCATTCTCGATCGTAAGCGATTACCATAAATAGTTTCAAGATCTGATGCACTTAGATTTGTGGTTGCATGCGTTACAATTCCTCTTCTAATCAAAAGGTCATATCGATTAAGTAGAATTTCTGCAAGTGTATTACAATCATTGCCAAAATATTTCATGTTTTGCTCTATTCCTAAATCATCAAAACAGTAAATTTTTGGTGTGTAAGAATATTTATGTATTACTTGATACCCTTCTTCATGGAACTCTGTTGCAACTGCACGTGTTGAACGAATCAAAAAATGATTGATTTCAAATGTAAATTCAGTCATTAATGAAATAAGTGATGTTTTGCCACAGCCAATAGGACCAGCTAAAAGTATGCCTTTCTTTGTGTCTATACCTTTTTGAATGCATAAATCTTCGCATTTAGTGAAGTAAATTATGAGGTTAAAAATTATTGGAAAATCCTCTTTTCTAATGTGAAATTTATTACCGTATTTCTTTTGACCTTTGAATTGTAAATAGGTTATTGAATGGTGAAAATTATAATTTCTAGCACCTTCATCATCAATAAAATAGGGTTTGTCAAATTCTGGGTTATAGCCTTTCTTCATAATTTGTGTTCTTTGCATTTAATTGATTTGGAACAAGTTTGATTGTTTTTTCAGCTTGAAATTTTTTGCTTCGAAGTATCCAATTTTTTGCAGCAGCTTGCCAATTTTTCATTTTAGCTCTTCCGACCATCCAACCATTGGCTTGGTAGTACAGGAAAAAGGGTTCAGCTTCTTGCATTACAAATTCTTGTTCTTTGAAAAAATCTAAAACTTCTTTTAGAGAGGGTGGAGTAAATCTTAATTTACTCTCTTCTTGTTTTATGAGTTTGTTTTGTTTAGAAGATAGTTTACTATCGTTTATAAATGGCTCGTTTGTTGGTTCAATAGGAAGTTTAAAAGGTTGTTCAATACTAGTCTTTTTATTGGTATGCTTTTTTATTGATTTTTGAACATCTTTTTCTGTTAGCTCCAAATTAACGATGGTGACTTTGCTACCTCGATAAGGATTGAATGATGGTTCGTAAATGACGTACTTCTTTTCATGTAAATCACGCATGCATTTGTGGTATGTTGCTTTAGACGCAATTTTGCTCAATCGCATTGCTTCTTCCCTGCTGATGTGAATAGGATTTGTGAAACGTTTGATGTTCCAGAATTGAAATAGTGCGATATACAAACTTATGTGTGTGGGATTCAATGTGTCTTCGTAGATCATCCGTTCGAAGAAGCCTGTAAGGTGCTTAATGTAATTCATCTTTTAAAATTGAGCTGTTTTTTGTTTAAGTTCCCATTGAGTAAGGCATCTATTCCTTTTGCATTGTAGAAAATAATTCCTCCAATTTTAGTGAAAGGAAGTGTGCCGTTAAGTCTTAAATTCTGCAACGTTCCTGTGGATATTTTTAGCAGTTGACGGACTTCATTTCCTTTAAGCCATTCTTTTTGAATTTGAGGTTCGGGTTTTAAGATTTCCTGTAGATCTTCTAATAATTGCCTGCGAAAATGTTGCAGGTCTTCTTTTGTAACGATTTCAATACTCATATCTGTTTTGTTAAAAATTTGATGACAAAGTTCTAGCAGCATGATGGAAATTATTCCCCATGCATACCGATGGTTACGTGTTATTTTTTATCATTTCTCTCGAAATGCTTTTAAATAGTGTGGATTGAAAACAAAAAAAAATATTGGTTCCTGAGAAGAGAAATATTTTGAACTAAAAATCTTCTAATTCAGTTATTATTTTCTTTTTACGCTTCAACACGAAATTAATAACTATCTAATTTTCAATCTAAAAACAGCTTAAAACACCTGACCTTACCCATAGTTAAACAAAAAGTTAATTCATCCCCGCTTCATCAATATTCATTCGATTGTTTAGAGCTTCAGACATAGCATCTATAAATTTGGTACGCGTACCTTTTCTGTTCTTAATTTCTGCATACGCTTTGTAAATATCTCCAATTTGAATATTAAATGTGTTTTCCATCCAAAAGGCAATACGTTTTACTTCGATTTTCCCATAATTGACTGCTCCAACTGCATTTAATCCATAAATGATTTCAACTAATGCTGTTTTAGTACTCGTCCACATTAATTCGGAAGAGGAATTCAGTTCATTTGAAATAGTTGAGGTATTGATTTTATCCTGGTCTTTTTTTACCCTTTCAAGGTATTCTTGTGTTTTTTCTAAAGCAAGGTATTCTGCTAAAATTTCGTCATACCCAGTACTGTGTGAAAAGTCCAAAGATAAAAAACGATGTTCCATTTCGGTATGCAAACGCGCATTTTCTCGGATGAAAAAATTCTCATCTAAATTATTTTGTTTGTTTCGGTAATACATAATAAACGCGCTAAATTGGTTGAAAAACAAAAAGCCACTTTGTAGGTGTGTATTGATGTAATTCATTCGAACATCTTCGTTTCCAAGCGGGAAATTTTGCTGAATTTCATGAATCTTTCTGTAATAAATCAATTTAGCGAGGATTCTTGGCTTAAATTGTTTGAAGTAATAGATTTCATCCGTTGGACTTATGGACTTACTTTTAAGGAAAAAGTCCTTTGATTTTTGCAGGTGCATTTGGCAAACTAACATGGCTTTTTGCACGTTAATAAATTTTTCGGAACTGATCAATTCATTGAGTTCTCGATTAAACTCATTCTCTAATAATTTTAGTTGATTTTGCATTGATTTCTGGTTTAGCAAACAAAAACCGGAGTCCTCTTCATTTTGGACTCACTATCGCAAAATGAATCAAGTTAGCTTTAAATTAAAGTAGGTTATTTTATAAAAATAAGGCAACTGAATTATTTTACATAAAACAGTTGCCTTAAAACAGGAGTTTTCAGATTCTATATTGAAGCTGCTTTTTGAATGTTGTTTTTTGAAGAAAAACCATCGAATTTGTCTTTTAGGAATCGCATATTTGAGTACACGCTTTCGTACCACTAAAAAATAATACAACTGTAATTCATAACTTGAAGGGTCATCACTAATTTTGCCTTTCTTTTTCCTTGATGCAAAAGAAACAAAAAATCAAGGCTCTGAATTTCTTTTTGTTCGCAAATATTTGTTCTATAATTATTTACAACTCGTGGCGAACAATTTTAACTCCTTTCTGAAACTTAAATTTTTCGAAAATGTTCTTACAGAAATTTTAAAAATTACCAGTTTCAGTTCAGTAGCTAAAACCTAGAAATTCAAGGCCGAAGTTAGTTTCGTTAATATTCATCAAATAGCCCTCACTTCGATTAAATTCTTGATTTTCAACATCAAGTTTTTTACTGATACGATTGCGAACACTCAAATCACCTATCATCAGATAAAACATTTAATAAAATCATGATAATTTTTACGTTACGTATCATTTAATTGGGATGACAAATTAGTATATGTTCTCAAATTTAATAGTACTTGTACTAATTTTTTGGATTGAGAGAACTAATGTAAAATACTGGATTGATCAGTCAATTAAAGACTTACAGCTATTTTTCGATTTGAAATTACATTGTTTTAGAGAAAAGTTGCAAAAAATGTCGGTTGTGATTTGGTTTAAATTGGTAGGGTAGAAAATTTACAATGAAATCGAAATGTGAGATTGCATGAATTTGACACAGACATAACCTTTTTAATTGATAAGAAAATGAGACTATTAACAGAATACAACAAGCTAGTTAAAAGCTTATCAATTAATTCAATGTATGAGTAATGAAAGTTTTAAATAATTGAAAAGAACATTAAAATTCAAACCAAAAAAAATGCTACTAAAACTAAACGACAAAGGAGAAAACGTAAAAGTATTACAAACCTTCTTAAAAATCAATGCTGACGGAGATTTTGGAAAAAAGACCGAAGAAGCTGTGAAAAATTGGCAACAAGCAAATGGACTTGGGGCAGATGGAATTGTTGGACCAAAAACATTGGATACAATGAAAAAAGCCGGACTGAAAATCACAGATGGAACAACAAGCACACCAACGCAAAATGTGCCTTTTCCTTCCAAACCCAATTTCCCAGCATTGACTTCTAAAGCAGAACGCGATAAACTTTTCGGTAAAATAGAGTATGTAGCAAATCCAAGCAATGACAATCCGGAAGGCATAAGAATCACAAATGGCTTTGAAACAAATAACATTGTTCGCGTCGATTTATCGCAATTAGCCAAAGCGACAAATGGTAAATACACCGCCATGCGTTTTCACAATAAATGTGTTTTTCAATTAAAAGGTTTCTTTCAAGAATTGGAAGAAAAAGGATTGCTGGATCGAATCATTGGTTACGGAGGTGCTTACAATGCGCGATTTATTAGAGGAAGCAAAAGTGTACTTTCCAATCATGCTTATGGTTCTGCATTTGACATCAATGTTCCTTGGAATCCTTTAAATAGTGAACCTGCAAAATCTGGCGAAAAAGGTTGTGTTTATGAATTGGTTCCAATTGCTCACAAATGGGGATTCTATTGGGGTGGACATTTTAGTCGATTGGACGGAATGCATTTTGAAATCGCGAAAATAATCGAACAGTAAATCATCAAAAATGGAACAAAGCGACGAAGAAAAAGTTTTTAAAATTGGACTTTGCTTGGCAGGTGCCATTTCCGCAGGAGCTTATACTGCAGGAGTCATTGATTACTTGATTGAAGCCTTAGAAAGATGGGAAACGGAGAAAAAGCAAAACGAAGACATTCCTAAACATAGAGTTGTAATTGAGGTTATCGGCGGTGCTTCTGCAGGCGGAATGACAGGAATTATTACCGCAGCCGCATTACAAGAAAAATTTAACTCTGTCTATAAGAGCGGTGAATGTTTAATGCAAGAACAGGAACATAATAAATTGTATAACAGTTGGGTTGATTTGGTGAGCAATGATATGATGCCTGTAATTCTGGACACGAGCGACATCAATGGTAAAGTTGAATCCCTTTTAAATTCGAACTTTATCAACAAATTAGCGGACAGAGCGATTAAAATAAATACAGAAAAAACGGTAGAACGACCTTATATTTCTGATAATCTAAAAGTTTTTGTCACGCTTTCCAATTTAGAGGGATTCCAATATTCTGCAGAGTTTAACGAAAAAATATCTTCATCAAACAAATATGTCATTAATGCTCACAACGATTTTGCCTGCTTTCAATTAACCAAAAATTCTGAAACTAAAACCTTTCCAGGTTGGATGCCACTTAATTTTAAAGAAAACAAAAATACAACTGTTGCAAAAAATGCAGCTATGGCAACTGGTGCATTTCCTATCGGTTTTAAAGCTAGGAGATTGAGCAGAGATTATAAGTATTTGGTTGAAAACCCGTGGCTTAAAGACATGTTTGGCACGAATAAAATAGAAGTGAAAAACCCGTATG
Organism: uncultured Lishizhenia sp.; assembly: GCA_964506255.1. Taxonomy (GTDB): domain Bacteria; phylum Bacteroidota; class Bacteroidia; order Flavobacteriales_D; family Crocinitomicaceae; genus UBA952. The sequence continues at coordinate 89,468 of CAZDKE010000005.1, read as the reverse complement.
TCACTTTGAATGTTGATGGAGGAATGATTAATAATGAACCATTTGAGTTCGTTGCTAAAGCGCTATTTATTGACAAAAATCATGACAAAAAACAGGAATCAAAAGCAAAAAACTATTTGAATAACGAAAAACTTCAAAGCCATGAATCGTTTACAAGTTCCATTTTATTAATCGATCCTTTTCCTTCCGAATCAACTGAATTTGAAGATTCAACAGAGTTGTCGAAAGTTGTTGGAAAGCTATTTGGAACTTTATTGAACCAAGCGCGAGTTAAACCAATCGAAGTAATTAAAGCCTTAAATGAAGAATCGTACGGACAATTTATTATTTCTCCAACTCGATATGAAACCGTTGACGATATTGAGGTTTCCATAGATGGCTCAAAAGCTATTGCTTGTGGCTCCGTTGGTGGTTTTGGTGGCTTCATTAGTAAGGAATTTAGGATTCACGATTACTTTTTAGGTCGTGCCAATTGTGAACGTTTTCTGAGATATTATTTTACAGTTCCAGCTGACACAGAAAATAGCATTTTTCAAAATGGTTATGAAAACGTTTCTGATAAAAAAAGATTTACTGTTAATGACGATGAACTGCAGATCATTCCAATTTTTCACGATGAAAAACCAAATGGGATTTATATGCCAAATTTCAGCAATGGAAAAAAATGGCCAACAATTGAAGAAAAAAAAATACTGAATTTAAAGACTTTAGTTGCTAAACGCGTTCAAAAAGTGATGTTAAATGCCGTTCCATTAAAATGGCATGAACGCTTTTTATTGAGAATTGGAATAAATGTTTTATTGAAAAGAAAAATCTCCAAATCAATTATCCAAACATTACTTGAATTATTAGAAAAACATCAGTTAATCGAAACTAAAACAACATAAAATGGAAACAACAAAGAGACAAAAAATATGGAATGTGTTGCTAATACTTGCCATTCTTGGGGTGGCATTTATCATAATGATAAGTTTTCAGATTTCACCAGATAAGGATTGTGATTGGAAATCATTTTTCATTGCATTAGGGACAGGTTTGCTCATTGCTGGTGCAAGTTTTAGCAGCGGTGCACTTTCTGGATTTCTATTTGGAATACCGCGGATCATCAATAGTTTAGCTCCAAAATCGGCTGAAATGACACAAAATGTGATTCTTCACAACGATAATTTGGTTCAAATCAGTGATTGGTTGACCAAAATAATTGTTGGTGTGGGCTTGACGCAAATAAATGCTTTACCAGGAAAATTGTATAAGCTTGGGGACATGATTTCACCTTGCTTTAATATTTCTTCTTCTCGGCCAGGAAGTCACAATTTAGAAATAACAATAGCCATTTCGATTCTCTTATATTTCTTGATTTTGGGATTTATAACTTCTTATTTGTGGACACGCATCTACTTTGGAAATATTTTAAAAGTTGAAGCATATTCATCAGTAAATCAATCTCAGAATTGATTGCTTAGTAAAGATTTATAACATAAAAGGCGGTATCCGAAAAGCCAACAGAGTAGGAAAAAAATTAAAAATTAAAGCTTATGTCATTACAAAAAGAAATGGATCAATTGGCTAATTTAGAAGGTGTTACAATTGACACAAATGCCTTATTAGCAGATGGTAAAAATGCAAAACAAATCTTTTGCAAAGGTTGGCCTGCAACCAAACTTGTGTTGGAGTCAATTGCAACAATGATTAAAAATCCAGTTGTTAAAATTGTGATTGGGATAATTGTTAAAGCAGGAGATGCGCTTGAAGTGAAAACTTGTGAAGTTTGAGTAAGAAGTCAAACTTCAATTTTCAACTTTATTTCAAAAACTAAAAATCACTAAAATTAATAACCATGGAAATAGAAAACACCTCAAAAACGCCAAAAATCACAACGAATCTTTTTAGCTTTAAAACATTTCGTTCCCCTGACAAGATTGCTTACAACCAGAAAAATCAATTTTTTATTTATCATCCAGACCTAACAGAAGCTATTTTTAATCAAAATCTGCCTTTAAACACTGATGGGAATAAAAAAAGTCTTCGAGATGAATTTGTAAGTAACCTCCAGCCAGTTAAGCATTACAGGGAAATAAGAGCAATGAATACTGATTTTTACGATTATTCTTGCCAATTAATGGAGCAGCGAAGAAATGATAGCTCAAGACCACCGTTTGAAATAGAACCTCCACTACCTTTGACAAACGAGATTTATTTAAATATTTGGAATGAACTGTTTGTTCAAATTGCTACTCAAAAATCAACAACAGTAAGACAAACTTGCATACAGCTAATTATAACGCAGTTTTATATAGAAAATCAAGATCGATTAACTGTAAATGATATCTCAAAACTAGCGGTAGTAATTCCTGATATCTTGATTGATTGGATTAGAGACATGAGGTATTCCGATTGTGGTGGAACGTTATTCGGTGTAAAAAATCTTGGCATACAAGAATATAGAAGGGTTGAACAAACTTTATGTTGCTATGTACCTGGAGAAATTTCTCATATTGAGAATATAATGGCGAAGGAATACAAAGAAAAAAGCACACGAAATTTGTTAAGAACTGAAAATACCACAGAATTTAGTACAGAAACTGAAATTGAAAATCTTAACGATACTACTTCTTCTGAAAGAAATGAATTAAGTTCTGAGACTGCAAAAGAATTGCAAAAAGACAAATCTTTGGATGTGAGTGGTTCTGTATCAGTTTCCAAAGAAACTAATATGTTTGGTACTGTTTCCGCAAATGCAAGCACAGGATACAACAATAGTAGTTCTTCTTCGCTTTCCAATACTGAGGCAAAAAACTATGCTAAAGAAATTACTGAAAGAGCTTTAGAAAGAGTTGTGCAAAAAACATCTGAGAAGCGAACCTTCAAAATGATAAAAGAATTTGAGGAAAACAACAAACACGGCTTTGACAATAGAGGAGGTTCTGATCATGTTACAGGCGTATATCGTTGGGTTGACAAAATTTATGACAATCAATTGGTAAACTATGGAAAACGCCTTGTTCTTGAGATTGATGTTCCGCATCCTGCGCTTTTGTATAAAAAAGCAATGGAATGGAAAAGTAAAAAGAAAGCAGAGGAACAAACTGTTTTAACCCCTCCTAAAACGTTAATTGAACTTGGAATAGAAAGTCCTCGAGACTTAAACAAAGATAATGCTCAAAATGCAGCAAGTATCTATGGTGTGACTGTTGAAAACTATGAATCACAAACACAATATCTCAACATTGATATTCCATTAACAGAAGTGGAAAATAAGAGTTCTTCTCAAAGCCAAACATTAAATAGTATTATCATTCCTGATGGCTTTGTTGCAGAACGTATTGATGGAGTTGGTTCATTTAACTATAAAACTCCTACCAACACAGCCTACATTCAGTTCAAGTTCAGTGGATATGCAACACCTCGTGTAGATTATGATAATCAAGGGCAAGTAAACTTTGATTATCATTTTATTCTAAATCCAAATTTAGAAGGATCAATATCTGTTGTTATTGCTTATAAAAGAACAAACAGTTATAGTGGTTCTTTAAAAGTTAAATGTGTCTCAGATCCAAGACTTGAAGCAGAATGGAAAGAAGATACTTATTCTTCTTTGCAGGCAGCTTATCAAAAGAAATTAGACCAATTTAACGAAGAGCTAAAACTTCAGCAAGCAGCTTTGCAAGCGGAGGCAGATGCAAAAAACAACGAAAGCTATAACAATCCTTCTATGAATCGATTAATTGAAGAAAGAGAATTGAAAAGAGCAGCTGTTGAGATGATGAGTAAGCCTTATTGCTATGAATTGGGGCTTAGTTTTAATGACTGCAAAACCTACACTTGTAAATCAAATTGCACAGATGATGAAGAAATTTCAGCGAATGTTCCTGTAATCATTCAAAATCAAGAATTAGAGGACTATGCTCGTTTTATTAAATTCTTTGAAACTGCCTTCCAATGGGAAATATTGAGCTACATTTTTTATCCGTACTATTACAATGAGAAATGCCGTTGGTATGAATTGTTGCAGACAAAAAATCCAGATCCAATTTTTGAAGCATTCTTGCAAAGTGGTTTGGCTAAAATTTTAGTACCAATCCGACCACAATTCGAAAAAGCTGTTTTATGGTATTTGGAAACTGGAGAAATTACTCCAGAATGTGATTTAGTACCTGAAACCCAAGATGATCGTTATGAGTCTATTTTGAGTGATTTAGGCAATCAGGATGAAGTGATTGTTGAAGGTAAGTGGAAAACACGTATTCCATCTACGCTTACAATCATTCAGGCTGAGTCAGCATATTTCAAAGATGAAAAAGGTTTGCCTTGTTGCGATGACGAAACATCTGCATTTGGAAGTAATGGACGTGTTTTGGAAGAAAAAAAGGACGTTCCAGCTGGATAAAAAAAACGATTGATTAGTAGTTAATTAGAATTTGGAGCGTAATTTTAGTGCGCTCCAAGTTCTTTTTGAGTTTTAAAACCATTAAAATTAATAGTAATGATAGATGAATATTGGGAAAGTAGCCCATTTGGAAAAGATAGTATCTTTAATCCTAGTTTTGATGAAAAGCAAAGAGATGAGAAAGAAAAGAGATTTCAGGGAGGGGAAATAATTGACATTTCAATTAGCAGTGGAGACTTAATTCGAGAAGAATATTTTAGAAATAACAAAAGTGACCGATTAGGAAAAGAGAACGCAATTCAACCAATTAAAAATATATCTCAAATTCAATCTAATTTGAGTTCCGTTACTGTTTCTATTTCGGTCTATACTAAAGGGTATTCAGAAAGCGTTTATGTTACCGTCAATAAGAACAAGCAAAGAGCAGTAAATTTAGGAAGTATATTTGTAGCGGTTTTTAAGCTAAATATTCCAAAAAAAGAAGGTAAAAAAAAGTTTGAAATTACTGCCCAAATAACTGATTTTAGTGGAGACAAGTCAATAGATGCAAAAAAAATGACTGCCACAATTGACAGTGATGGAAAAATAAACAAAAGTCTTATTATTGAAAATAACGTTTCATTTGAAGAACTGGTAAAAGCAGGAGAATTAAATACAGATGAAATAAAAAAATACCGAGAATTCATTAAAGATTTACCTCATGATGAAAAGAAAATTTGGTATTTTGAGTTACAAAAACATACAGCATATCATAGCCAAAGAGATAATAATAATCCTAAAGCAGAAGTAATGTGTAATTTAACATCCTTGGCTATGAATCTAGAGTTTTTAGGTGTTGCTTGTCCTGATAACAATATGCAATTTGAAGATTGGTTAGAACAAAAAAGAGTAGATAAAAAGTATCCTGATAGAACAGACCCGAATTGTTGGATTAAATTAGCAAATGATTTAGGAGTTAAATCAGATAAAATTGATATTTGGTCAAAGAAGAGCAATACAGAGGAAGAAATAAAAAAAATTGTATTTGATAAAATAGAACCATATATTTCTAATGGTCATTCTATTTCAGTTTCAGCTTTTACTATTGCTTCAACAAAAGGGCATATTGTTAGATTACAATCCATTAACAATGATGGGATTGTGGTAGATGACCCTTATGGGAGAGTAAATAACTTCAAGCAAAGGGAAGAAGGAGGTAGTGGTTATAAGGGATCCTTAAATTCAAAAGATAATATTGATATATTTGGAAAAGACAATTTATGGAGATGGAATGATATTAAGATATGTACAATTAAATATATTGTTGTTTTCTACAAATTGGAAAAATGAAAAATTATTTACGTATTTTAACATATTTGTTTTTAACATATGGAAATACAGGATGTGATTATAATCATATAAATAAAAAAAGTAAAACTGAAATATTCAAACATCAAAAAAGTTGTAAAACAAATAAAATTATTCTTGATGCTTTTGAATTATCAAAGTTCCCTGATACTACTTATATAAGTACCAATGAAAAATTTCTAAGGGTTAAAGATTCGTTTTTTATTAAAAAGGTCTTTTATCCTAACAAAGGAATGTACTTTTATAACAAGGTTTTAATAAAAGAAGATTTCTCTTTGAGTGGAGTTGCAGAATACAATTTTCTTCCAAAGGAAGTATATAAGAAAAATAAAACCTCGATTAAAATCTTAGGTAAATTATCTAGAACAAGCTATACGTCATTAATTTTACGTTACTACGATGTTAATTCAGTAAGGTATTACCTAATGAATTTTGATGAAAATCTTAATATTATAGCATCAATTTGTTTTTTTGCTTACTCCACTATTGACCCAAAAGATGTTTATCAATCGAAAGATGAAAATTATTTTCTGCCTTTTATAGAATATAATCACAAGGAAGATAATTTAATAATTTATACTAGAGGTTTTTTAGATATAAATTACGAATTTAGAATTCAAAATGACGGAACAATTAATTTAGAAAAAAAAACATTTGGCAAAAACTGATTTATAATAGTAATTGTTTTTAAATCTAGAAAGGTTATTTGAATTATTTTACAATTAGTATCAATATAAAACCTCAATTTACTTAAAAGAGAAATTCAATAATTAAACTTATTAAAATATTAAGTTTTCATGCAAACATTGTTTTTTTTTAAAAAGGAATTTTAATTAAAAAAAAACGAGCTCACACTATGTAAGCTCGCATTTTCAAATATAACTATCATTAAAAAGAGGAAGCTGTTGCAAGTCCTTTGAATTTGGAGGCTAATTTCTTCATGTCATCACCGACTTTTTTGTCAATGATTTTCGCGTAATGTTGGGTTGTTCTTAGATTTTTGTGGCCTAACATTTTGCTTACGCTTTCAATGGATACTCCATTGGTTAAGGTTACTGTTGTGGCAAAAGTATGTCTGGCAATGTGAAAGGTTAATTCTTTATCGATTCCACAAATAGCAGCTATTTCCTTTAAGTAGGCATTGGTTTTTTGGTTGCTCGAAACTGGGAGAAGTTTTCCAGTGTTAAGGCAAATGGGGTCGTTTTCGTATTTGCTAATGATGTATTCTGCAGGTGGCAATAATGGAATATTGCAAATGGAATTTGTTTTTTGTCGCTTGGTCAAAATCCATTTTTCACCACTCATTACAAAATTAATATCTGATTTTCTTAAGGATGCTACATCGGCAAAAGCTAAGCCTGTAAAACAACTGAATAGGAAAATGTCCTTGATACGGTTTAATCGTTCTGTACTGAATTGTTTTTCCATCATTGTATTGATTTCTTCTTCAGTGAGGTAAACTCGGTTTACTTCTTTCACTTTGGCTGTGTAATTAACAAATGGACTTCTATCTAACCATCCATTCTTTAAGCATATTCGAATGATTTTATTAAAGTTTTTGAGGTATTTGACAGCTGTGTTGTTGTTACATTTTCGGACAGTACGTAAATAGAATTCGTAATCGCAGATAAATGCGTAATCTATGTTTTTGATGTCAATATCGGAAATCTTGTATTGATGCTTCATGAATTCCAATGTATGGGAATAGGATGTTTTGTAACGCTCCAGGGTTGCGGGTGAAAATTCATCGTTAATAAGTTGTTTCATTCGGTCGTTGTGTTCTTGGAAGATTTCCATAAGCATTCTTGGACGGTCCGATTTTCCTTGAATTTTGTTTCTCAACGTTTCAGCTGTGATGGTCTCACCGTTAATCAAGAGCTGCCGATGTGCTTCATAAATGTTTACTTTGATTGTGTCAAGATACATGTTGAATGCTTTTACATCGTTTGAGTTTCCAATTCGTTTGGATGCTTTAGGATTCCAATGTTCAATAGGGCATTCCCTTCCGGTTGAAAATTCTGTTCTAACTCCATCTACTGTGATTCGAACGAAGATGAAAATTTCATTCGGATTTGATCTTTTTCTTTTCCCGAAGAAAAGTAGGTTAAAATTCTTTTGCATTTCAAGCAATTTTAAGTTTGTAAAATTAGATCAACCTAGTGTGTTAAACAAGATGTTCATTCTCTGAACTGCTTGATAGACGGGCATTACATCGAATTCGGGTGCGTCGCAAAATTGAGAAGGTGCGACGCACCGAATGACGCATTTGATGTTTAATGTTATTTGATTCTTTATGAATGCAGAAAAACAAAAAACCCCGTAAAAACAAGTGTTTTACGGGGTTTTGGTTTCTTTTGTAATCTTTAGTGCGGAGAGTGAGGGATTCGAACCCCCGGAACCTCGCAGTTCAACAGTTTTCAAGACTGCCGCAATCGACCACTCTGCCAACTCTCCGCGACAAAAGTAGTAATACTTTGAATACTGGCAAGACTTTGACAAAAAAAAGGAAAATTATTTTTAAAAATCGATATATTTAATCCGTAAAAAAAAAATCTGACTAATTGAAAATGAGTGGTTTCAAAGATTTAACAACCTTTCATTTTTTCTTGAAGAAAAATGAAATTATTTATTCTCTTTCGCGAAAATGGACCAAATAATTGAAAGGGTTAATACTCCAAGAACAATTAAAAGTGAAATCGAGGATGAAAAATGATAAAATGGTGCTATTAACATTTTAACACCAATAAAAGTAAGAATTAACGCTAAACCATATTTTAGTTTTGAAAACAAATCAATTGAATTAGCCAATAAAAAATACATCGATCTTAAACCTAAAATTGCAAATATATTCGATGTGTAAAGAATAAAAGGATCGTCTGGAGCTATTGCAAAAATCGCTGGAATTGAATCCACTGCAAAAATCAAATCAGTTGATTCGATAACTACCATTACTAAAAGTAATCGGGTTGCAAACCTTTTCGTTCCTCGTCGAATAAAAAATTTGTCTCCGTGATAATTTCTGGATACGGGTATAATTTTTCGAATAATTTTAGCACCCAATCCTTTGTTGTAATCCTTTTCTTCCTCCTCTTCTCCTGCAAAGGCAGACTTTATACCAGCATAAACTAGAAACAATCCAAACAATGTTAAAATAATATTAGGTCTAAAAAAAGTTTTCGTCGTAAAATCGGCATGATCAGCCGCAACATTACTTAAATTAAAGTTCATTCCCATGAATTCAAAAGCAGGTACATAAGTCATGTTAATTAACTCTACTCCTGAAAATATAAAAATTGCTCTGAAAATTAATGCGCCAATAATTCCCCAAATCAAAACCTTATGCTGTAATTTCCCTTCTAATTTAAAAAAACCAAAAACAAGTATAAAGACGAATAAATTATCAACTGATAAGGCCTTTTCAATCCAATAAGCCGATTGAAATTGAGCAAATTTTTCAAATCCTGCTTCCCAATAAACCAATCCACTAAATAACATGGATAAAGAAATCCAAACAATGGTCCAACTTGTTGCCTCTTTATTACTTACGACATGACTTTTTTTATTCAAAACACCTAAATCAAGCACTAACATAAAGGAAATCAGGATAGTAAAAACTATTAAAAGACTAGGGTTAGTAGATAATATATTGCTCATAGGTAAAATCAGTAGATAAAAATAGACAAATTAAAATTTAATCAAACTAAATGGAGATTAATAGCCGCGAAGTTAAAGTTAAAAAAACATTAATTTATAGACTGATATTAAATTTGATAAAATACATAACAACTTTCATCTAAAGTCGTACTTTTGCGCCACTTTTAAAACAAGAATAAAATGAGTACAGCTTTAGGAAACCACATTTTGGTTGAATTTATGAATTGCGACCCACACATCATGAATGATGTTGCAGCAATAGAACGTGATATGGTTGGTGCCGCTCAAAAGGCAGGAGCAACGGTTATTAATTCAACCTTTCACCACTTTTCACCTTATGGAGTTTCTGGGGTTGTTGTAATTCAAGAAAGTCACTTAGCAATTCATACTTGGCCAGAATATGGTTACGCCGCAGTAGATTTATTTACTTGTGGAGAAATGGATGCTTGGATCTCTTTTGATTTCTTGAAAGATTGTTTTGGTGCCAAGTCCTATTCCGCTTTAGAAATGAAAAGAGGTTCTGTTAACTTATTGACAAGAAATAACTTTGATATTTCTACGATGCGTCAAAAAGCAGCTGAATGGAGAAATCCAGAGTTTTACACAAGAAATGTTTGGTTTACAGATAAAGACGATGACCAAGCTCTTTCACTTCGTTTTACAGGTGAAGTATTTTACGATGTTCAATCACCATTTCAGCGAGTACGTATTTTAGAATCTTACAAATACGGCAAAATGTTGGCATTAGATGATATGGTTATGACAACTGAAAAAGATGAGTTTCATTACCATGAAATGATTTCACATCCAGCTATGTTTACACTAGAAAATGCAAAAAATATTTTGGTAATTGGTGGCGGAGACGGTGGAACCGTAAGAGAAATTTTACGTCATGAAAGCGTTGTAAAAGTAACAATGGTTGAAATCGATGGAGCGGTAATTGATTCATGTAAAGAATTTTTACCAACAATTGCAGCTGCATTTGATAACCCTAAACTTGAATTGATTGTTGATGATGGAATCGCGTTTTTGAAAAATGCAAAAGCAAACTCTTATGACTTAATTATTGTTGATGGTTCAGATCCTGTTGGTCCAGCTGAAGGATTGTTTTCAGTTGAATTTTATACAAATTGCTACAATGCTTTAAAGGAAAAAGGGATGTTAGTTGCACAAGGTGAATCACCTAAATTCAACGAAAAAGCATTTACAGAATTAAATAAAACTCTTCAAGGAATTTTTGGAAAAGACAAAGCCCTTGTATCCTTGTTTTTTGTACCAACCTACCCGACTGGTATGTGGAGTTTCCAATATGGAATTAAAGGAGATTTAAATCCAAAGAAAATATCAAACGTTGAAAAAATTCAAGAATTTGTAGATGCTAATGGTTTAAGATATTACAATGATGAGGTTCACCTTGGAAGTTTTGCAACTCCTAATTTCGTTAAAAGTTTAATCAAATAGGGTTTTCCCTCAGCTCAATCAAGAAGGTCGATATAGTAAATACCTATTTTTGACATTTAATAATATAATCAAATTTATGCAAATCACATCAAACAAGGTAGTTTCCTTAAAGTACAAACTTTCAAATCATCAATCAGGAGAGAAAATTGAAGAAACCAACGAACAAAATCCATTAGTTTTTTTATATGGTGTAGGTGGATTAATTCCAGAGTTGGAAGATAATTTAGCAGGTAAAAAAGTAGGAGATTCATTTGATTTTCACATAAAAGCTTCTAACGCTTATGGGAATCATGATCCAGAACATATTGCAATGATTCCGAGCAACGTTTTTCATGATGATAATGGCAACTTTGATAACGACATGTTCAAAGTTGGCGCAATGATTCCAATGAGCGATAGTGAAGGAAACCACATGCATGGTAAAATTATTGAAGTAGATTCAGAAAATGTAAAAATGGATTTTAATCATCCATTAGCAGGTACAGATTTACATTTTCAAGGTGAAATTTTAGAGATCAGAGAAGCTACTGAAGATGAATTAGCACATGGACATGTGCATGGTGAGCATGGGCACCAACATTAATTAAAGCAGCTAAGCTACTACTACATTAGTTTCTTTATTTAATTCGCTTAATTAAAACCGATAATGGCTACGATTTTTGAAACAAGGCTAATAGGAAATATTGGTAAGGATGCTGTCGTTAAGTTAATGGACAGAGGTATTCTTGCAATTAATTTTCCTGTAGCACACAATAAAAACTGGAAGGATAAACGCACAGGTGAACTAAAAACCAAAACAACATGGGTTAGTTGTACAATTTGGAAAAAAGAAGGCTCCAACATGCGAATAGTTGATTTTTTGAATAGAGGAACACTTGTTGAAGTAATTGGTACTCCTTTTGCCAAAGCATTTCAACAAGAGGATGGATTTATCAGAACAGAAATTAGAATGAATATTGCAAGAACCAATATTTTACGACCAGTTACCAAAGACGACACAATTCCAACAGAAATGATGATTGATGAATCGAACTTCGAAGTTTCTTTGGATGATTTTTCTTTGGAAGAAAACGATTTTAGTTGATACACAATCAGTTAAAAAAAAGTTTATTTTTTTGTAAATTTTCTTGCGAATTAATAATTATTTAATTTATATTTGCACTCGAATTTAAACAAATAAACTCCTCCTTAGCTCAGTCGGTTAGAGCATCTGACTGTTAATCAGAGGGTCTCAGGTTCAAGTCCTGAAGGGGGAGCTTAAAAATCAAAGGGTTACAGAAATGTAGCCCTTTTTTGTTTTACAATTGATACACATTTATAACACAAATGAGATCAAATAAAGAATCAAGACAAAAATGTATTTAGCCAATTTAGTATTTTTTGCAACTGATTTTTTTAAATTTTTTGTAAACCTTTAGCCTAACTAAAACTTTACTGAATGAAAGTTCTTCCCTACTTACAGTTTTTGTATTATTTACTTTCAAGTCAATCTCACAATTAGACTCCGTTTTTTGGTTTGTTGCGCCTGAAGAAGCTCAAAGTCATGGCGACCGACCTATTGTTTTTCGTTTTGCTACCCTAACAACTCCTGCAACTATTTCTGTTTCTCAATCTGCAAACCCTAATCTCCCTTTCAAACGATCAATATCGCAGCCAATTCAGCTCAAACTCTTGATTTGACACATCGGATTGATATGGTAGAAAATAAACCAGCCAACTCCACATTAAATGGATGTCGTTATGGCTATTTTAATGATTTTGCGACCTTGCGCTATCAAATACAATCAAGCAATGAAACTGTTTGTCAAGGTGATTCGATTGTCTTACAGACGAATGAGTTACCAGGAGTAACCTACACATGAACAGGAACAAACAATTTCACTTATCAAGGTTCAAGAACTTATACTGCAACATTAGTTGGAACTAGTGTATTTGGTTTCATTGACACAATCGTTAAACCCGTAGTTATTTTACCAATTCCAGAAAGTGTAATTTCAGTTATTGAATCTTGTGGTCAAACTGCTAATTTCTCAACAGTTATTTCAAGTGGAAATCTAAATGTTATTGATTATAATTGGTCTGTTCCAAGCATATTATAAAACACACAAACAAGTTTTAATTACACGTTTGTTTCAGGTGGGACCTACGAAGCAGAATTAATTTTAACGGCTAGTAACGGCTGTGCATATGAGTATCCATTCAATTTTGAGATAACCCCAAAAGTAGAATTACCAGAATTACAAATTCCAAATATTATCAATGCAAATAATGATGGAATCAATGATGAAATTGTAATGGTTGCAGTTTTTGAAGAGTGTTTTGAATACGATTTAAAAAAATTCAACCGTTGGGGAAGTTTGGTTTATACGATGTAATTGGCTACTAATGCTTTTAAAAGCTTAGATGAAGCGGGTAAAGAATTGATTGAAGGAACTTATTTTTACCATTTGATTTCAGATCAAGGCGAAAAACATGGGTTTATTACGATTGTTCGTTAATCTAATGCTTAATTTTGCAACATGAAACGAGTAGTTGTAGGTTTATCTGGTGGCGTTGATTCGAGTGTTGCAGCCCATTTATTGATCCAAGAAGGATATGAAGTGATTGGTATGTTTATGCGTAATTGGCACGATGAATCAGTAACTATCTCTGATGAATGTCCGTGGATTGATGATTCGAACGATGCATTAATTATAGCGCAACAATTAGGGATTCCTTTTCAGGTAATTGATTTAAGCGCTGAATACAAAGATCGAATTGTAGATTATATGTTCAAAGAATATGAACAAGGTCGCACACCAAATCCTGATGTTTTATGTAACAAAGAAATAAAATTTGATGTTTTTTTAAAAGCTGCACTTGGTCTCGGTGCTGATTATGTGGCAACAGGCCATTATTGCCAAAAAATCCAACATGAAGATGGAACTTTTGGTTTACTTACTGGTGCCGATAAGAATAAAGACCAATCTTATTTTCTTTGCCAAGTATCACAAGAACAACTTTCAAAAGCGCTTTTTCCTATTGGAAGTTTAGAGAAATCAGAAGTGCGAAGAATTGCAACAGAAATTGGTTTAGTTACTGCTGATAAAAAAGATTCACAAGGATTATGCTTTGTAGGAAAGATTAGTTTACCAACTTTTCTTCAACAGCAATTAAAACCGAAACAGGGAAGTATTATTGAAATTCCTGAGAATTTGGAAATCTTTGAAAAGTATAATTCCATCGCTCCATCACTCGAAAATGTTGAAAAATTAGCTGAACCCTTTGTTTTTAATAGTGAACAAGGAAAAGAGGTTCAACAGCATCAAGGGGCTCATTATTACACAATTGGTCAGCGTAAAGGTTTACACATTGGTGGACGACCTGAACCTAGTTTTGTAATAGGTATTGATACGAAAGAAAACAGTGTATATTCTGGGCAAAAAGAAACCCACCCTGGCTTAAATAGATATGCGCTTCGACTTGAAAATGAAAGCTTTAACTGGATTCAATCAAAGAATCAATTTAATTTAAAAAATGGATTGAGTGCGGATTTTAGAATTCGATATCGACAACCCCTACAAAGAGGCATTTTAATTGAAAAGAATTCTCAATTCTATATTTTATTCGAGAGCAAACAGAAAGGAATTACACCAGGTCAGTTTGCAGCATGGTATCTTAACAATGAGCTAATTGGTTCAGCTATTATTAAGTATTAATTTAAGTTTAAAGAAAAGAAGACTGAAGATTTCGTTTCTTCTTGAAAATTCGAAAATTTCAACATGTCCATTAGTTCTGCTACTTCAAAAACATTCAAATTTGTTTTTGTTCCCAACTCTCTGTGCTTAGATAATTTACTTTGAGCAGACTGAATCGACTTATTACGTAAAGTTTGAATATAAGCTGTCATAATTTTTAGTTTAATTATGAGCACTTTACGTCAATTATTGTTCCAAGGTTACAAAACAATTAAATTTTACTTTTTCAATAAAACAAAATAAATCTAATTCTTCTTGAAAATTTGAATCAGTCTTTGGAAAAATGACTTGTTGGTTTCGCTGAAATACCCATTTGTATATCCACTATAACCATAGCCATACCCATAACCGTAACCATACTTTTTATCAAAAGGATCAGTATAATTTAAAACAATAGCAAGGTTATCTACTAAACCGTCTTCTAAAAAAGATCTTGGAATTGATAGCATTTGTTTTTGTAAATATCCAACCCTTGCGACGTATAGTAATAAATCAGCTTCATTTTTAACGACAGGTAAACAATCAGAAATTAACCCAATTGGCGAAGTATCCATTATGATGTAATCATAGTTTTCTCTTAAGTAGCTCATCAACGCCTTAAATCTAGGTTTTAATAACAATTCGGCTGGGTTAGGTGGAATATCACCTGCGTTTACCATAAACAAATTATTAGTTTCCGAAATTGGTTGTATAATATCCAAAGGGGTTAAAGATTCATCTACAATAAAATTACTAACACCAACTGCATGCGAAACAACCACATAATCATTTAACTTAGGCATTCGTAAATCTAAACCAATCACAACGACTTTTAAGCCTGTTTTTGAAAGTGAATTAGCTAAATTCATAGAAATAAATGTTTTTCCTTCACCGGGTAATGTAGATGAGAGCGCAATTACTTTACATTTCTGTATATCTGATAATGAAAAATTTATATTGGTTCTTAGCATTCTAAATGATTCAGAAAGGAAAGTTCTATCTGTATCATCTATTATTGAATTTGCTTTATTGCTTTTAGGAATTTGTCCCAACAAAGTTAAATCCCCTAAATCTTTAGCACTTTTTAGCTTGTTATCTAACATTTCTGATAAATAAATTAAGCCAATAGGGATTATAAAAGCTAAAACTAAAGCTATAAAATACAGGAAGAATTTATTCGGAGAAACCATTGAACCTTCACTATTTGGGGGAATAATAACTTTAATATTCGTAACAGAGGCAGCTAACTCAATTTCATTTTCCTCGCGTTTTTGAAGTAAATACAAGTAAAGAGACTCTTTGATTTGTTGTTGACGAATTATTGAACGATATTCTCGCTCAAACTTCGGCATCGAGTTAAGTTCATTATTATACTTTCTAAACTGCTGTTCATACGATTTGACTTTGAACTCTAATGAGTTTTTTACGTTTTTAAGCGATTTATCTAAACTTGCTTTAATGGAAGTCAGTTGAGTTTCACATCTAATCACAAGAGGATTATTTTCTTTGGTGGTTTGCAATAATTTTTTTCTATCTAGAATAAGTTTATTGTATTGTTCTGTTAAAGTATTGATAGATTGATCTTGAAGTCCCAAATTTGTAGGCATTAAATCTTCAAAATCATCCGATTTAGAAAGAAAATCGAATAACAAACCAATTAAATTTAATTGAATAGAATTCTCGATTAATGAGCGTTCTGAGGCACCTTTAGAGTTTAAAAATTCATTTAAATCTGCTTGATAATCTGTAATTCCTTTTTCCTCTTTGTAATTTTCTCCATCAATTTCAACTTCATTCAATTCTTCTAGCAAAAATCTTATTCTTTCTTTGATAAAATCGCTAGTATTTGATTTAACTATGTTTTTATCGTTTAAGCCATCTAGTTGATAACTATTTATCAGGTACTTTAAAATTTTATTATTTTTTGTTTGATTAGGACCTGATATTGAAAGTGTTATTACCGAAGATTCTTTATTTTGCTTTTCAATTACTAATTCTCTTCTAAGTTTCTCAATGGATCTTTGTTGCGAAGAAATAATTACTTCTATTCTTCTACCGATCCAAGATTGATTAAAAATTGGAGTTTTAGTTAAGAAAATTTTGTTTCCTACCTCGTCTAGAATAATCGAATCTTTATAGGAACAAACTTTCACTTTCCCATTTGGAAAAACTAATTCTATTTTATTAAATGTATAAAAAGTTAACTCAAAGCTTTTTGTGTAGCTTATAGGATTTTGTTCTTCTTTCAATTTCGTTTTTATAGAAATTGGAGAATCGTCGAATAATTCAAATCTTCTTAACTTTGATTTATCTCCGATAAGATAAATTGTGGTATTTAGATTTAAACTATCTACGACAGGTTTTAAAACAGACTGACTTTTTAAAATTTCGATTTCGTTCATCAAATTACTCGAAGACGGAACAAACTCTAAATCTTCAAGAACAGAAAAAGTCGCTGAATTAGATTTATTATTGTTTTCATTAATAATTATTGATGCTGAATTTTTATAAATCGGAATAGAATATCGTATATATAAATAAACTGCACCTATAGCGAGAATGAGTGAGACTAAATAAATATACCATCTCTTAGTATAAGGTTCGATAAATTCACCAAAATTTATACTATCTAAATTTTTACTTTTTTTCTCTAATCTGTTTATTTGTCTCATCTAAGAATTAAAATTACTGTTGTAACGATTAAAGAGGTAATGGATAGAAAAATCCCTCCATTTGCCTTTATAAAAGTTGAATTAGACCGTGCGGACATATTTGGTTCTACGTAAACCACATCATTTTGATGCAAATAATAAACCTCAGAATTAAAAATAGATTTCGAAGTTAAATCAACTCTATATTCTTTTTTTATACCGTTTTCTTCTCTAACTACTAAAACATTACTTCTAACACCTGTTATTTTCAAATCACCAGCTAAACCGATAGCTTCCAGGATAGTTATTCGTTCATTTGGGATTTTAAAAGTTCCTGCGGAATTAACCTCACCAAGTATGGTTACTTTATAGTTAAGAATTTGGATCTGGACAATTGGATTTTTTAGATAAACCTTTAATTTTGATTCTATAAGTTCAATAGCCTCATCCCTAAATAAACCGGCAATTTTTAACTTTCCAATTACAGGAAGATTTACCTCTCCATTTCTATCAATCAAATAACCAACAGTTGATACATTTCCACCTTCATAACTAGAATTTACATTTCCAATTACCTTTAAATTAAAAAGCGCGACTGTTTCAACATCTTCATCTGTAACGACAATAGATACAAAATCATCTACTTTTAATTTAGGAGTATAAGTGAACATCGTTGATTTTGAAGTACTATCTGAATCTTGATTTTTAGAAAAATAAATTAATTTTTCTTTGGTTTTACAAGATTGTAGTACCATCATAAAACACAAAAAAGCAAAAATGTTCTTAATTCTCATGATTATGAATGATTTTTTTTATACTATTTTTTAATAATCCCATAACTAAAAATAAAGTAAAAATTAGAAATAATGTTAGCCCTAGACAAATCCATTGGTTAAAAAAGTGTATAAATGGAACATAAATTGAAATTGCTACAATATTTACGATTCCAATAAATAAACTTGTTTTAAAATGCGATAATTTAAATTTATCCATTATAATGTGATGAATATGATTTCTATCTGCTTCAAATGGATTCTTACCACTTAAAATTCTAATACTAAAAACTCTAATTGTATCCATTGTTGGGATAAACAAAACAGCAAAGAATAAGAACATTAAATTAGATAAATCAAAGGATAAAAGATGTAAAGTTTTGTTATCATGAGACAAAAATCTAACAATTATAATTGCAATCATAAAGCCAATTATCATTGAACCTGTATCCCCCATAAAAATCTTGTAGCGAGTTGAAAAGTTAAATCTCAAAAAGGCTAAAACTGCACCTAATATGGCCAACGATGTATAAAAAATTGCGTAATCATGAATGATATAAGAAATGACTGAGAATGAGAGGAAAACAATTATTGCAATAAATCCAGCTAAACCATCTATTCCATCAATTAAATTAAATGCATTGATTATAGCAATTATCAATACAATTGTGAAAAATGTACTTGCAAAAAAGTGGATTTTATCAATGTATAAAAACCCATTTAAATCAGTAATTTGAAAGGGTGGGTTAAAAACTAAAAAAACACCTGCAACAAGTTGAGCAATAAATTTTGTGGATGATGAAACTAATACCAAATCATCTTTCAATCCAATTATGAATAAAATTGTCAAACCTGGTAAAATTGCATGGACTATGTTTTCTTTATCAAAATAACTAATGAAATAAAATGATAAAATCAAACACACAAAAAATGCAACACCTCCAATATTTGGTATAGGATTTTCATGCGAAGTTCTTTCATTTGGTAAGCTATTCAAATTTCTAACCTTTGCAATTGTTCTAATTTTGGGTAACATAATATATGCAATTGCAAAAGAGCAAAACACAAAGGAAAATGAAACCAACAGAAATATCATCAAAATTTTTTGTTTTATTTTTGGTTAAAATTATATAAATTAAACCTATTTGTAATATAATTAAAATTTTCTTTCTGGTAATCCCTTAAACCAGTTATAAACGATTCTACTTTCAGAGTTTAAAATTACCCAAGCAGTAATTAGTATAATCTTAAAATCAACAACAAATCCCCGATTTTCTTGATACCATTGTTCTAATTTACCTTTAAAAGGATAAATTGTGTTTTTATAGAAATCCCAAGTATCTCCACCTTGATCTTTGACTGCTGAAATAAGAGCTTCTTCATCTCTAAAAACTATCGAACCAATTCCTGTTAGGCCAGGTTGTGCATTATAAATCACTTTTTGTACTTCATCAGGATAGGCATCAAAGCTTATAGGCATTACCGGTCTTGGCCCTACAAAGCTCATGTCTCCAAGCCAAATATTCATTAATTGAGGTAACTCATTTATTTTACTTTTTCTTAGAAAACCACCCATTGGTGTGATACGAGGGTCTCGTTTTGTAGTAATAATTCCTCCAGCCATATTTGGACTATCCTTTAGCATAGTAGCAAATTTCAAGATAAAAAAACGTTTATTTTTATAACCAACTCGCTCTTGCTTGTAGAAAATATAACCTTCTCCAGTGAATTTTAGTCCAATGATAATTGGGATTAAAAGTGGCGATAAAATCAACAAGCAAATACTTGATAAAGTTATGTCACTAAATCGTTTAAAAATTAAATACATTGTTTCAGTTTTTAGGTTACATTTTTTGATCTAAGGTTTTCCCTGTTTCTATATGATGAAAATCAGGAATATATTTTTGAAGTAAAGAAACAATTGAAGATTTATCATAACTCCCTGAATCCATAAGTTTTTTCAAGTCTGTTATTGTTGCTTCAATTTCAGCTTTTGGTAGTTTTCTTGCGTTTTTAATAACACCTAAACTTGCAAAAGTTTCTTGATCCACCTCATCTGTTTCAGTAAAAAACTCTTCATACAACTTCTCTCCCGACGTATCTGATTCGAAGAAATAAACTGGATAAGGCTCCAATGGATTTAAGTTTCTAGACTTTTCACGCGCCTCATCATCTGATGTACAAATCACAATTTCTCGATTAGATTGCATGAAAAAATCTTCAGTAATTTCCTTGAAATAAGTCATTTCTTCTTCATCTAATTTGGGAAAGAAAATTTCACCTGAATTACCAAGCATACAAGCTAGCATACAAATCTGACCACTTTCTTCAGGCGAAACGAAAAAACGTTTCACATCCGACGGACAAGAAATCGGTTGATTTTTGTATAAACGCTCAATATAACCTGCTAATAAAGAACCATTTGAAAAAGCTACATTTGCAAAACGAGCTGTCGTAATTTGAAGTTCAGAACTATAAGCCATTATCACTTCTTCCATCAGCTTTTTACTTGCGCCCATTACATTCACTGGATTTGCTGCTTTATCCGTTGAAACACAAAAGAAATGTTCTGGTTTATGTTTCACCAATAAATCTAAAAATTCTTTTGCTTTAAAAACATTGTTTTCGATCATTGCCTCTATGGAATACTTATCCTTCTCACTACGCACATGCTTATGTGCTGCAAAATTGGCTACAATATGAAAAGGGCCTTCTTCAACAAACATTTTTCTAAAAACGGCATCTCCAAAACTCATTGGGTAGGTTTTGTAATCCTCTGGAATAAACTGTCCAGGTGTACTTCTTAAATCACGGGTTAATTCCGTTAAACCATTTTCATTGGTGTCAACAACGTATAATTTCGCAGGTTCGAATTTCAAAACGGCTTTGATGTAAGAAGCACCAATTGTTCCAGCTCCACCAATAACCATAACTGATTTTCCTTTAATTTTTTGAGATAGAATTTGTGCATTTTCAGTAATATCACTTTCAAAAAAACTTTTTTCTCTTTTAGTTATATATTTTCCAATAAAGCTTGGAATGTCGATTAGGTTCATTTTTTAGTTTTGTTTAGTTAGTAATTTATTAGTGATTGCGCAGAATCGCGAATTTGCTTCATTTTTGGTAGAATTCTTTTATTTTGTTTACAACTTCAATCATCTGAACTTGAGTAATTCCTGCAGAACTTGGGATGCTTATACAGGTTTCATAAATCTTAGCTGAATGATTTTCTTTTTGAACATAAATCTCCTTATCAAACATAATTAATTGATTCATTGGCATCCAAAATGGGCGCGATTGAACTCCGTTTACGTTTAAAAAATCTAAAAGTTCGCGCATTTTATTTGTTTTAAAAGTAAATAACCAACAATTTGCTGCTACGTCACTTGAAACATGCTGAAACTCAATATCCCCTACCCCTGTTAATTCACTTCTATAAAAAGCATCCATTTTACGTTTGTTTGCCAATAAATTCGGAAACTCTTCCATTTGAGCAACACCAATTGCAGCTAGAATATTTACCAAACGATAATTATATCCAATCTCATCATGAATATACTCCATTTGGCTAGCCTTCGCTTGTGTTGTTAAATGCTTAGCTTTCTTTGCTAATTCCTCATTATCGGTTACAATTACACCTCCACCACCTGTTGAAATTATTTTATTCCCGTTAAAGCTAAAAACACCAAATTTCCCGAAGGTACCCGCATGTTTTCCTTTGTAAAAAGATCCTAAAGCCTCCGTACTGTCCTCAATAATTTCTAAGTGAAATTTATTCGCAATCTCTATTAATCGATCAACATTTCCGATATTACCAAGTACGTGAACAGGCATAATCGCTTTGATTCGTTTATTGGTCGTTAATAAATGGTAGTGGATACCTTTTGAATCTTCAACTAAGTATGTTTGATTCGCAAGAAAATCTTCCAATAAATCCAAATCCATTTGCCAATCGTGTGGATTTACATCTATTAAAATTGGGGTAGCACCTGTGTATTTCACTGCATTTAAAGTTGCTATAAATGTGATATTCGGAACAATAACATGATCTTCAGCTTCAACACCCGCAAGTAGTTGAGCAAGATGTAAACCAACAGTTCCATTCATACATGCGACTCCATACTTGGCACCGACATAATCCGCAACCATTTGTTCGAATTGATTCACGTAAGCACCAGCAGAGGAAATCCAACCTGTATCCAAGCAGTCTTTTACATATTTCCACTCATTGCCGTTGATGTGAGGTACTGAAAGAGGTATCATTTGATTTTTTATTTTGATTCTTAATTTTTTGATTTTTGCTTCTTAGTTTTTGATTCAAAATACAAGATAGGAAAAATTCAGCTATTTATTGACTATTAGCAAAATGTAATTCTCATTTTTTGAGCTTTAGATAGTTACTTATAATTAATTTCCACACTTCTTTTTGATTAAATCTATACTCAATTGAAGCTCTGCATTTTTCTTTTAATGTGCTTCCAAAATTTTCCGATTTTAAAAACTTCAACATAGCTATTTCTAATGAAAGTTCATCTTTAGACTCAATCAAAACTCCATTAACATTTTCGTGTACTATTTCGTCACATCCTGTTATTCTTGAGGAAATTACAGGAACTCCCATCGCATTTGCTTCAATTAAAGTTAATCCAAATCCTTCGCGATATGAAGGAAAAACAAAACAATCCATGGCGACTAAAAATGGTCTTACATCTTTCTGAAAACCAACGTTTATTATTGACGGATGATTATTTATAGTTTCTTTCGTTTTACTTTCAAGCGGATCCAATTCGTCTTCAAAAAAACCTACTAACAGTAATTTAGTCTTCGGAAATTCAACATTTATTCTATCGAAAACTGCTATCAATTCATTTAGGCCTTTATCTTTTACAAATCGTCCAACAAATCCAAAAACGAAATTATCAGCTGGAATATTTAATAAATTTCTTTGTGCTGATTTATCAAACAAGTTTGGGTTAAAGAAATCTAAATCAATACCATTTGGACTTCCATGTCCTATAACTTGAATCTTTTTTTTTGTCAATTCCTTCTCTGCTATATCTTTCACACCATTACTCACAGCAAATATAGATGTAGCGCAAAAACAAGTGATTTTCTCCATGTAAATCAACAACTTTCGTTTCAGTCTAACTGCGCCTTGATACCTAAGTCCATGTAAATAGTAGATTCTCACAGGACGTCTGGTAATAAAAGCAGCAAGCATTGAAAGAAAAGAACCTTTGGGAGTGTTACCATGTACATAATACGGTTTTTCCTTTAAGAATAATACTATGAATGCAATCAGCGCCTTGAAATCCTTTAATAATGAAATTTCTCGAGCCATTGAAATTGGGTGGGCTTTTACTCCTTCAGCAGTTGCAACGTCAAACAGTTTCTGCTCGGGAGAGGAAACAATATGAACGTCAAAGTTTTCATTTAATACCTTTAATTGACCTTTAAAAAAAATAAAAGACAACGGAATTGTTGTTACTACAAAGAACTTTTTTTTCTCTTCAGACATCGATTCCAGGAATTTTAGTTGATTTTATAGTATTTACAGCAAGTTGAAATTCATTTTGTAAAGTGGCTGAAATTTCAAAATCACTTCTTCTTTTCTGTAGCGAATTTATTCTACCAAATAAAGCAAGACCTCTTACAACTAATGATTTTAAATAGGATTTAGCTAGTAATTTGAACTTATTGTTTATTGCATATTTTCGAATCATTGCTCGTTCATTACTATAAGCTCTTAGTAATTTATCTTTTGTGACATTTCCTTCTTCGCGGTATATATACAAATATTCATTGATCGATTTTATTTTAAAATCATTTGATTTAGAAGCTCTTATCCACAAATCTAAATCTTGGGCAATTTTCAATGTCTCGTCGTATTTATTTCTAGTATACCATGATTTTTTAACCATCATTGCCGCGTGGACAACTCCTTTTCTACGACTTATAATATCATCAAATTCAGGTAAATAGTAATCCATTCCTCTTACTCCTTGAATTTTCAAATCGTTTGTAACTGAATAAACACCTGTTGTTACGATATCCAAATCTGGATATTCATTAAAAACGGACAATTGACGCTCAATTTTAGTTGGAAAAATCATATCATCAGCATCCATTCTGAGGATAAAATCATAGTTCGCAAAATTTGGAACTTCATTAAGTCTTCCGGCTAAGCGTTTATTTTTCCCATCACTAATAATTTTGACACGTGGATCAGTAATCTTTTGAACCAACTTTAACGAATTATCGGTTGAACCATCGTCTATTAAAAACAGTTCCCAATCAATATATGTTTGTGCAAAGATGGAACGTACAGCATCCAAAATGTAATTTTCAGCGTTAAAAAAAGGTATAGCTATAGTAACTGGCATTACAAGAAGAATTTGTTAACGGTATAAGGTATCAAGTTGGACATTTTACCGAGATAAATTGTTAAATAAGCGAGATGGACAGCAATAACCAAAAAACGTGTTGTTGGTAATTTAAAGAATTTAACTTCATCAAAAACGATTGGCCAAATCAATACAAAACCTATTGCAAAATAATTAGTTAATCGTATGAAATTCACATCACTTCCGGTGAGAATCACAACCAAATAAACAATGGCTGTAAAAACGGTTAGATTTAAATAAACGTCAAATACATACATTTTCTCTTCTGAAATTTGAGGTCGCAAAACAATTAAAAAGACTGAAACTAGGATAAAGAAAGTAGCTAATAAAAATCCACCTGTAGCTCCTCTGTCCTCATATACTGCATAACGCGACTCAACCTCCGGAGATAAAAACCCAAGTATTGTACTCAAAAAATAAAAGCTAAAGAAACCAATGACTGTAAAAAGCACGAGATTTCTCAAAGAAAATGGAAGTACTAAAATGAAGTAAAATGGAATCATTATTAAAGCGGTGCGGTGGAATAAGGATGCAATAAAAATGCAAACCAAAAACCACAATAACTTTCTTTCTAGAATGTAGATAATTCCAACCGAAGCGATTGAAACTGCGATACCTTGCCGACCTGCATTAAAGAATAACAAATAAATTCCAAGTGTGAAATAGATAAAAATTGATAAAGTTGTATTGTAAGACAACTCCTTAACCACATAGTAAATAGGTACTATTGAGACAACAGCAATTGTTGTTAAAATAGACCAATAATTATCTGAAAATAAGGAAGCTACTAGCTGTAAAAACAAATATCCTATCTCAATACTCGTTTCCATTTTAAAAATAGATTCCTTAAAATTATTGTAGGAAATGAACATACTAATGTAATTATTAGTATCAGTCCCAACAAAATTGGAGCGAAAACCTGCTAAACAAATCAAAAAAATTGCAGAGAAGTAAAACACCACATTTGAAGCTAATCCAGTATCCTTGAGTTTAGAGGATACAAAAACCAGAAGGCAAACTAATGCTAATATTTGAAGATAAATAAACATTAACTTTTAACTTGATTTGAAAGTAATGTTTGAATTACTTCGTTATGGGCTTCGCAACGAATGATATTATGAGATGTTCTCAATTTAGATTTTGGGTAAAACAATTTAACTAAACCATTGTTTGTCAACCTATTTAAATGTATCAAGACTCTATTGTAACCAAAATAAAATGGAAAATATAAGCCTTGTTTTTGTTTACAGAAATTCAACCATTCCTTTTCCAAAAACTGATCATCTTCAATTTTAGAGGACATTTGATTAACTGTTTCCAATAATTTTAATCCCGCAGATTCTTCCATTTT
This sequence comes from uncultured Lishizhenia sp., assembly GCA_964506255.1. GTDB lineage: Bacteria > Bacteroidota > Bacteroidia > Flavobacteriales_D > Crocinitomicaceae > UBA952. Next base: position 63,724 of record CAZDKE010000005.1, on the reverse strand, counting down.
TCGAATTCCATTCTTTGTAGCTTCTATTGGAACTAGTTTAACTTGAGGTGCTTCAAATTGGTTTTTCCAAATTAGCTCAACAAGCAAACCTTGATTCCAAGAAACATCATTTTCTCGAAATCCAAAAACAGAATTTCCTTGACCATAGATTATTTTTTTATCCTTGTAATTATCTATTGTTCCGATACAATGAGAATGCTGACAGGTTACTAAATCTGCTCCTTTGTCAACAAATTTTCTGCATTTCTTTTTCAATTGTGGACTTGGGTACGGATAATACTCAACACCTCCATGATAAATTACAATTAAGTAATCAACTTTTGCTTTAGTTTGCTCAATCAAATCTAAATCATCATATGGATCAAAATAGTTTGCACCATATTCTGTTGAGGAAGCTATATTAAATTCTTGTTCCGCAAAAGCAATCCAAGCAATTTTAACACCTTTTATAGTTGTAAAATAAGGTTCTTTTGCTTTTTTTAAATTTTCAGCAGCACCTAACGTTGTAATGGAAGCTTGTTCACACGCATTCATAGTAGAGGCTACTCCGTCTTCTCCACAATCTTTAATGTGATTATTTGCTAAGCTCAACAGCTTGAAGTTTGCTTGCTTTAAAACGTTAATACAATTTGTTTTTGCAACTAAAACAGGTCCTGCTTTTTGTATTGATTTTGGTGAATCACTTAAAACAAATTCAAGATTTCCAGCAACATAATCAGATGTATGCAGATCCTCCAACAAATCATTAAACAAATTTTTAGCGTCACCAGTTTCAAAAAGTGAAAATGTATCTTTTGTTGGGCAAATATCTCCGAAAAGGGTAATTTTTGAATTCATATTTATCACATTCTACTTTTAACACTTGAAAACTTATCCTTCATCCTAATAAACTTATTTTCAAAAAAATGAAATGAAAGGTAAGAAACAATAATTGTTGAGCCAAAAATCACAGAAAACACCAATAAATAGTTAATTAAAACGTCATTTTTGAATTTGCCAAAAAATTTAATTGTCAAAAAAATTATGATTGGATGGTAGACATAAATACCGTATGAAATTTTACCAAAAAAATCTAAAAATCTATTGTCCAAACTTATAATTTTATTTTTTTCAGTAATTTGATTTAATATAATTATAGCAGTTACTATAGACATAATTTCATGGTCAATCAAAGCAGATGAAATTTGAAATTTATCAAAAATCGCAAGTAGCATAATCATCCAAGCAAAAATTGAAACATATCTATTTGTTAATCTTTCTATCCAAATTGATTTCTGAAAATATAAAATGGCGAAAATACAACCTATTAGCATACAATAAAATCGAGTCACTGTAAGTGCAATGAGTGGAATTTTATAATTGTATTTACTACCTATGATATAAGTAAAATCCTTTAGAAGAATCAATGTAACTAATAGGGAAATGGTATAAAAAAGTAACTTCTGTGTGTTGATTTTTGAAAACCATGGCCAAAATAAATAGAACTGTTCCTCAACTGCAACCGACCACAAATGACCAATAAACGGTAATGTAGATTCAATAATTAGAGGCACATTTGCTAATAAGAAAATATAATAAAACAGCATGCTTTTGTCAAAGTCTATACTGAAAAACCAATAGGTTATTAAGCAAATAATGACGTATAAGAAATACAATGGCCAAATTCTTAAAATTCTTCTTACGTAAAAATTAGAAATGTTAATTTGATTTTTATCACTTGATGTTTTTTCTTTTAACAACAAAAAAGTTATCAAAAAACCACTTAATGTAAAAAACATAGTAACACCTAAAGAAGCAATATTCAATGATTCTGGTAATCTTTTTAATCCTAATTGCCCTAAATCTCCAAAAATATGAGCAAGCATAACACCAACTGCCGCAATAGCACGTATTCCATTTAAGCCTTTAAAATGTACAATTTTACTCATTCAATAAACTTCTATATAACTTTTCAATCGTTTTCACATTTGTCTGAATATCAAAACCTTTTGAAACAATTTTTTCTTTTACAATTTCCAAATCTACAATTTTAAGTGGTCGATTTTTAATTGCATTAACCCAATTTTCAACAACAAAATCGTGGATATAAGTTACAAGTCCTAATTCCATATCCACTGTTCTAGGGAAACCAGTATATAAAACACTTTGTAAACCAGCAGCTTGTGCTTCAACAGCAACCATTCCGAAACCTTCCTTTAATGCCGGACCTAAAAACACATCAAAACTTCTAAAAATAAGTGGCACATCCGATCGAACTCCGATGTACTTTATCTTTTCTGTTAAATCATATTGTTTAGCCTTCTCATTGAATTGATTAAAATAATTTTCATCTTCTACTCTTCCTGCAATTACAAAAAGAAAATCCGAGTTGTAGGTTTTATATTCTTTCAAAACATCTAGAAGAAAACCAATATTTTTATGTGCTACTATTCTACCAACATTGCCAAAAACAATGGTTTTAGAACCAACTCCCCAAGATTTTCTAATGGATTCTATATCGTTTTTTTGAACTTCTAAATAAACGTTGACATCAATTGCGTTGTTTATAACCGCTGACTTAGTGGGAGTTAATAATCTTTTATAGAATAAGCTGGCATTTGCTTCAGGAGAACAACCCCAAAAATTATCGGCATATTTAGCAATTAAACGTTTTTGAAAGTTAAGCTCCAAGTTATTTGCTAAACGACTTTTTAAACTACCTCTAAATTTCAAATCGGCATGTGAATGAGCTATGACATGTTTGACACCTGCTTTTTTTGCGGCCTTAGCTATCACGCCACATTTTGAATTCATATGAATGTGTACAATGTCTGGGACACCGATTTCTGTTATTAGTTGTTGAAAGGCTTGAATATATTTTTTTAAACCAAGATCCCATTGAGCAGGTATGTAATGAATTTTTGAACCTTTTTCTAAAATCTCATCGTCAAAATCTCCAATTGGTTTACCAGCAGAAAGTTTGTAATTAACTAAAAACTCAAATTGAAAATCAGTATTAATTTGACGAAATAAATCCATTAACATAACCTCAGCCCCACCTCTATTCATTGTCCCAACAACTTGTAATACTTTTATTTTCATGTTATTGAATTTGGTAGTTCGAAGTATGACCCTAAAATTTCATCGTATTCAGGTGGTGTAAAGTCTGGCAAACCACTTTTTGGATAAAAAGTTAATTCACCAAAAATCACTTTTCCATTTACTTCATAAAAATCAACCCGAACAAACGGAAATTCTCTCGCCAAATCCTCTGCTATTTCTATCATTTGCTGCATGCAACTTGGTGCATCAATCGTTATATCTGGTCTTGGTTTTAAATCCTTTCCAAATGGTAAAATTTTCCATTCTAAGTCGTAGAAATTTTGAGCATGATTTGGAGTATCTCTGCCTTTATTTGCTTGAATAAACTTAGCTTTACCATTGAAGCAGAAAAACTTATAATCCATTAATAAACCACTTTTATCGGTCATAAATTCTTCGACTATCAAGCGAGGTTTCATGTTTTTATAAGGCCATTCCCGCCCTGGCCAAAAAATGTTATTGTGCAGCCAAATATTCATTATTTTTCTCCACCAAAACCAATTGACTTTCTTTTTGTCAGTACAAATCAAATTCCATCCACTACCATGAGTTGCTTTGATTACAAATTTTTCAGGTAAAGTATTGATGTTTAAATCTTCAACACGTTCTGCCACAAGAATAACTTTACTAAGGATTGATTCATATCCCTTGTTTGTTAGGTAGTCTCTTACTAAAAATTTATCAGCACAAATAGTTTGAAGTGGATTTTGGTAGTTTAATTTAAGCCATTGCAACTTTTCACTAAAAGTAGATGGATTGGTTAAATTTGGTTTTCTACCAGCGTAGGATGAATAAAGATTATTAATTGCCTCTTCATCTGTGAATTTAGCTAAGTTAATTTTACCTTTCTTCTGTTGCTGTTTCGTCCAGATATACAATAAAAAAGGATTTGTATTTTTTAATTTTACTAAAAATTCTCTCATTTAGTTCCTTTTAAAATTCTATAAAAAGATCGCGTTAATTTCCATATTTTCAATTTAATAACTGAAAATCCATCTCCTTTTAATCCAAGAAGAAAAAACTTGGTTTGTGGTCGAACTAAATCTGTAGATTTTAAAAACTGTAGGTGGTCAGAATTGAGTCTATCTTGAATTATTTTTAATGCTTCCTCTTTAAACTCTTCCTTGATGTTGTCATGCATCCCGTGGAAAAAATTCAACTGTTGGGTATAAAATTGAAGTTTATACGTTTCGAAAAGCTGCTCATCTTTCAAATACTTTTCAACCACATCCATTACAAAAGCAAGATGAAATAGTTTCTTATCCTTTTTTGCAGTTGTTGCTTCATTTTGTTGACGATAATAGGCTAATCGCTCGGGTAAGACTTCAATTTTCGACAACTTTGTAATCAAATGCCAATGCACCGGAATATCTTGTCGCGTGAAGCCTTTTGGGAAATGAATTCCGAATGATTTAGCCGTTTCTGTTCGAAGTAATTTCACCCATGTGAATGATGGTCGCTGTAAAAGAGCGATTTTATTGGAGGTATCAAAATTCAACAAATCCGAAGGAATTGCTTTCAATTTTGGTATTTCATTCACTTCATAAAAAGTAACATAATCCCAAAGAACTAAATCTGCTTGGGTTTTGTCAGCCAAACTAACTGCTTTTTCAAATAACGTTAGGTCGTAGAAATCGTCCCCATCTAAAAAGGTAACATACTCTCCCTTAGCTAATTCCAAAGATAGATTTCGTGCAACTGCTAATCCTTCATTAACTTCTTTTTCAACTATATGAATGCGATTATCTTTTGAAGCAAATTCCTTAAGTATGGAAACTGTATTGTCTTTGGAGCCATCGTCGATACAAATTACTTCAAAGTCTTGAAAGGATTGATTCAAGATGCTTTCCATACTTTCACGAATGAAATTTTGGACATTATAAGTTGCTATTGTAATCGATAATTTCATTTTCTATCAAATTTGTTCAAGGTTCCGTCTTTGAAAAAAGCTTTAAACTTCGCTAACTCCTTGAATTTAAAACGCGTCAAAAAATAAAATACATACATCCAATATAGAACAGTTGTTGCTTTTTTAGAAGCATATAAAGATTGATTGTAACCCAAATTCCTGTAATAAAAATGTGAGAAATGTGCTGGTTTTACCACGATTTGAGCATTACTTAAACCTGGTAAAACTTTATCAAATTTACCTTTCATTACAGGATGTTTGTGAACTGCAGCTGTAATTGTTCCTATTTTGAAACCATACTTTCTAACTCGATTCGTATATTCTGTCTCGTCGCCCCAAATAAACATTTCGCGTTTGATCATCCCAATTCTTTCAACCACTTTACGATGGATTAAAGTACCATTGAATGGATTTATTAAATTAGGTAAAACCGCTAACTTTGATGCTTCCTCTACTGATTTGTAACTTCCCAAAGAAAATGCGAATTCGGTTGGATTATCAATTGAAGTAACAAGTGCATTACAATAAAAAAGTTCATTTTTAATCGAGCCTTCTATAAGTTTTTCTAATTGATTTTCAGCCGGGACACCATCGTCATCCATCATCCAAAGGTAAGTTGCTTCTAATTCGTAAGCGTGTTTCATTCCAGCGTAAAAACCACCTGCGCCTCCATCATTTTCGAATTTTCTCACATATGAAATTGGAATTGAAACGGAACTGTCTTTCGTTGATAAAACACTTGAAGAATAAACTTTATTTTCCTTACTTTCTTGAGGTAATTGATTGATATAACCTTTTTCCATTAACATTTGAGGTGTTTTCTCATTGGAATGATTGTCAATTATCACTAGATGACTTGGAATTTCGGTTTGGGCTAAAATAGCCTCCAAACAATCAATTAATTGGTTTTCTCTATTAAATGTTACTACAATTGCTACAGTTCTCACCTTCACTTATTTTAATAATTCTTCTACTTTATTCAATGCACTTTCAATAACTTGGTGCATATCGTAATATTTATATTCTGCCAATCTTCCACCAAAGATATAATTTTGAAAGCCATTCGCTTTTTCTTGATACTTTGTTAAAATGGCTTGATTTTTATCATCATTGATTGGATAATACGGTTCGTTATCGGTTGAAAACTCATGTGGATACTCTCGAGTTATGTATGTTTTTTCTTGTGTCCCGAACTCAAAGTGCTTATGTTCTATAATTCGAGTAAATGGGATAGTATTCTCAGTATAATTGATTACTGCATTTCCTTGAAAATTTGGAGTATCTAACAACTCGTTTTCGAAATGTAAACTTCTATATTCAAGCTCACCAAACTCAAAATCAAAAAACTCATCAATTTTTCCGGTGTACACAATTTCATTTGCTAATTGGTCTAATTCAGTTTTTTGTTCGAAGTAATTAACTCCTAATCGTACTTCAATTCCCTCTTGTAATTTCTCGACCAATTTAGTGTAACCTCCAATAGGAATTCCTTGATAGGTATCGTTAAAATAGTTGTTGTCAAAGGTGAAACGAAACGGTAATCTTCGAATGATAAACGCTGGAATTTCAGTCGCTGGTCTCCCCCACTGTTTTTCCGTATAACCTTTTATCAATTTCTCATAAATATCTCTTCCACCTAACACTAAAGCTTGTTCTTCTAAATTTTTAGGTTCAGTGATGTGTGCAAATTCACTTCTTTGTTCCTCAATTTTAAGTCGAGCTTCTTCCGGTGTTTTCACTCCCCATAATTGATAAAAGGTATTCATATTGAAAGGTAGATTGTAGAATTTACCTTGATAATTAGCAACAGGCGAATTTGTAAAACGGTTAAATTCGACGAAAGAATTAACATAATCCCAAACTCGTTTATTGCTTGTGTGAAAAATATGCGCTCCGTATTTATGGACATTAATTCCTTCAATATTCTCGGTATATATATTTCCAGCAATGTGGTTTCGTTTGTCAACAATCAAGCATTTTTTTCCTTTTTTTGTTGCTTCATGTGCAAACACTGACCCGTAAAGTCCAGCTCCAATTATTAAGTAGTCGTATTGAGTCATTTTCTTTTAAATGGTTTTAAGATTGCTTTTGTAATTAAGTCAGGTCGGTGGTAAATTGCCAAAAACAAATAGTACAAAAACTGAATTTTTTTTCGCTTTAAATAATACAAGGTTATTGACATATAATTATCAACTAATTTGATATTGAAGATTTTCTTGTCAATTCCTAAAATTTTCTCTCTAATCAATTCATAATGAGAAATATAATTCAATAAATGGTTTAGTTGATTCTCGGAAATTCTTGAATGAGACACACCGTTTTCGTGAATTCTATAAGTTGACATTGAATTACTAAAACCTTTTACTTTTCCGAACTCGAAGGCAGAAAGAACGATAATTATATCCCCATTCAATACTCTTTTATCTAAAGCGATTTCTGTAATTTTAGGAACGACTTTATTATGAAAAACAATAGAAGAAGTTGGCGCTATCCACTTTAAAAATAACTCGTTAATAGAATATTCTTTATCTTCAACATAATTTACATTAGCATTTGATTTTTGTAAATCATACAGCCAATTTACATTGTGAAAACACATACTAAAAGTAGGATTTTGTTCAAGAAAATCAACTTGTTTTTGAAGCTTAGTTTCATCTGTCCAAAAATCATCACCTTCACAAATTGCAATGTATTTTCCTTTACAACGTGGAAAATTAAACCTAGCCATCATTCCTCTTAAACCTTTTGAATATTGGTTTTCCTTTTGAATCAGAGGGAAAATTTTTGTAGGATATTTTGTTGCATATTCAAGAATTATCTCGCTTGTCCCATCCTTAGATGCATCATCATGAATAACGATTTCAAAGTCAAAATTTGTTTTTTGACTTAAAAACCCATCCAAACATTGCCGAATGTATGGTGCGTGATTATAAGTAATACAAGAAATTGAAACAAGTGGATTGGTCATTTTATCTTGACTTTGCAGGAATACCAACAACTGTTAAACCTTCAGCAACATCTTTGTTTACAAATGCCATAGAGCCAACGGTTACATTATCCTCCAAGGTTATTCCGTACTGTAAAACAGAATGGGTTCCTATGAAGCAATTTTTACCAATTTTTGCACCTCCGATTTGGTTTTGGCTATTATTTAAATTGTTTGTCATAACGCGAGGACACAGATAACTATTGTCACCAACTTCTACACCTCTTGCTAAAATTGTTTCGTAGCGTAAAGTAACATTATCACCAACCTTGCAATTTCCTGAACTAGAAACTTTTGAATCGATATAGCAATTATTACCAATAACTGTGTTTTCTCTTAACTCTACGTTACTTTTAATGACGTTATTATTTCCAATCCTAACTCCATTTTTTAAGAGACAATAGTGTTCAATTGTAGTATTATCACCAATTTCAACATCGTCTTCAATTATACAAAAATGTCCAATTGTTACGTTTTGACCAATTTTTGCTTTTTCTGAAATTACACTCGTATTCATAATATGTAGGTTTTTAGTTTTTAAAAGGTTTTGGTGCTCCAGTCGGTTTTGATTCAAAATTATTTGTTGCGATAACTTTTGCAGGAACTCCAGCCAAGGTCAAGTATTCTTCAACGAATGATTTATTTACCACTGCTCCTGCTCCAACAATTGTATTATCAGCAATTTTAACACTTGAAGAAACAACACATGCGCTTCCTAAAAAACAACGTTGTCCAACAATTGCATTTCCTGCAATACTTACGTTATTTGCCATGTGAACATCCTCTTTAACTTGAACTCCATGACCTATTTTTGTTCCATGAGAGATAACTGTACCTTTTCCAATTGTTGTATTTTCCGAAAGTGATCCTCTGACAATAGTTACATCAGTCGCCAAAACACAATCTTCTTCAATAATAACACCACCTAATTGTGGTTGAATAATACGATTACCATTCTCGTCCCAAATCCAAGCTAATCCTCCAGCACCAATAATAGAATTACTATCGATAAATGTATTTTTCTTTATAGTAACATTATCTTCAATTACCACATTATGCTTAATTACGACACCTTCCTCAATAATACATTCACCAAGCACACAGTTCTCACCAATCGAAATATTTTTTGCTAATTGAGCATTTTTATGAATTTTGGAACTATTGGCAATTTCATAAACTACAGGTTCTATTACAATATTGCAAAGTTTGTAATGTACTAATTGCGGATTTGAAACAACGATTAAACAATTTTTAGTTTCTGTATTCTTGTTAGAAATTACCACACTCTCTTCAATTTCAAATTTTAATAGTGCTTCACTATTTTCTAAGTAAAAAATGCCATTTTTTATACAATTCTTAACACTTGCAAATGTCAACTCGATATCGCTTTTAAATTCATTAAAAAACAATTCGAAGTCAATATTTTCTTCTTCTAAAAAATCAATAAGTTGCTTTAACTTGACTTTTCTCATCCATTAATAATTTTAACAATTTGATTTAATTCATCAGTTGTAAGTCCAACAAATAGCGGTAAACAAATTATTCTTCTCGCAACACTTTCACTATTAGGCATTGCTGAACCTTTAGTATATTCAATCGTATTTAAAGATGGATTAAAATACCTTCTGGGGAAGATAGCTGCTTTATTTAACTTTTCAAGTGTGATTAACAAAGTTGATTCATCTTCGAATAAAAGTGGAAAATAACTATAATTCCAAGTTAAATCTTCATTGAGTTTCATTGTTTGCACTCTCGAAAAATCAAGATTTTCTAAATAGTTTTCAATAATTTTTTTTCTTTCTGAAATGATGTGATCTAGGTAAGGAAATAAAGCTAATCCCATCGCAGCATGCAACTCACTGTTTTTCCCATTAATTCCCAACCCAAAAAAATCAAGAGGTCCATTATGTCCAAAATTATGACTGTAGAAAATTTTATGTCTTAGGATTTCATCTTTACAAAAAACTGCTCCTCCTTCTCCTGTATGAAACAACTTCGTCGCATGAAAACTACAAGTACTAATGTCTCCGTAATCGAAAATTGATTTTCCTTTATATTTAACTCCAAAGCAATGAGCTGCGTCATAAATTACTTTAAGATTATGTGCTTTTGCTATTCTGTCAACTTCATCAATATCACAAGCATTACCAAAAACATGTGTTGCTAAAATACATGTTGTTTTAGGAGTAATGGCAGCTTCAATTAACTGTGTATCAATTGTAAGCGTTTCAGGGTTTATATCTACAAAAACAGGAGTGCAATTTTCCCAAACAATTGCTGCTGTGGTAGCCACATAGCTAAATGGTGTCGTTATAATTTCACCTTGATTACCGAGTAATTTTAGTGCAATTTGGAGCGGAATTGTTCCATTATTAGTAATCAGAATATTATCGATTTCTAGAAATGATTTCAATTTTTCTTCCAATTCTTTAATTAATTCGCCGCGATTTGTGAGCCATTCATTTTTAAATGCTCTTTGTACTTGAGCAGTATATTCTTGAATTGGTGGTATGAACGACTTTGTTACTGGAATCATTTTTTTAGAATTATACTTTTTAGCTCAATATAAGAATTTAATTTAAAAAATAAAGAAAATGAGATAAAAATCCCTACACCTAATAAACCTAGACTAACTATTCTTACAAAATCAGATAAAAAGTTTTTTGCAAAATAATCGGAAAAGAAAATCAAACCTCCCATCAAAGAAGTAATCACAAGAATCGGCATTAAATCTTTAATTTGGCTAAAAGCATTGTAATTTATTAGTTTTCCTGAAAAATAAGTATTAATAAAAAATGCAATTGTTGAAGTGATAGTACTTCCTATTAAAAGCCCATAAATTCCGAATTGAAATGTAATCAGAATCATTACTACCACTAACGATTTTTTAAGAACCTCCAATTTTAGAAAAAGATCACTTCTGCCTTTTACATTTAATATTTGAAGATTATAAGAATGAATAGGATACAAGATACCGTTATAGCATAAAATTTGAAAATATGGAACAGCAGGAAGCCATTTTTCTGTGAACAAAAATCTGAAAATTGGTTCAGCCAAAACTGCCATTAAAACTAAAATCGGTGCACTAATGAACAAGACTAATTGCATCATTTTTCTGTAAACTTCTTTTAAACGAATATCATCATTTTGAATAGATGCAAATAAAGGAAAAGAAACTTTATTTACTATCATACTGAGATTGGTGACAGGAAACATTTGCAATGTGTTTGCTCTATTGTAATAACCGACCTGTAAAGGATGGAAAAAACGTCCAATTACTAAGGTGTAGATATTTACAAAAATTATATCCAAAAGGCTTGATAACATTATTTTAAAACCATAAGTGAAATGTAATTTAAATTTTTCAATGCTAAAGACAAAATTTGGAATCCATTTCGAATAAAACCAAACTTGAACTGTTGAAAGCAGCGATTGTATAATGGCACTCCAAATTAAACTCCAGACTCCATAATTAGCATAGGCCATATAAATCCCAATTAAACTGCTAATTATAATTGATGGGAGCGAAACGATTAATTGAGTTTTGAAATCCATTATCTTGGTTAATCTTGTCAATTGAACTGCTGACAATGCATTTATTATAAAAACCAAACTATACCATCTAATTATTTCAACTAGTTCGATTTGTTTATAAAAATTAGCAATAAACGGAGCTAATAGAAACATTATCAAATAGATGAGCACACTACCGACCATGTTAAAAATGAAAACAGTAGAGTAATCATCTTCGTTTATATTCTCTGTGCGAATCAAAGAATTAGTAAGACCACTTTTTATTAAACTGTCACCCAGTGCAATAAAAATCCCAATCATTGCAATCAAACCAAATTCATATGGTGATAGAATTCTTGCTAAAACAATTGAGGTTACAAAGGCAATACCTTGTCTTCCGAACTGTTGAAGACCTGTCCAAAAAACTCCCGATATTGCTTGTTTTTTTAATGACATTCAACTTAAGTAAAATGCTTTATACCATTCTATAAAATTACCGACACCGGTTTTCACATCTGTAGTTGGTTTGTAATCATAGTCTTTTTGAAGATTAGTTACATCTGCCCAAGTCTTTTCAACATCACCAGCTTGCATTGGAAGCATTTCTTTTACAGCAACTCTACCCAAATTTGTTTCGATTTCGTTTATAAAATCCAAAAGTTTAATTGGTTTTGAATTACCAATATTATAAATAGCATATTGTTTTGAATTTGGTTTTTCAATTGTTGCTGTGAGCCCTTCTACAATGTCATCTATATAAGTGAAATCACGATATAATTCTCCGTGATTAAAAACCTTGATTGGTCGATTGTTTAAAATTGCATCTGTGAATAAAAACATTGCCATATCTGGACGCCCCCAAGGACCATAAACAGTAAAAAACCTAAGGCCAATTGTTTGAAAACCAAATAAATGTGAATAAGTATGAGCCATTAATTCATTCGTTTTCTTCGAAGCAGCATATAAACTTATAGGTTCATCCACAGTTTGTTCAGTTGTAAAAGGAACTTGATCACTATTTCCATAAACACTTGAGCTACTTGCATATACAAGTTTTTTAACCTTATAATTTCGAATACATTCTAGAAGATTTAGAAAACCAATAATATTACTTTCTGCATAAACCATTGGGTCTTCAATACTGTACCTAACACCCGCTTGTGCAGCTAGATTGCAAACTACATCAAAATCGAACTTTTGAAACAATTGAGGCAAATGAATTTGATCCTCCAAGGACATTTTTACAAATTGAAACTGTGAATCATAAATTATACTTTTTGAAAGTTTATGTTCATAGACATCTCGAATACCTAATTCATTCAATCGTGCCATCTTTAGTTTAATATCATAGTAACCATTGATATTGTCTAAACCAACAACTTTATAACCTAATTTTAACAGATTAACACATAAATGATAACCAATAAATCCTGCCGCACCTGAAATCAAAACTGTTTTCATTATGTGATTATTAATGTTACTTTACTCTAAAAGAAACTCTTCTATTCGCAAGATTTAAATCAACGCCGTTAGAAGTGTATTTTTCAATTTCGGAACCATAAAATTCGATAATCAATCTATCTGCTTCAATACCTTTGGATACTAAATATTTTTGACATGTTTCAGCGCGTTGCCTTGATAATTTTTCATTGTTCTCTTTATTGCCTGTTTTGTCAGCGTGCCCAGATATGATAATCTTTAAATCTTTTTCATTATTCATCAACTTAACTAGACGATCCAAAATCAATTTACTTGAAAGAAGTAACTCACTTTTATTAATTTCAAATAAAACATCATAAACACCATTTTCTTCCAAAATTAAACTTGATTTATTAACGATTGATTCTACCTTATAATCACCTTCACTACAACCATTAAATTTCAATGTTCCTGGAAGCTCAGGACATGCATCCATAAAATCAGGTATACCATCGTTATCGCTATCAGGACATCCAAAACTTTGCCCTTTAATATAGGGACATATGTCCACAGAATTGTTTAGTCCATCATTATCGAAGTCGTCTGAATTTCGAGAATTACTTCTGTGATGTAAAGTATCACTTTCCAATTCCTTTTTTAACATATTCAATTGAGTTGTGAACTCATTGGAAAATTCATTTATTAGTTGAATTACTAATAAAGAATCGCCATTTTTCAAACTGTCTATTCCTTCAATTAATTTCAAACTATTTCCTAATGAAACAGTGTCTTTAGTTAAAGGTACTCCCTTCAAGTCAACTAATGTCCCTTCAGGGGTATTCGGTGAAACATCTACCGCATTAATTACACCATCTGCATCATCATCCTCCAATGACTTTCTTAAAATACTTAATTGACTTGATATTTCTAGATAATTATCTTTTTCTTGAATTTTGCTGGAATACCAATCAGCATGCTGTTTTTGTTTGCCCAAATATAAAGTTGCACCAAGAGTTAAATTGTAATATTTCCCAGTAAATCCTCCCCTCCCAAGTTTTCTTTGACCATCAAAAGTTCTATCTTGTCTCAAATTAAATACAGTACCTAATGTACTATGAATACTAAATTTTTCAGTACATTTAAACATAACCCTTGCACCAAAATAACCACTTAGCATTTTATCAATCTTTTCATCCCCTAATAAAGTATAGGTAGATGTATCAGTAAGGGAAACTACACCGGAGGGATTAAAACATATCGAGTAACCAGCTCCAGCGATTGCAAGCATTCCAAGTCTTTTTGAAAAAGAATTGAATCTCAATAAATCTGTCAAATTATAACATGTTTGCATGGAGAAGCGCATATAATGCCCTGTTCCAACACTATCGTTTAAATCTTTAAACCTTTCCCAACCGAACTCTGGAGAAATTCCAAACCGATTATTGAACATGTATCTGTATCCTAAAACATATGAATTAATTTGTGTTATTCTTGTTGACGTAACACCAGGATACCTAACACCATCTTTTCCACCAATATCAAAGCTAACTGAATGTTTTTTATACGATTCAAAAGAAGTTTGTGAATTATAATTTGAGCCACCTAATGATTTATTTTTTGGATTTTCTTGAGCGAAATAAAATTGAGAAAAGCAAAAAACCAAAAATAAAAGTTTAACTATTTTTTTTGACATGTTCTTTTTTTTACAAAATTAGAATTAATTTGTGGTTAAAAACTACTTTAGTAACAAACCCTTTTTTTTTAAGGGATAACCCTTTATGTTTATTCCCTGAAATTTGATTTTAACAAAAATGTTAAAAATGAACAATGCCAAGCATATAAAAGTGAGTTATATGAACCAAAAAAAAACACTTAACTAATTTATCATTATATACAAAATAATAGATTAGATAATCAATGTATCAGTTAACTTAATTTAGAACTTATTACTTTTTCATTGCTCGATCCATTTCACGTCTATCATCCTTTTCCTTCAAATCTTGGCGTTTATCATGGAGTTTTTTACCAGTTGCACAAGCAAACTCAACCTTAACCCAACCTTTTTCAGATAAAAATAATTTTAATGGAACAAGGGTATTCCCTTTTATTTTCAGAAATTTCTCTATTGAAATAATTTCTTTTTTATTGAGTAACAGTTTTCTATCGGCCTTTGGTTTATGATTATAAAACGAACCATTCACATACTCATTGATGTGCATATTTCGAATCCAAACTTCACGGTTTTCACATATACAGTATGCTTCTAAAATACTAGCCTTTCCGCTTCTAATACTTTTGATTTCAGTTCCTGAAAGTTGAATTCCAGCGGTAAATTGATCCTCTAAATAGTATTCAAACTTGGCTTTTTTATTGCGAATATTTAGTTCTTTCACTGACATAATGCAAATTTAAGAAAAACAATGGTTATTACATTTCACAGTTCACGGCTAAAAAAAATAGATGTGAATCAGAATTATTGTTCTTTTTATTATTGTTGATTATAAGTTTTTACTAAAATCTTTCTTCGCAAAGATTTCTTAATTTTGACTCGAAAAAATAATTCATGCAAATTCCTTCTAAATACCTTGAAAATGCAACGGAGCAAATTGCTTCTTTACCAGGAATTGGCAAAAAAACCGCATTACGTCTAGCATTAAATTTATTAAAACGTTCGGAAATTGAAATCTCAGACTTCACAAAAGCGATTCTTGAGTTGAAGAGTAATTTAAAGAATTGTACAAGCTGTGGAAATATTTCTGATGAACCTATTTGTTCGATTTGTGAAAATCCTGCACGCGACCATTCAATTGTTTGTGTGGTTGAGGATATTAGAGATGTTATGGCAATTGAATCAACATCAACATTCAAAGGGATTTATCACGTTTTAGGTGGACTCATTTCCCCAATGGACGGAATTGGTCCTGCAGATTTAAATATTGAAAGGCTTGTTCAGAAAGCAGCTTCAAACGACCTAATCGAAGTTATTTTTGCATTGAGTCCAACAATGGAAGGCGATACAACCAATTTTTATTTATTCAAAAAATTACAATCCTTCGAAATACTAATTACGACTTTATCTCGAGGAATTTCCGTTGGTTCAGAATTACAATATGCAGACGAGGTAACACTTGGACGTTCAATGCAACACCGTCACCCTTTTCAACTTGCTAATAAATGAGAAACCTAGTTCTAGTATCATTCCTATTTGTTTGTGTCACTATTTTTTGTCAAACTGATAAAATCTATATTGCCACTGCGAAAACGAACAAAAACATTGAAAACTATTTTAAAGAAGTAGATACGTCAATTGAACTAATTGATTTCATGAAAGTTGATAAAAAAAAATGGAATGCAAGTCTCAAAAAATGTTCTGGACTTTTATTGAGCGGAGGATTAGATATTCACCCTAAAAATTATGGACTTGACTCATTAGAAACGTTTTGCAAAACAGAAATTGAAAGAGACAAAATTGAGTTGTTGCTACTTAATAATGCCATGAACGATTCGCTTCCAATCTTAGGGATTTGTCGAGGAATGCAATTGATGAATGTTTATTTCGGCGGACAATTATGTGTCGATATTCCAACTTTTTGTACTAATGACAGCGTTATTGTTACCCATCGCGACCCTAAAGAATTAAATGACGTAATTCATCCAATTGTTGTTTATACTAATTCCGATTTATATAAAATTCTTGGAGTCGGGCAAACGAAAGTCAATAGTTGGCATCATCAAACTGTATCGGAATTAAGTAAAAAACTACGTATTGGTGCCACAAGTCCCGACGGAATTATTGAGGCAATTGAATGGAAAGAAGGACTAGAAAAACGTTGGATTCTTGGCGTACAATGGCATCCCGAAAGATACTACACTGAACAAACTGAAAACTTATTGATTCTGAAAGAATTTGTTAAACAGCTTAAAAATGTATCTACGAGGTAAAAATTTCCTTTGAGCGCCTCAGTCATTAAAAGTTACCTTCGAGAACCTCAGTCAACTTTTAAAAAATAAATCAAAAAATTAATAACTAAAAATTCAATTTTACACCAATTTTTAAGAACAACACCAAATGCGCAGTAAAGAAACCATCCACCAACATTTATTAGTCGAGTTAGAAAAACGCATTGGAGAACTTAAAAACATTTTGAACGAAATGTTTGAAGCTGCTGGTGGAACGGATGCAAAAAGTTCAGCCGGTGACAAACATGAAACTGGTGTTGCAATGGCTCAATTAGAACAAGAGAAATTAACTAAACAAATCAACGAACTATTAAAACTTCAAGAAAATTTGGTTAAAATAAATCCAAGCATCAAAAACACTAAAGTAGGTTTGGGAAGCTTGGTTGAAACTAACAATGGCAACTATTATTTCTCCATTGGATTAGGTTCTATTATAATAGATAAAGAAATCGTTTTTGCACTAAACCCTAAAGCACCAATTGGCGAATTACTCATAGGTAAAACGAAAGGAGACAAAGTTCAATTTAACGGAAAAACTACAGAAATTTTAAGCATTCAGTAAATTTATTCTTGATAAGAGATTAGGTTGGTTTTCAACTATTCAATCTTAGTTAATAGTTAAGCATTGGAAGAAATAAAATAAATGAATTTTTAAATTTGAACAAATTAATTATCAATGACAAAATTATTTACAGCAATTGCTCTGAGTACATTACTTTTTCAAAGTTGCGCTCAAAGTCCATCCAAAGAAGTTAAAAAGGAAATAAAACAACCTGTTACAAAGATAAGTTTTCAATTAACTGATTATTTGGCAGATAATAAAGATTTAGACAAAGAAGTTGATCGAATTTTCAAAGAAATGGACGATACTGCTCGAGTTGCACAATTGATTATGCCCGCTGTTGGTCGTTTAGGAAAAACGAAAGAACAAATCGATCAGTACATTAAAGAGCGAATCATTGGTGGAGTTTTAATGTTAAATGGTACAAAAGAAGAATTTACAACTTGGATTAAAGATTTTGAAGCTAACAATAAGAAAGTTGGAAATTTACCTTTCTTATATAGCGCTGATGCAGAGCCTAGTTTAGTAAA
The DNA here is from genome assembly GCA_964506255.1 of uncultured Lishizhenia sp. GTDB lineage: Bacteria > Bacteroidota > Bacteroidia > Flavobacteriales_D > Crocinitomicaceae > UBA952. Next base: position 45,764 of record CAZDKE010000005.1, on the reverse strand, counting down.
TCGTAAAATAACGGGTTCCACACAAGTAAAAAAAGCAAATGAAGTTGCTACTTTGGAAGAAGTAAATACAGTCGCTCAAACGATTTCAACTGATTTAAAATCAATCGGAATCAATTTTAATTTTGCTCCAGTTGTAGATATGTCGGCTAATAAAACGGTTGGATATAGAGGTTTTGGTGCGGTTGCTGCGAATTTAATTCCTTGGTCTGATGCGTTTATACAAGTAACTCAAAAGAATAACATAATCGCAACGGCCAAACATTTTCCTGGTCACGGATTGGTTTCTGGCGATACACATCACTCTTTACAATCCATAGATGGAGAAATGAAAGAAGTGAAAAACTATCCTGAATTAATCAAAAACGGAGTGCTTTCAATTATGGTAGCCCACATCGCAGTTGTAAATAATCCAAAGTTTAATACTGATGGTTTACCTTCTACTTGTTCAGAAAAAATCGTTACAAATCTTTTGCGTGACAGCTTGAATTTCAAAGGATTGATTGTTACTGATGCTATGAATATGGGAGGAGTTGCAAGCGTACCTCAAGCTTCTTTTAAAGCAATTAATGCTGGTTGTGATATATTATTGATGCCTTTAGATGTTAAAAAATCACATGAAGAACTTCTCGCAGCTTATAAAAAAGATAAGAACTTCAAAATAAAAGCCGACGCTTCAGTAAAAAGAATTATTCGCATGAAAATTGCTATGGGGTTGATAGAATCTATATAATCAATTTAGATTATAAATTACAAGGTGTTTTTTTAGAAATACCTTTTTTATGAATTATAAAGAAAAATCAGATTTTTCCTACATAAAAGCATTTACAGGTAATTCAGAAACCTATCACAATGCACAAGTTTTTGAAGGTTATGGCGTTTTATGTGAATTGTATATTCAAGCAAAAGATAAACAAATCAAACAAGATCAAGTTGACAAGTTCAATGAATTCAAAGCTAATTTTAAAAATTTCTTACCTGAAATTGACCGTTATATTTTGGGTTCATTGAGAAATTCAGAAATGAGCCTAATTGATACTATCAACCAAGCAAAATTGTCTTTTGATATCATTGAAATTCCTTTTGAAAATTATTAATACGACAAGGTTTTAGTATGTGGTAAAACCTATAAAAAGTTTGTTTTCTTTATTAAAACGATTGATATCAGGGTTGAATTTAAAAACAATAGCATTAAATCCATTCAAAGAAAAAAGAACACAACTAAAGATAATGAATAAGAATAGTTGAAGAAAAGAACATTTCTAACTTCCATTTGAAATAAGTCTTGAAAGAGGAAACGAATATGGTAGGAAACATTCTTTCAATTTATTTATCATTCTTTATTTCCTGAACTGAAAATTAATCTAAATCAAAAAAACCTGCCACCTTCCTCTAGTTAAATTACTAAAAAACTAAATTCCAGTGACAGGTCCTACCTACATCTTAAATGCTTTTTTCCTTTTTGTAAAATCAATATTATGGACGGTTGAAATGAGTAAAGTATGATTTCGCTCTGCTTTAACGCCATCCGATTTCACAACAAATTGATTCAAATAACCCATTTGAACATTAAAATCTTTGTTGAAGCGCCAACCAAGAGCAAAATTCATTCGGTTTTGGTCTAAAATATTTTTTCCTATTCCTTTTCCAAAACCAAGAAATAGCTCGTTGTTTACGTTTAAAAACAAGGTATTATCTAACATTTCTTTGCGCGATAATGGAACCAAAACCATTGCTCGATATCGGACTCGTTGACGGAATAAATCAGCTCCTTTCGAAAAAGTTCCGTCTTGATTTCTGATGTAATTTTCCAAGAAACGTTGTTCTAAACGATAGCGATGTTGCAATTCAAATCGTCCATATTTAGCCTTAGCATTAACTTGTTGCCAAATACGATGTTCGTTATAGGTGTGTGCGATTGCTTGATCACCATACGGATAAGAAACAATCCATCCATAACCTGCTGTGATAGAAAAATTTGGAAGTAAATTATAATCAATACCAATTCTTGCCAAAGATTGTTGCCAATTTTGAAATCCATCCGCACGACGCCATTGATATTCAGTATGCAAACTAATTTTATCTGTCAATTTATGGTTTCCTAAATAAGTCACCCAAGCATGATTCTGATTGCTAATCGTTTTCTGAGAAAAAGCTAGATTACAAACAGCAATAGTTACCACGAATAAAAATGATTTAAATCTCATTTTTTCTTTTTTTTGGTCGCCAATTCATGCGTAGAACGGTTCATATTTTTAAATTCTTCGATTCCTATAATTGTTAGTGAACCACCTTCTTCTTTGAATTCACCTTTTAAATGATGTATTGATTCAATTACAGAGTGGTCAATAAGTTTACAATCCCGAACATCCAAGAAAATTTCTTCTGTTTTTGGAAATTTATTCAATAAATTTTTCACTTTGATAAAGTTGCTAAACACAACAGCACCATGTACTTCAAGACCCGATTCTTTAACTATTGTTTGCGCGTTGAATAAACTTTTTGCTGGCACACCATGTATCAAATGCATAATCAATTTCAGTAAAATCCCTGCTGCAATACCAATTAATAAATCGGTAATCAAAGTGAAAATAATGGTAACAACAAAAATTAAAAACTGATCTGTTCCAATTTTAATCATGCTTCCAAATTCCCTTGGATGAGCTAACTTCCACCCTACTCCAATTAACATAGCTGCCAAAGCTGATTTTGGAATTAAATCTGAAAAATAGACAGCAAACAGTAAGAAAATCAAGATAAAAAATCCGTGAAAGAAATTGGCCCAACGCGTTTTTCCGCCATTGCTAATATTTGCAGAAGAACGAGCAACTTCACTAATCATCGGTAATCCTCCTAACACACCAGCGATAATATTCCCAATTCCAACGGCAACCAAATCTTTATTAGAATTTGATTTTCTTTTAAATGGATCTAATAAATCGATTGCTTTTAAGGTTAATAAAGCCTCTAAACTTCCAACTAAAGCAAACATTACCACATATTTGATAAAAACGCCAATTTGCGAAAATCCTTGAAACGAAACATTGATTCCGATAATGTCCAATAATCCTTTATCAAATTCTAAAAGTGGTTTATACCCTTTATTTATCAGCATCCCAGCAGAATTTCTCAGTTCCATACTGTTGTGAATATCTAAGATTTTTGTGAGTGGAATTGCAACAACTAACACTACCAATGAAGCTGGAATTTTCTTTAATAATTTAATCGGGATATAAGGCCAACCAAAGACGATGATTAAACTTAGAATTCCAACAATGGCAACATGTTCATGCAAGAATATGTGTGATAAAGTCGTTGGAATTTCTTGTAACAGTTCCATCGGTTCAACCATCGCTTTTCCTTCGGATGTTAATGGATTCATTCCAACAAGAATGTGTATTTGCTTACTTATGATAATTATCCCAATAGCAGCTAACATTCCATGAACGGCAGGTAAAGGGAAAAAATCACTTAATCCTCCTAACTTTAAAAGTCCAAAAATTACTTGCAAAACACCAGCCACCACTACAGCACCAAGGGCTAATTGCCAACCATAACGGCCAATTTCTTCTGCTGTTGAACCTTGCGGTGCACCTAAACCAAATTCAGCAACTGCTCCCGCAACAATCACAATCAAACCTGCTGCTGGACCTTTGATTGTCAGTGGTGAACCAACAAAAAAGGTTACTATCAAACCACCAATCATTGCAGAAACTAATCCATAAATTGGTGGGAAATCACTTGCTCCTGCAATACCTAAACTTAAAGGTAAAGCTAAGAGAAACACTAAAAAACCTGAAATTGCGTCACTTGAAAAATTTTGTTTTAATCCTTCAAATCCGTCTTTTGGAATTATATTTTTCATTTATTATGTTTTAATTTTTGAATACTAAGAAGAGCGTTTTGCTACCTCGTGATACGTTTTAATATGTGGACCAAGAAAAACACGTGCATAAATACGTATCGTTGCTAGTCCATTAATAATCAAGCTCAATGCAGTGAAAAAAGCCAAACCTATTTGATTGTAGTGAATGTGTGAAAAAATCAAATCCTCCCCAACAAATGAAGGAGTTATCGGAAATCCTGACAATCCAAGTGCGCAAAGCAAAAACAGAATGGCAATTTTTGGATGTTCATACGAATGACCATAAAACTGATTCAAACTTACCCATTCTTGTTTTCGTAGGTTGTTTAACACTATTAACCCAATAAACCAGGCTGTTACGATTCCACTTAAATACCAAACATGATGCATCCAATCAAAATGTTCGTTGAAAGAAATGGCGATTGCGATTGTTAGGTGGTTCAATAGAATTAATGTCCAACTTTTGCGAACACTATCTCTTTCTGTAAATGCCTTGATAACAATGAGAAAACCAACGATAGCAAACAAAACAGGAAAATTACTTTTGTATTTCTCAGGAATAATCGTTGCGAAATTTAGTAAAATCAAACCAATAAAAACTACAATTCCAGCAAATACAAAAATATACTTAAAGTTTAATATTTTCCAATATGTACCTATTCGCTTTAATGGATTCCAGAGATAAGCATAAAGCATACTATCTAAATTCCACTCTTTTAAACTCAAAATATAAAGCGCATATTCAACTCGTTTTGGCCAAGAATCTTCAATTGTTTTAGCTCTAGGAACGAAATTGTAAAACTGCTCTCTGATTTTATAACTTACAATTGAAGGCGAAACCAATAATTGATACGTTCTTAAAAAGGCATTTCCTGTTATGTGAACTAAAGCAATATTTTCTAATCCTAAAGCGATTTCAATGAAAATCAAGCCTATTTGAGCAATCGAAGAATAAGCGATTTGACTTTTTATAGAGCTTTGAACTCGACCAATGAAGGTGGAAACAATTGCAGTTGCGAACCCCGCAAAACCAAGGAAAATTCTAAATCCGGTTTGAAATTCCCAAAAAGGATAAGTTCGCAACATCAAAAATGCGCCAATATGAACCGATAAGGATCCATAAAAAATAGCACTTGAAGGTGTTGGTCCTTCCATTGCACGAGGCAACCACGATGAAAAAGGTAATTGAGCCGATTTAGCAGCTGCTGAAACAAATATCATCATTGAAATTGCCAATCCAACTAGTGAATTTTCCGTCAAATGTGAATGGACAAGTTCCGCATTATTGAGTTTAAAAAATGAAATATTCTCATGCCATAAATGATGTGATAACCACATTACCAAAATTAATCCAACATCCCCAATACGATAGATTGAAAAGACCTTCACCGCATTTTTTACAGGTAAATAGCGATCGCGATAAAAGGCGATTAACAAAAAGGAAGATAAGCCCAAAATTTCCCAACCGATAAATAAAGTTTCAACATTTCCAGAAAAAATAATGATGTTAAACCCTAGATAAAAGAATAAAATGGTATTGAAAAATCTTTTGTAACCTTCTTCTCGGTGAAGATAATAACGACTATAAATGGTAATTACAAACGTTATCATTGAACCTAAAATCAAGTAAACTAAGGTGATTTTATCAAAATAAAAATCAATAAAAAAGTCGTAATTGGAAGCTTGATAAACCGAAAACTCTTTCAAATTGATAACCGGCATTTTATTTATAATCCAAATAACGGAGAACACCAAGGCTGTAAAAAACTGGATTCCAACGGAAGTGTAAGCCAATACAGAAAGTGCCTGTTCATTTTTCTTCGGAATCAATAGACTCAAGAAAAAACTCACAAATGGAAGTAAAATAAACAAATGAATAAATCCTTCCATGGCTTAATGAGTTTGAAGTTCGTAAACTGGCAAATTAGTATGTTCCTTCTTAAAAACAGGTAATAAATCATCCACTTCAGGAAGTTGTCTATCCACTAAATGATACGGCTCAAAAGCACCATTTTTAAAAAGAAATGGCTTTTTAGAAGCTGGATCAATTACCACTAATCGAACCCATTCATTTTTAAACCATTCATACGTTGCAGGATTGATTTGCATGGTTTTCAAAACCACTTCTGAAAAATGTTCCACAATCGCTAATAATCGAATTGGATCATGAACTTCAATCATTTGACTTGGTAAACCTGTTCGTAAATCACCATCAATCCCGTTTGCTACACCAATTAAACCCATCACATTATGCGGTAATTTTGTGCCTGCACCTAATTTTTGATTATCAACTCTTGAGAAATAATATTCTAAATTAATTCCTCCACAAACAGGAGCGATTGCATTTAATATCCCTAATAAATACTTACCTTCTGGATCCACTTGGTAATCAAATGAATTTAAGAAAGCTCTTCTATCCAAGAACAAATTTCGAGTGATTTCTCTGCGACCAACAATACACAATGTATTGTTAGAGTGATTCAATTCTGGTCGAGGTTCAAACAATGAAACAGAACGTAATTTAACGGCTTCATGCACTTTTTTAAGGTTTTTATGAGAATCCACTAAGACAAATCTTCTTGAACGCTCCATTGCATTCAAATTCAATGCGCGATTAAATGCATCATTATTAATCTCTTGTCTTATTTTATTGGATTCACTTAAAATCTCTGTATCGAAATAGGAAAACTCATCGCGGGAAGTATCGTGGAGAACTGGTAAAAACTGTGTGGATGCAGGAATAACAATTCCTCTTTCAGTTAAAATTGCTCTCACTTTCGGATTGTTTCCAATTTTTGAAATTACCCTTGCATTAACAGAACCTGGACGTCCAGAACAAGCACCACAATCATAACCTGCATAATGAGTATTATTGGAACTACTTGAACCATGTCCAACGATATAAATTATCGGAGCAAAACAATCAACTAAACCAATGCTTTTTAGCAATCCCTCCAATCGATCAGCCATTTCTGAAATTGTAAATCCGATTTGCAAACCATCCTCTGTTCTTTCACCATTAAGATTTTCATAAGTCAATTCTGAATCTGTATGCATGTGTCGAGCAGCCGAAACAGCAGCAGCATTTTGAATAGGTTTTAAAATTGAACCAACTAATTTCAATGCTGACCAAAATCCAATCGTGTGCGTAATCAACCAACCAAAAACTAAACCATGCGCTCGTTTATGGAAATGAAAATCAGTGGATTGCTTTTTATCGCCTATGATTTCTTTTACTAGATATTTGGGAGTTAATGGCGCAGGACAAACTTTTGTTCTAAAATCAGAATTAGCGGGTTGAAAATAAAACTCAACATTGAAAAACCCAGCTGTTCCATACGTTTTAGCACCTGGCAGTTGTTCTTCGATGTGTCTTCTAATTGAACATTCGCGGTCATCAATACAAAATAAGGCCTGTAATTCTGTTTCTGCTAGAACGCTTTGATGTTTGTGTAAAATACCATTTATTACTTCATCATAATAAGTCCATTCATAAGCTTCTTGCCAGATTCTTCTAACTTCATTGAGCTCATCTACTGCTACTGGTGCAAAAAGCGGAACTAAATCCGTTGTCATTTTAACAGAAATCGGTGCCCAAATTTCACCAAAGTAATTATCTAAGGTGTCAATTTCAAGAAGCAACTCAAAAAACATGAATTCTGTCAATGAAACGGTACGATTATCAATTAACAAATTTGGATTATCTTCTAAAACTGCAACAATTCCTGAATAACCCGGATGCGCAAATTGTTGATCAAAAAGGTAATATTCAAACCATTTTTCGTTTCCAACAACCAATTTTAAAAGATCTTCAATTGTTGTTTCTTCTTTTGCTAATAAGGCTTTTGCTCTTTTCGTTTTAAAAAAACTAACTGTTCCATTGGATTCTAAAATGCGAATTGCTTGCAAAAATCCAACGTGATGAACAGGGAAATTCCAAATTGAAATACCTTGATCGAGGTAACTACTCACAATTCTGAATAAAAGCGGATGTGTCATTGAATCCAAATCGATATGGAAATTTTCTTTCCACTGATTTCTGAGTAATCCACAACGTGGGACACTACTTTCATCCCATTTTTGATTCAGTAATTTATCCATCCAAATCGCTTGATTTTCTGATGGAATAAATCGCATTACAATTTCTTTATCTATTTTTCCTTCATTAAAAAGTCGTCGAAAATCCTCAATCTGTAAGTAGGTTTTGTATCCAAAAATTTTATTAGCTTCGTTTAATGCATCGTGAAAATTGTCACTTTGAAATGCATGAAGGGTATTGTGATGAATAAAATCTTTAAGAGGTGCCTGTGCAGGTAAATAATGTTTGAGGTGATGAACGACTTCCGATAATTGGAAATTTTTATTTGTGTTCATAAATTAAATTTTACATTCGTAACTAAGTATTTTACTTAAAGTTGAATGTAAATTCTAAAGTCTAAAATTTTCGTATTGAATGTAAAGTGGAAGGCTGTGAGCGTGTTTTACACTTTGATTTTCAATTGAATTTTCATCGAAATCATTTATGTAAACCGCTATTAATTGTTGTTCTAGTGTTGCAATTAAATGGTCATTATCCCCATCTTCTTCCGCATCTCTTTCATTTTCAAGTTCTAAATTTCGTTCTTCAGAGTCAATAAATGAAACCAAAACAGAAGATTTTATCTCTTCACCACTTGAAATTTCTGTCGATTGAAGTTTGGAAAAAGTTCGAGGCTCTATAGGAAAATGTTGAAATCCAATGCTGTTGAAGAACAGACAAAAAGCTGCAACAACAAGAATACATTTATGGAAGACACAATTTTTCACAGTGCAAATGTAAAAGGATTTCTAGATAAAGGAAATTTAAATAACAAATAGATAACCATAAATAAAATTTACAGTTAATATAAATACACTTTAAAATTTTTAGAAATAAAAAAAAGCCATAAGGAAACTTATGACTTCTAATTAAAATTGGTTTGAAAATTTTACTCTCCGAATTTATCGATAACTTGCTGTGTTACACCTGTATTTGAAAATCCTCCATCATGGAAAAGATTTTGCATGGTTACGTAACGAGTTAAGTCAGAGAACATGGTAATACAATAATCAGCACAAGCAAGTGCAGAAGCATTTCCAAGTGGAGACATTTGTTCCGAGAAATTTATAAATTCTTTAAATCCTTTAATCCCTTGCCCAGCAGTTGTAACAGTTGGTGATTGTGAAATTGTATTCACACGTACTTTATTTTTAATTCCGTAGTGATAACCAAACGAGCGAGTGATAGATTCCAATAAAGATTTCGCATCAGCCATATCATTGTAATCTGGGAAAATACGTTGAGCAGCAATGTAAGTTAATGCTACAACAGAACCCCACTCACTAACTGCATCATGTTTGTAAAGTGTTGCTAATGTTTTATGTAAAGAAATTGCAGAAACATCCATTGTTTGATTATAGAACTGATAATTATTTTCAGTGTAATGTTTTCCTTTTCTTACATTTGGTGACATACCTATAGAGTGAAGAACAAAATCAATTTTACCCCCTAAAATCTCCATCGATTGTGTCACTAAGTTTTCTAAATCTTCAATACTTGTTGCATCAGCAGGAATAATTTTACTCCCTGTTTTTTCAGCCAACACATTGATTTCTCCCATTCTCATTGCAATAGGAGCATTTGTAAGAACAAATTGAGCACCTTCTTCATGAGCTCTTTCTGCCACTTTCCAAGCGATTGATTGGTCATTCAATGCACCAAAAATAATCCCTCTTTTTCCTTTTAATAAATCGTTTGCCATGTGTTTTGTTTTAAACAAAAGTAATAAAATGTGGTAAAGTCGTGAATGATAAAAGTATCTTATTGCTAATGTTACTTTTTAAAAATAAAATAAACTGCCATCACCAAACAAATCATTCCAGCAATGTGATTCCATTTAAATGACTCATTTTTAAAAAACAACAAAGAAAAAATCAAAAAAACCAACAAGGTTATTACTTCTTGTATAACTTTTAACTCTAAGAGTGAAAAAGGACCTCCGTGTTCTTTATAGCCCATTCTATTGGCTGGAACTTGTAAACAATATTCAAAAAATGCGATTCCCCAACTGATAAGTATAACTGCGAATAAACCTAAACTCGCTATTTTTTTGTTTTCACTGAATTTCAAATGTCCATACCAAGCTAAAGTCATAAATACATTCGATGCTACTAAAAGTGCAATTGCTCCAAAACCCTTCATATATTTGCTTTATGGTTACTTCTTTGAACGATAAAAATAAAGATTTCTTTGAGCAAGTTCATGCAATTGTGAAATTAATACCAAAAGGAAGAGTTACATCCTATGGTGCAATTGCCAACTATCTAAGCGCAAAAAGAGCTTCAAGAATGGTTGGTTGGGCAATGAATGCAGCACACTCAAATCCTGAAATTCCAGCACATCGCGTTGTAAATCGAAATGGTTTATTGACTGGAAAGATGCACTTCGCTACTCCAACCGCCATGCAAGAAAGATTAGAAGCTGAAGGAATTGAAATTATAGAGGATGAAATTCAAAACTTTAATACCCACTTTTGGAATCCTGAAGAACTTGATGAAATTTGAATCGTTGTTTTATAAATTACTGATTTGCTGATTCGCTAATTTGCGGATTTGCTAATTCGCAATCATCAATTCACTATCTACAATTCTCAATCATTAAGTAATTCTATTATTTTTGCCAAAAAACTTTTTAAAATGAAATTCGGTACAAAAGCAATCCATGCGGGTGTTCACCCAGATCCTACGACAGGTGCAATAATGACACCAATTTATCAAACTTCAACGTATGTTCAAGAAGGTGTTGGAAACCACAAAGGATATGAATATTCAAGAACTTTGAATCCGACTCGTCACGCATTGGAAAAAAACATTGCTGCTATCGAAAATGGAAAATATGGTGCTTGCTTTGGTTCGGGTTTGGCTGCAATTGATTGTATTATCAAAATGTTGAATCCAGGCGACGAAGTAATTTCAACCAACGATTTATACGGTGGATCTTACAGAATCTTTAAAACAATTTTTGAAAAATATGGTATTAAGTTTCACTTTGTGAATATGCAACATCCAACTGAAGTGGAAGCTTTAGTGAATGCTAATACAAAGTTGATTTGGGTTGAAACTCCGACAAATCCAATGATGAATATCGTAGATATTGTTGCAATTGCCGCGATTTCTAAAAAAGCTGGTGCAATGTTAGCTGTCGATAACACATTTGCAACGCCTTACTTACAAAACCCTTTAGATTTAGGTGCAGATATCGTTATGCATTCAGTGACAAAATATTTGGGTGGACACTCAGACGTTGTGATGGGAGCTTTGGTTACTTCAAACGATGACATCGCAAATGAAATGTACCGTATTCAAAATTCATCGGGAGCGGTTACTGCACCAATGGATTCTTTTTTGGTTTTGAGAGGAATAAAAACGCTTCATTTAAGAATGCAACGTCATTGCGAAAACGGCGAAAAAGTGGCTCATTTCTTGAAAATACATCCGAAAATTGACAAAGTATATTGGCCAGGTTTTGAATCGCATCCAAATCACGATGTTGCCAAAAAACAAATGCGTGGTTTTGGTGGAATGATTTCGTTCAATTTGAAAGGAAATAAATTGGAAGACGCACTTGAAATCGTGAAAAAAGTGGAGATTTTTGCTTTGGCTGAATCTTTAGGTGGTGTTGAATCATTAATTGGACATCCAGCTACCATGACGCATGCCTCCATTCCGAAAGAAGTTCGTGAGCAAAGTGGCGTGGTTGACTCTTTGATACGATTAAGTGTTGGCGTAGAAGATGCTGAAGATTTAATTGAAGACTTGATGCAGGCTTTGGCGTAATGTCGTCTTCGAATACGCAAATCAAATAATCATACTCAAAAGTTTCGATAACAAATAGTTAGTTAACTAGTATCAAGTATTAAATTTAGTGTTCACTTTTATCAAAAAAAGGAACAAAAATTGATGCTTGCGCATTTTGTTGATACTCAAATATATCCTATCGATTTTATATTAAAATCATATTTAGTTTAATATAGATGGGAGTAAGTGAATTACTTATTTCATAAAAAAGATTAAGTAATTGATTAGTAAATCAAAAATAGGTCGTAATGTTTTAAATTTATTCACCTCAAGGAATAAAAAAGAGAAAACGAATTAATTTTAACCTATGCAAGAAACCTTAAAATTGCCATTTTACGCAAAAATTGCATTAATTTTCATTAGTCTATTTGGACTTGTTTATGCGCTTCAAATTGCACAAGATATATTGATTCCAATTGCTATGGCAACGATTTTTTCGGTGCTTTTAAATCCTATTGTCAACTTTTTGGAATCTAAAAAAATCAATAAGTTTTTTGCTATTTCATTGACCGTGTTTTTGGGATTGTTAATTGTTTCAGGATTATTGTTTTTTCTAATTTCACAAGCATCCAGTTTTAGCGACGCACTTCCAATTTTAAAAAAGAGATTTAATGAAAGCAGTGCAGATATTATTACTTGGATAGCTGAAAAAACAAATTTAAAAGAGGCTAAAATTCAATCTTGGATGCTAGATGCTCAAAAAGATCAAATCAAGCAATTTAAAATCGGTGAAAAAATTAGTAGTGTTGGAAATGTTTTAATTACAACCGTTTTATTACCTGTTTATATGGTTATGATTCTTTACTATAAGCCCTTATTACTTGAATTTTTTAGACGACTTTTCCGTGACAGAGATTTTATTGCAGTGGAAGAAGTGCTGTTAAACACAAAAAAAATCATTCAAAGTTATGTGGTTGGTTTATTCATAGAATTCATAATTATAGCAATTCTAAATTCACTCGGACTGCTGATGATGGGAATTCGTTATGCCTTTTTACTTGGAGTTGTTGGGGCTTTGTTCAACCTCATTCCTTACTTCGGTGCGATGATTGCAGCCACCATTTATATGTTAATTGCATTTATTACGATGCCTCCGATTTTTGTCGTTTATGTTTTGATTATGTATGGTGTAATTCAAGTAATCGACAATAACTTTTTAATCCCTCGAATTGTTGCTTCACGTGTACAAATCAATGCTTTAGCATCTATTATTTCAGTTATTGTTGGCGGTGCGATTTGGGGAATTCCAGGAATGTTTTTATCAATTCCGTTGATTGCAATTGTGAAAGTTGTGTGCGATCACGTTGATTTTTTAAATGCTTGGGGATTTTTACTAGGTGATAAATTCACTGATTAAGCTTGAAAAAATAGTTTTTTTTAACAATCAAAAAAGAACCAAAAAATTGTTCTCTTTTGTAAATTTAATGCTTTAAATTGTCAATTTGAAAGCAAAATTAGAACTTACAACTTTACTCTCCGCTTATTGCCAAGGAATTTTTCCGATGTCGGATGAATCCAATGAAATTAGTTGGTTTTGTCCGGACCCGCGTACAATTATTCCAATCGAAACATATAAACCTTCAAAATCCCTTCGGCCGGTTATCAATCGGAAAACTTTTGAAATCAGAATAAATCAACAGTTTGAACAAGTGATGCGTAATTGTGCTTTACCCCGAAAAGACGACGGTGGAATTTGGATTTCAGAAGAAATGGTTCAAGCGTTCACACAATTACACAAAATTGGATTTGCTCATTCAGTGGAAGCTTATCAAAACAATGTGTTAGTTGGAGGACTTTATGGTGTTTGTATCGGAGGAGTTTTCTTTGGAGAGTCAATGTTTTCAAAGGTTTCAAACGCTTCAAAAGTCGCTTTTCATTACTTGATTAAAATCTTAAAAGACAATGAATTTGTACTGTTAGATTCTCAATTTATGAATGATAATGTCAAAAGATATGGCGCCATAGAAATTCCGAAGAAAAAATTTGATGAAATATTGCCTTTAGGAATTAATAAGAAATGTGAATTTACATTGCGATAGTTACCTTTTCACCTGAATAGATTGGTTTTTTATTTACAAGAAACTCAAAAAACAAACGGGTTCTTTCTAGCTTTTCAATCATGTTTAATCGAAATGAATTATATCCTGAATACTCACCAGCATTGAACGCAATAGCATTTAAACCATTCTTTTTTGCAATGTAAATGGCACGCTCATTTTGTTTTCTTTGAGCAATGACAATGAATTCTTTTTGACCATAAACCTTATACATTCTGTACATTGAATCATAAGTTCTTAATCCAGCATAATCGAGAATAATTTTATCCTTTGGAATTCCTCTTTTAATTAAATCTTTCTTGACATCATTCACCACATTCCCCTGATTTCTACTAACAATGATAATATCTATTTTCTTTGCATTAAACAAATTTACCGTAGCATCTATACGATTTATGTAAAACCGATTCAGCTTTCCGTTGGTAAACTTTTTTTCCATTCCGAGTAGAACAGCGGTTTTGCGATATGGAACATTTTCAATTTTACTATAAATCAGATTTTGAGCTGATTTTTGAATTGAATAATGGTTAAAAAACACAATGATTACAAGCAAAGTGAATAATACGATAACACCAGTAATTATTTTGTGTTTTAATAAAAATGGTCGATGTTTTCTTTTCAAAGTGTCTATTTTCAATGATTTGATAGCAAATTAACGATATTTTTATTTAAAAAACGCTGATTTAAGTCAGATTTTTATTAAAGTTATTAACTCATTGATGGTTATAAAGCTTTTATCGAAAATCCTCTTTAACACATCTTTCTACAATTTTAGCACTATTTAAGGCTAATGGAATTCCTCCCCCAGGATGAACCGTAACGCCAGCGAAATAAAGCCCTTTCAATTGTTTTGAAAAATTAGGGTGACGATAAAAAGCAGCAAATGAACTGTTAGAAGAATTTCCATAAATTGAACCTTGTTTTCCACTGTAAATAGCTTCTATTTTTCGAGGTTCATTGATTTCCTCGACTTCAATTAATGGTTCGATGTCTTCACCTAAAGCTTTACTCAGTTTTTTTAAAATGTGAATTCGTATTTTTTGAATTTCTTCGTCCCAATTTTGTCCAACATTTATTGGAGAATTAATCATTACAAACCAATTTTCTCCTGATGAAGGTGCATCCGTTTTTTCAACTTTAGAGCTGATGTGAACATAAATAGTTGGATCATAATACACTTCCTTCGTTTCAAAAATAGCTTTAAACTCTTCTTTATAATTTTCAGCAAAGAAAATAGAATGAACCCCTAATTTTGGAAACAGCTTCTTAATGCCCCAATAGAAAACAATCGCCGAACTCGATTTTTCTTGCTTTAAATTCAGGCTTGGTGCGGCGAAATTAGACAACAACTTTTCATACGTAAAATGAACATCCATATTACTCACAACAATTTCAGTGGAATATTTCCCTAATGAAGTTTGAACGCCAGTAACTTGATTATTTGTATGTAAAATAGAAGTTACTTTCTCATTAAAGCGAAAATTTACACCCAATTCTAAACACAACTTATACAAAGTATCAGAAATTGCTACCATCCCTCCTACTGGCATTGCTGGTCCAACGTTTAATTCCAAATGCGAAATAATGTTCAACATTCCAGGCGTTTTATAAGGACTGCTTCCATTATAAGTTGCCAATCGGTCGAATATTTGTGTCGTTTTTGGATTTGAAAATGTTTTTGAATTCACCTTGTGCATAGAGCTAAGAAGACCATATTTTGTCAATCGAAGCAATGCGTTTGGGATATGTCGATTAAACCAATGCTTGAAACGATGCAATGAAACTGCAATAAAAACAGGATAAACTGCTTCATAGTTTTTGCGTTGACGCTTTAGAAAATTAGCAACAACCGTTTTGTCTTCACCTAAGGCTTTTGAAAAAGTTTCAGCAACTTTATCTTCCCCAGCAATTACTGTTAATTCTTGACCATCAGAAAAGAAATAGCGGCAAGATTCTTCCAGCTGATGAAATTGAAAAGTAACTTCTTTTGAACCAGAAAGTGAAATTAATTCATCAATTAAATGTGGCTCCGTGAAAACAGAAGGTCCCATATCAAAACGATAATCGCCAAATTGCTTTGAATTAACTTTTCCACCGGGAAATGCGTTTGCTTCAAAAACAGTGACTTGAATTCCTTTTTTAGCCAAACGTATTGCTGTAGCTAATCCGCCAACTCCAGAACCAATAACAATTGCATTTAACTTCTTCATAGTTGGCAAACAAAAATTAAATTGATATGTTCGCTGGAATGCTAATTGCTACTTTTACGCAATCGCCAGAGCTAACAATAGAGAAAGTAAACTTATCCTGATATTGCAACTTTAATCTCTTTTTAAGATTATCCAAACCAATTCCTAAATCCACTTTTTCACCTAACGTTCCTGAATTAACAACCACAATTCGACAAAGGTCTTCTTCCTTGTAAACATTAATTTCAATAAATCCACCATTAATCAGCATTGAAATGCCGTGTTTAATCGAGTTTTCCACCAATGTTTGAATGGTAAAAGCTGGAATTTCAATGTAGAGACAAGTATCATCAATAAAATTTCGCACTTCTAATCGCTCCTCGAAACGAATTTTCTCCAATTGAAGATAAGCGTCAACTAATTCCATTTCCTTGTGAATCGGTACTAATTTATCGCTATTTAATTTTAAAGTTGAACGCAACAAATTAGATAATAGATTGATCCCATTTTTTGCTTTTGCTGGTTCTACCTCAATCAAGGCGCGAATTGCATTTAATGAATTAAATAAAAAATGAGGATTCAACTGCGCTCGCAAATTTTGAAGTTCTAATTCTGTTTGTGTTTTTGTAAGAAGTAAGTTATTAATTTCCTTTTTACGTGACTCTTCAAATAAAAGAAAGGTGATATAGATGGAACTCCAAAGAATAAAAACTACATAAATTGAGGCAGTATTTAACAAGATGGTAAATAAATCCCATTTTGAAAAAGTTAAGTAAATAAAGGAGGCGATTAATTTGTTGGAGATTGTATAAATAAAAGATACTAATCCTGAGTAAAGTATAATTCTAGAAACTAGAATTGGCGCATTGAATTGAAAGTATTGTTTTTTAAGGTATAAATAACGTAAAAAATGACTTAATAAAATACCTAGAAATATATAAATGGAAAGATTAAGGACAATTTTCAAATTAAATTGATTGTTAGCATTTCGATAGGCAGCAAGAAAAAGCAAGGTTCCATACATCAACCAGCCTATAATTTGCAAAATCCAATAAATTATTTTTTTTCTTTTCTCTTCCATTTTGGCTCGAAGATACTATGAAAATTAATACTACATTTCAAAGAAAAGTCGGCATTGAGATGGGAAAAACCCTACCTTTATCAACAAAATCAAGCTTTTTTCAACATTTTTTGACTTTTTTTTTGGTGATTTGATTATTCGCATTGATATTCAGATATATTTGTTCTAATAAAAAATATTAATTAACTCATTAAAACAAATTACTATGAACAAAGCAGAATTAATTGACGCTATTGCAGCAGAATCTGGATTATCTAAAGCAGACTCTAAAAAAGCATTAGATGCATTTGTATCAGCTACAACTGGTGCATTGAAAAGTGGAGATAAAATTTCTTTAGTTGGTTTTGGTTCTTTCGACGTTTCTAAAAGAAATGCTCGTAACGGTCGTAACCCTAAAACAGGTGCAGTTATTGAAATCGCAGCTAAAAACACAGTACGTTTCAAAGCAGGTTCAGACCTTTCTTCTAGCGTAAACTAATTAGAATATTTTCTAAATTGAAAGAGGTTTCATTGTGAGACCTCTTTTTTTTGTGCATTGTTTTTAAGTTTTAAGACTAAAAACAATTTAAACTTCTTGTAAATCTTGCATTTATTAAAATTCATTGTTCTATTTTTTTTTGCTTTATCTAAAGAATCACCACGAAGTAGCAGCGAAGCTAAAAAATCAAGGCTCTGAATTTCTTTTTATTCGCAAATCCTTGTTCTATAAACAATTAAAACGAGTAGTGAACAATTTTAACTCCTTTCTGAAACTGGATTTTGGCGGAAGTTCTTACAGAAATCTTTAAAATTTGCCAGTTTCAGTTCAGTAGTTAAAACCTAGAAATTCAAGGCCGCTTAGTTTCGGTACTATTATTCAAATAGTTCTCACTTCAATTAAATCCTTGACTTACAAGTTTAAAATGTACTTTGATAAGCACAATATCGACTATTAAAATTCAATACAAAAAAATGCATATCCGTTTGTTTCCCCAAACAAACCTTAAACTTACTCAAATGAATTTAACTACGTTTCTGCTAGCGCGGTCATACTTTGTTTGAAATGACAAATAAAAAGATTCCTCACTTCGCTCGGAAGGACTTGCACTAAGAGGGGGTTGCGAAAATGCTTCGCATTTTCGCCTACTTTCCCAACCCAAAAGTCCTTCCGAGCACAGCGAGGAATCTTTTGAAAAGAGTAACTATAAGCTGCGGATTTAACATTCTAAAGTTGCCATTGTTGAAAAATAACTAAATCGCAAAGCATCTCCGAAGGAAAAATATAAAAAAAGCGTTGTTTTAAAATCAATTACAAATCCATTGGGGAAAGTAAAGGATAAGCATAAAAAAAAAACAATTTTTTCTTTTCAAATTCAAATTTTAATTTAACTTTGCAACTCAAAGTACTTTTTAAAATTAAAATATGGAAGAAAACAAACAGCATTTAGAAGCATTGACCGAGATTCGAGCAATGATGGAAAAATCGACTAAGTTCATTTCGCTAAGTGGATTGTCTGGTGTAGCCGCTGGTATTTTTGGTTTAATCGGTGCTATTGCTGCTTATGTTTATTTGGAAATCGACTTTAGCTCAGATAATTATTACGATTATGCGTATCGCAACGACGGTACACCCAACAAAAATTTCTTTACTTTTTTTATTATCAATGGTTTATCTGTTTTGACTTTAGCTTTAACATTCGGAGTTTATTTTACTTCCAGAAAAGCAAAGCGAAACAATCAAACGATTTGGAATTCGAGTTCCAAGAGATTACTTACAAATCTACTTTTACCCTTGATGACTGGTGGAATCTTCTGCCTTATTCTATTTTATCACGGAATGATTGAATTGATTGCACCTGCTACCCTAATATTCTACGGTTTAGCTTTGATCAATGCGGGAAAATATACCTTACACGACATTCAATACCTTGGAGTTTTAGAGATCATTCTCGGACTTATTGCTTCTATCTATATTGGTTACGGCTTACTTTTTTGGGCTTTAGGTTTTGGAGTTTTACATATTATTTACGGTACTTTAATGTATTTCAAATACGAAAAATGAAAAACTACATTGAACACCTGAACAAAGCCTTCGAAAGTAGAATTCGACTTGGAATTATGTCCATTTTGATGGTCAATGATACCGTTGATTTTGCAACATTAAAGGAAATGCTAGACATCACAGATGGGAATTTAGCAAGTCACGTTTCAGCATTGGAAAAACTGGAATATGTACTGGTAAACAAACAATTCATTGGAAAAAAACCTAACACAACTTACGCAGCAACGAGCCAAGGAAAAAGTGCTTTTATGGAGCATTTGAGCGCTTTGGAATCGTTGATCAAAAAGACGAACTAAAAAAATTTGCATTTTAACTTTGAAATACAAAGTACTTTTAAAATAAACTAAAAAACAAATAAAATGAAAAAAAACGATTGGATTATTCTAGTTGTAACAGGAGTTTACAGCTATCTATTTTACAAAGAAATGTTGGGAATAAACCTCAGTATTTTAACAGTAATTCTTTTAATTTTCGCTCTCATCAAAAATGCAAGCTTGCTCAAAAACAGAAATTGGTTGATTGTAGCTTTTTTGAGTTTAATCGCTTCTTTCAGTGTTGCTTACTATGGTAACTTACTTTCAATCATCGCATCCTTAACTTCGCTTTTAGTTCTAACAGGAATGAGTGCAAGTGCAAATTCAAGTATTCTAGTTGCGAGTATTTATGGGTTAAACTCGTGGTTTCTTTCAGGAATCGACGACATTAATCAACTTCCAAAACGTTTTTCAAAAGATCAAACTCCCAGCGCCAAAAAACTGATGCTCATTGGAATCCCGATACTAGTTGCGTTTCTATTTTTCGGAATGTATCGCGTTTCAAACCCCATTTTTGAATCATTGACCGACAAAATCAATTTAGATTGGATTTCAATGTATTGGATTTTCTTCACCTTGTTTGGATTGTGGTTGATTTATGGCTTTTACAATGTCAAATACATCGAAGACTTACAACGATTCGATGAACCTGAAACCTTAAGAATCACCAACTATAAACACGAAGAATGGTCGCTATGGGGCAAAACGCTGACTTTAGTTGATGAATATTTCTCTGCCAAGGTATTGTTCATCTTACTCAATTTATTGATTCTAATTGTCAATCTTGGGGATATGAATTTTCTCCTTTTCAATCAAGAATTACCTGAAAATGTGACTTTTGCATCGTTCCTACATCAAAGTGTGGGAACGCTGATTTTTACAATCCTCATTTCTATTGCTATTGTTTTGTTCTATTTCCGCGGAGCAATGAACTTCTTTACCAATAATAAGTTCGTGAAAGTGCTAGCATACATTTGGTTGATTCAAAATCTAATACTACTTGTTTCCGTTGGGGCAAAAAACGCTATGTACATTGACTTATACGGTTTAACTCACAAGCGAATCGGTGTATATGTATACACTTTCTTGACCTTTGTTGGTTTGATTTCAACGATCTTGAAAATCTATTTAGTGAAAAAGAATCTGTTCTTATTTAGGATGAATGGTTGGTCTTTCTTCTTAGTACTAATCTTTTCATCTTTAATCAATTGGGACCAAATAATCGTCAACAACAATCAATCATTGAAAAGTGAAATCGATTTATATTACATGCTAGCGCTCTCAGATACCACAATTCCAAGCCTCTTAAAAATGGAAGCAAATATCAAAAGTGAAGGTAAAAAAAGATTTTTCCATAAACGATTAATTAGAAAAATCAATGTATTCAAAACCAATCAAGCTGAAAAAACCTGGAAGTCTTGGACTTATTTGGATAGTGAGGTGGAGAAGGAATTGCTGGATATAAATTGAGATTTATTCAAAACTTGATTAGGTTCTATACTTGGTAAAACTAACCTTAATCAATATTTCTTTTGCCATTCTTTTTGCTTGATCAAAAAGAATCACCTCGAAGAAGCAGCGAAGCTAAAAAATCAAGGCTCTGAATTTCTTTTTGTTCGCAAACTATATTCTATAACTATTTACAACTCGTGGCGAACAATTTTAACTCCTTTCTGAAACTGGATTTTGGCGTCAGTCTGCTGACTGATTACAGAAATCATTAAAATTTGCCAGTTTCAGTTCAGTAGTTAAAACCTAGAAATTCAAGGCCTAAAATGTTCGCTAACGTTGGTAACTGGAAATAGTTCTACTGAATTAACCAAAACTTAAATAACAATGACTACTATAAATATTCACTTTCTATGAAAATCAAGCAAAATATTCCTTATTATTTTTTTCTCGCTGTTACGTTCCTTTCACTTAAAATTCTTTACACACAAACAGAAACAAGTGATTTAAAACTTTTGTTACAGCCAACTTCAAAAGCAGTTGAATTTTTAACGGCTAGCACTTACTTTTTTACTTCTGATAATGGTTATTTCTTCGAAGAATTGAATGTGACTATCAATAAATCCTGCTCAGGTTTTAATTTTTTTATCCTAAGTTTTATTTTACTGTCAGTACTTTCAATAGGCTATTTGAAATTTCACAATCAAAAAGTCATTTCCATTAGTTTAAGTCTTTTTGGAGCTTACATTTTAAGCATTTTAGCTAATTCCTCACGAATTTATTCTTCAATTATTTTACAAGAAAAACTTCAACGTCTCACCTCACTTGACGCTTCAATCATTCACGAATCTATTGGGATTATTAACAATTTAACCTTTTTGATTGTAGCCTATTACTTCACCGAAAAATTACTAATTAAACTTCAACCAAATGAAATTCTTGCTTCATCCTAAATGGATTGTTTTTGTAACAATCGTTCCTTCCTTACTTTTAATTTTAGTGTTTTGGGGAGATTATAACGTTATTCAGCCTTTACTCAATTCTGAAACAAAAAATCAATGGTTAGCTTTTGGATTCTCCTTTAGTTTCATAACAGCTATCCAAATCGCGTACACAATTTATGCTCTATTTAAAAAGCAAAAAACAACGCTATTTTGGGCATTGGGAACTTTATTTTTCTACCTAATTTATTTGTATGCTTTCAGTTATAATTTCGATTTACTTATTCCGAGATCTATTCCAAATTGGATGCTTACAGGAAATTTATTGCTTTACACAGGGACTTTTCTGATGCCAACAATGGCTTTTGCTCTTTTTATTTTGGTGACACTTTCCGTTCCAGAAAACAAGAATATTAATCCGTGGTCTAATGTGCTTTATGCCATATTATTTCCAATGATTTCATTTGTTTATTTCTTTATCATCGCGCCATTTTGGAAAACGGTTGATCAAGGCTTTGGAGTACATTCTATTCTTATCATTGTTATTACAGCAATCATTTTGTTTTTGTTTTTTCTGGTTCGCTTCATTTATACATTGATGTCAAAAAACGCCAAGAATTACAACGAAAATGTGCTAATTTGGAAAGTACTATTTGCGATAATTCTGCCACTTATCGGTTTATCACTGTGTAGAAAAAGTAATTCAGGGCTTGATTTCTCTGATGTTATTGGAGATTTTTCTAGTCTTTGGTTTCCTTTTCTTGCGATTTTAAATGGTGTTTTATTATGCCTTTCTAAAAAAGATAATCCGCGACGTCAACTCTTAATTTTTAGCTTTCGGATGCTAACCTTCGCTTATACTTTCTACTTTTTCATGGTGTTTTTGCCTTTTCTTCCGCTTTCAGTAATAGCCATTTTTGCTTTAGGAATTGGAATTTTAATGTTGACACCTTTAATTCTTTTCATTATACATATCACCGTACTTCATAAAGATTTTCAATTTTTGAGTCAATTTTATTCCAAACCAAAACTTAGAATCATAGGTTTAATAGCATTTCTTGTAATACCTAGCATTATCACTTTAGATTATTGGAACGATAGAAATAATTTGAGTCAGGCATTGAATTACGTTTATTCACCTGATTTTTCAAATAACAAGAAAATAGACGAAAAAGCACTGTTAAGGACTTTAGATGCGATTAAAAGCAACAAATCCAACTCTGATTTTTTCACCTCTAGCAATCAAAAACCTTATTTATCAAGCTATTACAATTGGCTTGTATTGGATAATTTGACACTTTCAGAAACAAAAATCAATACCTTGGAGCGAATCTTTTCAGAAGGAAAATACTTTCGAAGTTTCCCAGAATCTAAATTGGACTCAACAGTTCAAATTTCAAAGCTTTCTTCGAGAAGCACCTTCAATAAAAAAGAAAACTATTGGACAACTTGGGTTGATTTTCAGTTAACAAATACTTCTGCTGATTTTGGTAAGCAAGAATATGCCACACTCTTGAATTTACCTGACGCCTGCTGGATTAGCGATTACTATTTATACGTTGGAAAAAGAAAAGAAATGGGCATTTTGGCAGAAAAGAAAACTGCATTTTGGATTTATTCCAATATCAAAAATCAAAATCGTGACCCGGGAATTCTATTCTATAAAACAGGTAATAAAGTTGAGTTTAGGGTTTTTCCATTTAACAACCAAGAAGTGCGGAAAACGGGTATTCAATTCATCCACAAAGAACCTATTCAATTAGAGATAGATGGGGAAATTGTAAAGCTTGGGAACGAAAATGAAAAAAGTAATTCCCATTTTGAAGACGAAACAGCAATTTATGTTTCGAGTAATGAAAAGCGAAAACTAAGAAAAATCAAACGTAAACCTTACATTCATTTTATGGTTGATGTAAGTGATCCAGCTAAGAAAGAGAAATATACACAAGTCATTGAGAATTTTTTAAAAGCCAACAAACAGCTTTGTAAAAACGCAGTAATCAGTTGTGTAGCCAGTTATAGTACTCTTTTTTCCATTCAAGAAAATTGGAAAACACAAATCAAAGTGGCGGATTCAAAAGGAGGATTTTTTCTTGAAAGAGCCATTCAAAAAGCTTTTACAGAACAAAACCAATATTCAACTTATCCCATTTTTGTGGTTGTTACAGATAACATAACAACTTCAATCATCACAAAAGACTTTGCTGACTGGAAACACTTGTACCCAGAGAACAACTTTTTCTATCATTTAAAAAATCATAAGGTGCTTAACGCTCATTTTTTAGATAATAATCCTTTTGAAATTGCTTTAAAAGACACATCTATTCAAGTTGGAAATGAGGTTTTGGAATATCCAATTGATTCAAAAAGCAAGGTGTATATTCCTGATAACCAAAAAGGAAGTTTGATTTTCAAAAACGCAGCTATCATAAAATCTACAAAGTATGCAATGCAAAAAGATTGGTTGTCGGGTTTACATTTACAAGCAAACTATAGAAATCACATTGAGCATCCAGAACTAGTAGATTCAAAATGGGTGCAACAAGTAAAATTTAGCTTTCAATCGCGGATTTTGACTCCTTACACTTCTTATCTAGTTGTTGAAAATCAAGCACAAAAGAACAGTTTATTGCGAAAACAAAAGCAGGTTTTAAACGGTAAACAGTCCTACGATATTGAAGATGAAAATACTGAAATGAGTGAACCAGGTTGGTTGTTTTTCTTAATGACCATAGTCTTATTTCTTTACTTTTTTAAAAAACCAGGGTTTTGGGAAAAGAAAGAAAAAAAGATTTTTTAGAATAAAAGGTAAATGAAAGAACAAGCTACAATTCTGAAATTAGATATTATTAATGATTCATCAACTCATACAACGTAGGATGCTATCTATCAAATTAAAGATTAAAAATCATCCTATTTCTTTCTGGAACGTTTGTGACTTCTTATATTCCATGTTTTAGGTCGGAAAATACTAAATTTAG
Source organism: uncultured Lishizhenia sp. (assembly GCA_964506255.1). Taxonomy (GTDB): domain Bacteria; phylum Bacteroidota; class Bacteroidia; order Flavobacteriales_D; family Crocinitomicaceae; genus UBA952. Next base: position 20,974 of record CAZDKE010000005.1, on the reverse strand, counting down.
ACTTAACCACAACAACTGCAATTTCTCCTTTCAAATCGATTTCACTTATCTTTTTACTGATTATCTGCAATTTAATATCTGATGTATTTGCCTGAACATTATTTATTCTTAATGTATCATCTTGACTAAATCCTTCCAATTCCTTAGAAACAGCAGTTCCATTAAACTCTAATGAATAACTTGCCGTAGCATTGCTTTCAAAGACAAACTTAAATTTACCATCAAAGTCTGATCGAGTCATTAATCCAAGTTCTACTAATTTTACTTTAATTCCCTGAACAGGTTCATTATTTTGGTTAAGAACAGTTCCAGAAATAAAAAATTGATTCGTGTCAACATTTGTCGTTTTCAATTCAGGAGACACTTATATTGGTGTTTGTGCTTTGATAGAATTAAAAGGTGAAGACAAAAACAACCATAAACCCAACCAACGCGCTGAGATATTCGAGAAAAATGATTGCTTCTTGTAACTTGAAATCAATTCCCTATCTAACTGATCTTTAGTGAATTTTCCGCAAATGCGACCTTCATTCTCTTCAATCACTTTTGTTAAAGCAGCGTCTGAATAATACGTGAAATCAATAATTTGTTTCTCACATTTGTTACAGAAACGATTTGACACACGCTTGCATTTCACTCCATTTTTGGTCACATGGCTCAGGAATTGTAATCTTCATATATGCATTTTTACTAAGATGCTAAACCAACTATTTTTCCATAAATCTAACAATTCCTTGGAGTTAAAAGTTTGTTAGGAACAATGAACGCAAATAGGTCTAGTTTTGGTTCATCTTTCTGCGATTAAAGAGTGTTTAAATTCCTCTAAAATGAAACTGAAACCATTAAAACGAGTCGAATCAAGCTATCTCAATTCACATTCTCCTTCCACTTTTGACAAAACAATTCAAACTCAGATGAGACTTTCATTTCTTGCACACAAAACTCAATGAATGAAGGAGTTTCGTAAAAGATATTTTCCATTCGTTTGCGATAGGCAAGCAATAATTCATCTCTAGAAATCGAAGCATCAGGATTGCTATAAAACTCGGTATCCCAACCATTCAGAAAAAAAGTGCGTGACGATTCATACAACTCCATCCATTTTTTATCTTGCGAATAAGTGTTTTTCCATTTCGGTGGTATCACCTCTTTTTTTTCTTCAATTACTTGTTTTTTTGTACTTGCTTGTTTTTTAGCAATAGAATTTGAAAGAGTTGAAACAACAGGTTCCTTTGAATTTACTGAGTTTGTTTTATTAGATTGTTTTGTTTGTTCTTCAATGATTTGTTCTTCTTCAGAATCAGTAACTTCTTTGTCTTCAATCTTATCTTTTTCAACTTCCAACAGTTCTTGTTTAGGCTCATTCGGATTTGTTTCTTCACAAGCAAATGCAAGGAAAGACAGGGTTAAAACAACACCAAAAGAATAGAAGTTCATAATTATGTAATGTAATTAAGTCAAACGAAATTTGTGGAAATCGGGTACAATTTAAAGTGAGAATAGAAAAAAATCACTCTGGTGATACTAATAAATCAGATTCAAACAATTGACTTGGGGCCACCATCGATTCATCATAAGGAATTTGATTGCCATACCTTTTTTCCAAAATCCGTCTAACTTCAATTGCATCAATATTAAAATCTCGAAGTGGCATAGGTTTCGCTAGTTTAATCCCTAATTTTTCAAAGTAAACTTTCCAAACTAATTCTGAACAGTACAATTCTTTGTCATTCCAATTGAAATAACCATCGTAATTTTTTCCAAATTGACTTGCGGCAAATTGTTTCATCGCTTTGATATTTTCAGGTGTTAATTTCGATATGTCTTTCAACCTTTTGACTTCGTATTTGCCACCAACTCCTGATGCAATCCAATCTTCTAATTTTCGTTTTCCAACTGGTTGAACAGCCTCATAAACATAAGCTTGACCGTTTTCATAAAACAAAATTCCACAATGTGAATAGGGAGAATTGGTAGCAATTTCAACCGCTTTACTTTGCAATGAAGTTGAAGATTGAAAGAAAATATCGCCATCTTTAAGTTCTGGTTGGCTACAAGCACTGAATGAAAGTAGCAACAAAAAATAAATAAAAAATGAAACTACTTTCATACAGAATTAATTTTCGTCTTGGTTTATTTCAAATACCTAAAATCTTGACCTACTTTTATGGTTTTCAAAGTTTCAAAAATCAATCGGATACAATTTTCAACATCTTCTTTTTGAACCATTTCCACAGTTGTATGCATATATCGCAATGGTAAAGAAATCAATGCGCTCGTTACTCCTTCATTAGAATACGCAAAAGCATCCGTATCTGTTCCTGTTGAGCGCGAAACTGCCGCACGTTGGAATGGTATTTTGTTTTTGTCTGCTGCTTTGATGATTAATTTCAAGAAATTCGTTTGTACTGCAGGACCATAAGTCAACACTGGACCTTTTCCTGATTGTTGGTCGCCATTTTCAATTTTATCAACCATTGGTGTCGCTGTATCGTGGCAAACATCTGTGATTAAAGCAACATCAGGCTTAATTTTATGCGCAATCATTTCCGCTCCACGTAAACCAATTTCTTCTTGAACTGCATTTACAACGTATAAACTGAAAGGCAATTTCGTTTTTGATTCTTTCAATAAACGTGCGACCTCAGCAATCATAAACCCTCCTACTCTATTATCTAAAGCTCGTCCGACATATTTATTTTTATTTAAAATCATAAACTCATCTTCGAAAGTCGCTACACAACCTACATGAACACCCAAAGCTTCCACTTCTTCTTTTGAAGCACAACCACAGTCTAGAAAAATGTTTTTCATACTTGGAGTTTCCTCTTTGGTATGACGCATATGAATTGCTGGCCAACCAAAAACAGCTCTTACAATTCCTTTGTCAGTGTGGATATTCACGCGCTTTGAAGGAGCAATCATGTGATCAGAACCACCATTTCGTTTTAGGTAAATAAAGCCGTCTTTTGTGATATAATGAACGAACCAAGAAATTTCGTCAGCATGTGCTTCAATCACTACTTTGTAATCCATTCCTTGGTTGATGATTCCTGCTACTGAACCATAATTATCAACAAAATAGTCATCAATATAAGGTTTTACATAATCCAACCACATTTTCTGACCTTCTGATTCAAAACCTGTTGGACTTGCATTATTCAAGTAGTTTTCTAAAAATTTTTCTGATTTTGGGGTGATAATTTTCTTCATTTTTAATTTTAAAAGTTATTTCATTAACGTAACATTTCCTTTCGTGATGGATTGCAAACCTCCAATACACGTAACATCTAAATAATAATCGTAAACATCTGGATCTAATTTTTTCCCTCTAAAAATTCCGTCCCAACCAAAGTTCGGATCAGTAGATTCAAAGACCATTTCTCCCCAGCGGTCAAAAACCCTGAAAATCATTTTTTCAATCCAAATACCTCTTACATACAAAACATCGTTGTTATTATCTCCATTTGGAGTAAATGCATTTGGAATAAAAACATACGGATCTTCACAAATGATAGTGTAAACCTTAACCTCCACTGTGTCGGAAACCTCACATATCCCATCGGAAACAGTCAATGTGAAAATTGTTGTTTCGTTTACCAAAGCATTTGTCGATTGAGCGTTAGGCGTTGCTAACCCAACTGTTGGTGTCCAAGAGTAAGAACTCATCCCTGAAGGTGTTCCACTCAAAACTACAGTAGTTCCTGGTGAAACGATTGTCTGCGAAGCACTTGCAACTACACTTGTTGGATTTATGGTTGAAACTGAAATATAAATTGAATCTTCAATGAAACAACCATTGGAAGAACTAGCATTTAAATATAAATATTGCGAAGTCGTTGGATTTACTTGAACTTGGTTACTTGTTGTTGGCGAAACAATAATAGTAGAAGGCGACCACGAATGCGTAAACGTAATAGATGGATTGGCACTTACAGCAGTGATAGTTGTTGTTTCACCTAAACAAATTAAATTATCACCAGTTAAAGACAAACTTGCACTTGTAAATTCAACATAAACACTATCGCTATTTTCACACTCATTACTACTTGCTTGAAAATAATAATATCCAGTTGCTGGGTCATTTACTGTTAGTGAAGACTGGGATAAATCGGTATTTAAGGTATCGCTAAATTGATTAGTTGAAGACCAAATGAATTCTGTTGCTCCACCACCCACAATTGGATTAAAAGTAATAGGAACAGAAGCACATAAGGAAATTGTATCCACTAAATTTATAGTTACTCCAGGAGAAACAACAATGGTGACAGTTTCGGTATCGTTTGTAGAACAGACATCATCAACTATTGTGAGGGTTATTTGATAGGTTCCTGGCGTTGAATAAGTTACAGATGTTGTTGTGTTCACTGAATCAAGGGTTCCATTTCCAAAATTCCATAAGAAATAACTTGTTTGTACGGAAGAATTTGTAACCGTGACGGTCAAAGGAGCACATCCTTGTTGATTATTTAAGGTTATTTCGGCAGTTGGCGGTACATCAAAAATTACCACTACACTATCTATTCTATTACAATATTGATTTCCAACTTTAATATAATATTTACCATCAGGAGGAGAAACTGTTATTATTGAATCTGATGGGATATTTAGGGGATTTGTAAAATTCGGAGACGTTGACCAAATGAAATAATCGCCTGTTCCGTAGCTATTTGCAATCAATTGAGTTGGAAGTGAGTTACATAATTTTAAGGTGTCTGGAACATCAATTTGGATAGAGTCTAACACAGTAATGGTAACGCGAGCAGTGTCAACTATCAAACAAAAGCTATCTGTTACATATAAATTTACTTGGTAGGTACCTGGTGTATCGTAAGTTATAACTGGATTTACGGTAACTGAATCCAAATTTCCGTTGCCAAAATCCCAAAGAAACGAATCGTCTTCCGAAGAACTGTTGTCAAAGGTTACTGTAAAATCTTGGCAACCTTCAACTTGATCGGTAGTAAATTCTGCATTTGGAATTACACCCGTGTCGAATTTATAGATTGCATTGTTACAATTGCTACTATTATTTGTTGCCGACCAAGCACCTGGAGTGGTTGGAAAATCATCGTGATTACTGCATCCTGCACAAACTGATTGATACACAATTCCATTTTTATCGAAGCGAGAAGTTCCACCATCAACGTGTTCTTGAGATTGATTTCCGCCAATGTATGAACCATAAAGAATACCACCGAAGTCTCGTTCAAGTACCAACAAATAAAAATCAAAACCATTTGGAGGTGTTAAACGAAATGCATCGGGTGTAACCGGCATTCCGTTCAATGCTGTACTTTGTAAAATATTCGCTCCCCAAGCGGAAACATAGATATTTCCACAAACATCGACTAAAAATGCCGCTGGCGAAACATTGATTGCTGTACTTCCATTTCCAAATCGAGTTGATGCTAGATTGGTGTTTAGGGCAGGATTTAATTTGATGATAAAATTGCTACTGTTTCCATTTGAATAAGGCGCATTGACAACTGGAAAAGTTCCACCAACGGATTGACCAAGTAGAAAGATATTATTATCTCGGTCCACTTCAACAAAGAAAACTTGATCGTATTGATTTCTCCCGATGTAACTTGCTTGGGTAATATTATTTCCTGTTGGAGGTAATTTCACTACAAATCCTTCAGCCGTACCTCCAGCATTTGCAGGCTGCCATCCACCTGTTGTTGCTATTAAATTTGTTGATTTGGTTCCTCCTGCAAAAATGATGTTATCAAAATCATCCACTTTGACGGAATAACAAGCATCATCGGCAGAACCTCCATAATAACTTGAAAAAAGCAAACTTTGAAAATCTGCTGCTAATTTGAAAACAACACCATCTTGTCCACCTCCATTTGTTCCTTGAACGGCATTTGCAACAGGAAAATTAGATGATTTTGTACAAGATGCGACGAGAACATTGTTATTTTGGTCGAGCATTATTTCCCCTCTAAATTGGTCACCGTAGTTTGAAATTAAACCAGAATAAGCATTTACAGAATTATAAGGAAGTGAGGCATCTGTATAATTAACTCCATCATTTGCTGAGCCTCCTACAAGTGTTGAACCCAATAAATTATGACCATTTGTGCTCAACTTAGCTACATAAATATCTGAACCTTGACTAGAATAATAAACACCATTAAAATAGAACTCAGCAGTTCCACCGCCATTGTGAGTTTGATCAAAAGCATTTGCTGTGGTTGGGAAATCTGAACTTGAAGTTGCACCAAAAAAATAGAGATTATCATCTAAATCACAAATCATACTGTGAACCGTTTCTGTACCTGCAGTATTATTTCCTCCACCAATGAAAGTACTCCATAACATTTGTGTTCCTGTCGGATTGTATTTTGTAATGAATACATCTGTAACTCCATAAGAACCTGACAAGGCCGTAAAGTTTGAAGTAATGTCATAAGTCTGATTATCTGGAATTGGAAAGTTATTTCCGTAAACAATTCCGCCAGAATAAGCAGTTCCATCATGACCATAAGTGGCTGTCATTCCAAAATTATCTGAGGTTGCACCTACATAAGTTGAAAAAATAAGCACTGGATCTATAACTAAAGGAAAATTTGGATTGTATTTACCCAAATCAAACGTAACATTATCACCTTCCAAAACAAATTTAACTGCCACTTCCTTTTTTTGACCTTCAATAATTTGATACGCATAAGGTTTATTTTCAAAGATTTTTCCTAATTCGGTATCAATTACCAAATTTCCTTTTCGGTCGATTCGAAGATTTTTTTGTCCTGCATAGTTCAATTTAATTACAGAAGGATCTATTTTAGGTTGAACTATAAATTCATATTTAACTTCATCACCTTGACCGATAACTTTAAAATCAATTCCAGTGTAAAACTCTTTCATCACAGCAGATTCAAAGCCGTGTACATCAGATGCCCACTTGCTTTGGTCAGTACCGATAAAGTAATTGTAATAAAATTTAGTTGGGTTATTTTTTTCAATTCGAGTCGCTTTTTTGGATCCAACAAAATTCAAATGCACCAAAGTTTCTTTAATTGTTTCTCCAGTAAATCCAGGCGTATTCATAGCGTGTGCTTTGTGCATCGCCGAATAATCTTGCAAGTGGAAAATCATTTTATTTTCGAGTACCCACAATTTTCCGCCATCCATATTTGCTCGAAAAACAACACCTTTTGGCCACTGACCTTTGTTTTCTATGAGCGTTTTTCCGGTATTATTGTGCGTGTGTAATTGTTTAACACCTGCTAGTGACTGAGCGTTTATTTGGAGAGAGCAACTTAAAATGATTAATACTAAACTTATATAAAATTTCATTTTCTGAGTTTTGATTTACTAAAATAGGAAAAAAAAGTGAATTTATTAGAATATGTAAAAAACAAGGTCTGAATTCCAATGAATAAGATTGAATTAAAAAGAACTTATTAACTAATTTCGTAAAAATTAAAAACGATGGAAAGCAACAGAATTTGTACCTTGTTTAACATACACTATCCAATTATTCAAGCTGGAATGATTTGGTGCTCCGGTTGGGAATTAGCAAGCGCTGTATCTAATGCTGGCGGTTTGGGAATTATTGGCTCCGGCTCAATGTATCCCGAAATTTTAGACCAACAGATTCAAAAATGTAAAGCAGCAACAAATAAACCTTTCGCAGTGAATCTCCCAATGCTTTACCCAGATATCGACAAACATATCGAAACAATTATCAAACATAAAGTGCCAATCGTGTTCACCTCAGCGGGAAATCCAAAAACGTGGACAGCTCACTTAAAAGCACACGGAATTACAGTTGTACACGTTGTTTCAAGTGTGAAATTTGCTAAAAAAGCAGAAGAAGCTGGTGTTGACGCTGTGGTTGCAGAAGGTTTTGAAGCAGGCGGACACAACGGTAGAGACGAAACGACGACTTTGTGTTTGATTCCAATGGTGGCGAAAGCGATTAAGATTCCATTGATTGCTGCAGGTGGTATCGGAACAGGACGTGGAATGCTCGCTGCAATGAATCTTGGAGCCGACGCCGTTCAAATCGGAAGTAGATTTGTCGCAACGCCTGAATCGAGTGCGCACGAAAACTTTAAGAAAGTGGTTGTTGATGCACAAGAAGGCGATACTTTATTGACCTTGAAAGAATTAACTCCAGTGCGTTTGGTGAAAAATGAATTCTTCAAACAACTTGAAAATGCCTACGAGCAAAATGCAAGTGTTGACGATTTGAATAAATTATTAGGCAGAGGTCGCGCTAAAAAAGGTATGTTTGAAGGCGATATTGTGGAAGGAGAATTAGAAATTGGTCAAATTTCAGGTTTAATCAATGAAATTATTCCCGCGAAACAAGTTGTAGAAGATATTGTTACAGAATTTACGAACGCACTTAAAGAACAAAACTCACCTAAATTTCAATTTTAAATGATACAATTTGAAAGGTTTGAACTAGAAAATGGACTCAAAGTTCTTTTTCATCAAGATATAACAACTCCAATGGCGGTTGTCAACACACTATACGATGTTGGTGCTCGCGATGAATCCGAAGAACATACTGGTTTTGCGCATTTATTTGAGCATTTGATGTTTGGTGGATCCAAAAATATCAGCGACTTCGATACGCAATTGCAAATGGCGGGCGGAGAAAGTAACGCTTTCACTAGCAACGATATCACGAACTATTACGACGTGCTTCCCGCAAACAATTTAGACACAGCGCTTTGGTTGGAAAGTGATCGAATGTTGTCGCTTGCCTTCACAGAGAAAAGCTTGGAAGTACAACGAAATGTGGTAATTGAGGAATTCAAACAACGTTATTTGAATCAACCATATGGTGATGTTTGGTTGCAATTACGACCACTTGCTTACAAAGAACATCCATACAAATGGGCAACAATTGGTAAGGAATTAAGTCACATCGAGCAAACGAAAATGGAGGATGTAAAAAACTTTTTCGCGAAGTTTTACAACCCTTCCAACGCAATTTTGTGCATCGCTGGAAATTTTGAACTAGCAACAATAAAAGAAAAAGTCAATTATTGGTTTGGAGCTATTCCCAAAGGATTAAAACCTCCTCGCATTCTTCCAAAAGAACCCATTCAAACGGAATACCGCGAGTTGACTATTGAAAGAAATGTACCTGCAAATGCTTTTTACTACGCCTTCAAAATGGCGGAACGTAAAAGTCCAGAATATTATATTACCGATTTATTAAGCGATTATTTGGGAAGTGAGAAATCTTCCAATCTCTACATTACACTGAAAAAAGAAAAGAAATTAGTAGCAGAAATCAATGCCTATATTACGGGTTCTATCGATGAAGGTTTACTGATTATTTCAGGAAAATTAAACGACGGTGTTAGCTTTGAAGCCTTAGACGAAGCGCTTTGGATAGAATTGCAAAAAGCGACAGAAAATGAGTTACCGGAAAAAGAATTGAATCGCTTGAAAATCAAACTAAGAACAGCTAAAGAATTTCAAGAACAAGGATTGCTCAATCGTGCAATGAATTTGAGTTTCTTTGAGTTATTAGGCGATGCAAATGGAATCAACGAGGAACAAGAAATCTATCAACAAATCACTTCCAAACACTTGCTTTCAGTTGCCAAAAATTTATTGATTAAGAAAAGATGTTCACTTTTAAAAGTTAAAGCCCTTGCCAATGCTGAATAGAAAAAACCCACCTTCACTTGGAGAATTAACTGACATTTCATTTGTTACCCCTGAATTGGTAAAATGTACGCCAAGCTTGCCTTTGTATTGGATGAGAAAAGTTCCAAATGCTACGTCACGTATTGATTTTTATTTCGATGCAGGAACTACAGTTGGCTCCAATGTAATAAGTGCCTTAACATCAGGATTGCTTTTTTCGGGAACTAAAGACAAAACTTCTACTCAAATCCACAACGAATTGGATAGTTTGGGAGCTTACTTTGATGTCGGACTAGGATTTGAAACAGCTATTGTTACGTTTTACGCATTAAATGAGCAACTTCCTACCGTTGTAAAACTTTTCGTTGAAATGATGGAAAACGCAACTTTTCCTTCAACTGAAGTCGAAGAATTAATAAACGATCGCAAACAAAAACTTCAAATAAACCTTGAAAAAGTTAGTTTTTTGGCGCAACGTAGATTTCAAGGGTTGATTTTTGATGGAACGCATTATAACCGAACAATTAACTTAGAAGATTACAATTCAGTAAGCCGAGAAGAAATTGTTAGCTATTTTGAAAAGAACTATAAAAAAGGACTGAAAAAAGTATTTTTGGTCGGTGATTTTAAAGAAGAAGTTGTTTCTGCTATTGCCAATTCGATTTCAAGTTGGGCAGTCGAAAAACAAGAAAAAGCAACTCTTAATTTTCAAAATAAAGTAGCAACAGTTCACGTTGAAAAAGCAAACGCTGTTCAAACAGCAATTCGAGTTGGAAAAACACTTTTCAATAAAACGCATCCAGATTATTTTGGATTTATGATTCTAAATACAATTTTGGGTGATTTCTTCGGAAGTCGTTTAATGAAAAACATCCGCGAAGATAAAGGCTACACTTACGGAATTGGTTCTTACTTAAGTGAAATTAAAGACAGTGGTTATTTCGTCATCGGAACAGAAGTTGGAAAAGAATTGAAAGAAGCGACCTTGACCGAAATTCGTAAAGAAATCGAGAAATTACAGCAAGAATTAGTGAGTGAAGAGGAATTGAACTTGGTTAGAAATTACTTGCTTGGTCAAACTCTAAAAAACGCCGATGGACCTTATGCCTTGATGGAATTGTTTTTATCCGTTGAAAATCAAGATTTAGACTTGGATTTCTTCAATGATTTCATTCATAAAATCAAATCGATTCAAGCAGAAGAACTAAGAGAACTTGCCAAAAAATACTTGGATTGGGACAGTTTTTCAATCGTTTCGGCAGGATAGCAACTTTATTAGATTGATTCCGTTATACTACAACGCCGTTAATAACGTTTTGTTACTATGATAAAATACGTGTTGTTTCTCTTGCTACTGATGCAAACCTTTGCATTTAAAGCTTCCCACGCAATGGGAGGAGAAATAACTTATCGATGCGTTGGCGGAAACACCTTCATTTTTGATTTGATTTTTTATCGTGATTGCAATGGTGCGCAAGTAAATACTTCGACTGAAAATCTGCGTGTTTGGAATCATTCAACAGTTACAAGTATAAGTTTACAATTTGTCTCAAGAGAAGATATTTCACCGCAATGTTCTCCTGTTGTTGGTTCACCTCCGATGCTAGAATGTGGCATTGGTGCAGGCGGAGGAAATGGAATCGGTGCCATTGAGCGTGTAAAATACAGTAGCGATCCTATAACTTTATTAGGAACACCACCAACGCAAGGTTGGATTTTTACTTACGAAAATTTCTCTCGAAGTAGCGCACTGACCAACATTGTCAATCCTTCCACTTACGGAATCACTTTAATGGCAAAAATGTATGCAATTCCGGGTAACAACGGAATTTCTTGTTTAGACTCCTCTCCTATTTTCTTGCAAGAACCGTATTTTGTGAGTTGTGCCGGAAGTCAATACCAATATAATATGAATGCGGTTGACCCCGATTTAGATTCAATCCACGTTGATTTTAGTATGCCTTTTAACTATTTCCCAACTGGCGTTTTTGACCCACCAACCAATCCAATTGCTATTCCATTTGAAAGTGGTTTTTCCTTTTCAAGCCCAACGCCCGGAACGAGTTTAAACCCAAATAATGTTCCCGCAACAGTTGACCCTGTAACTGGAGAATTGCGTTTCACAAGCTACACAGTGGGAAATTTTGTAGTGAAATTAAGTGTGAAATCCTACCGTTTAGGTTATTTGATTTCTGAAGTTGAACGCGAAATGCAGCTTGTTGTAGTGGGTTGTAATCCTGCCAATAATGCCCCAACAATTGTTGCTCCTTTCCCAGGAAATTCATTTGAAACAACGGTAAGCGCTGGTGACCCAATAACTTTCACTTTGAATGTTAGCGACACTGATTTATTGCAAGATAATTCACCTCAATCGGTTTACTTAACTGCTTCTGGACCAATGTTTGGTACCAACCTTACAGCAGCAACAGGTTGTGATACTGAACCTTGTGCATTTCTAAACAGTCCAGTTCCAATTTCAGGAGTTACGAATGCAGGTGCAACTTTCACGTGGCAAACAGATTGCGATCATCTCATCAACGATTTTGGAATTGTAGCAGATGTGATTCCTTATAATTTCGTTTTCAAAGTGCAAGATAATTACTGTCAAGTGCCGCGTGTGACTTACACAACCGTTAAAATAAACGTGCTCAATCCTGGAATTATTCCTGCGACTCAAATCAATTGTATTGAAACTGCAAGTAACGGAGATTTAATTTTGAAATGGAATCAAGTAAACAACCCAAGTTTATCTTTTCTCTCTTACGAAGTTCGCTCCGTTCAAGATGGCCTAATTGCTACAATTAATGATATTACAACTGTTCAGCAAACAATTTCAGGTGTTACCAACGTTCGCGATTATTTTATCGTAGTTCGTTCTGGTTGCAATGGAAACGTTAAACGCAACAGCGACACGATTTCCAATATTCGTTTATCCGTCAATAATCCATTGAATGGAACCGCCGTTTTACAATGGAATAAACCGAGTGCAACACCTCAATCACATTACAATTCCCACTATCACATTTACAGAGAATATCCAACTGGAACTTTTACATTTTTAGACAGTGTTCCTTACAATACAACGCTTTACCGCGATACCATAGACATTTGTGAGGCTTTTATTTCCTACAAAGTGGTGCTTCCAACTTCGATTTGTGATTTCACTTCAAACGTTGTCGGCGATTTGTTTACAGATATGATCACACCAAATATTCCAATTATTTATTCAGTAGGTGTGGACACGAGCAATAATCAAATTTTATTGACTTGGAATCAAAATCAACAGCCTGATACGTATGGTTATGTAATTTACACCTTCGATGAAAATGGATTTTTATTTGAATTAGATACCGTTTGGGGTTGGAATAATACCTCTTACACGTATCCCACCGACTTAACAAACGGACCTTTTTCTTATTCAGTTGCAGCCTTCGATTCTTGTTTTACATCCGCTGTACCTGTGACTTATCAAACCTCAGCCAAAAGTCCGATTCACACGAGTATGACCATTTCTCATTCGATCTTAATGTGTGACCAAAAAGCAGTAATTACTTGTGTTCCATACATTGGAAGTACGACCGTTAATTATGAAATTTGGGGTAAAATCAACAACAATTGGGAGCTCTTTAAAATTACAACCTCGACAACAGACACGATTAATGTTTCCAGCACAGAAACGTATTGCATTTACGTAAAAGCCAATTTCTCCAACGGAAAATACGCTTTTTCAAGTCCCGATTGTTTCAGTGTTCCTTTGCCAGGAAGTCCGAGTTATCATTATTTCAAATTAGCGACAATCGAGGATAAACAAGTTAAACTTTACGATTACATTGACGCTTCCGTTGGTATTTCAGAAATCATTTTCCAACGAAGAAGTGAACAAAGCGCTTGGTCAGAAATTGGTCGTGTAAACGTAACTGGAGATGTAACTTATTTCTTAGACAATACAGCAAATACCGAGTTAAATCCTTGGTTTTATCGTACAAAATTTACCGATAGTTGCGGAGGAGATGGAACTTTTGCTAACATCAATAAAACCATTTTCGTCACTGGGACAACAGATGAATACAATATGATAAACACGATTTATTGGAACCCGTATGAAGGATTTAATGGCGAAATAATTGAATATGAAGTTTATCGCAGCGTGAATGGTGAATTTGAGCAAATACCTATTGGAAATGTAAACGGAGATTCACTGTATTTCGTGGACGATGTCAGTTTAATTCAATCTGACGGTGAGATTTGCTACCACGTGGAAGCAATAGAATCTTTCAACTTTTATAATTTCTCGGAAAGAAGTCGCTCCAATGATTTCTGTTTTATCTACAAACCTTTAGTTTTTGTTCCCAATGCATTTACACCGGGCGGATTGAATCCAATTTTCAAACCCGTGCTTTCAAATGTGGCAATGGAACGCTACTCTTTCACAATCATCGACCGCTGGGGACAAATTATTTTTCAAACATTCGACACAGCTGAAGGTTGGGATGGAACAATTTCAAATTCAGGAAAAGATGCCACTTGTGATATTTTCCAATATGAGTTAATTTACTACGATCAAAACGATGATAAATACATCAAACGTGGAACAGTAGCTTTGTTAAGATAAACGGATGCAGAAAATTTTAATTATTCAAACAGCCTTTATCGGTGATGTAATTCTTGCGACTCCTTTGATTGGAAACTTAAAAACGCAATTCTCCGACGCTAAAATTGATTTCTTAGTAAAAAACGGCAATCAATCGCTACTAAAAAATGACCCGAACTTAAACGAAATACTTGTATTTGACAAAAAGAAAAAAGTCGCTTCTTTACTCGAATTACTGAAAAAAATCAGAGCCAATAAATATGATTTAGTCATCAATCTGCATCGTTTTGCCTCTTCAGGAATTTTGATTTTTTTATCTGGTGCAAAGCAAAAACTGGGTTTTAAAAAAAATCCATTTTCTTTTGCTTACACCCAATCATTTCCGCACGAAATTAATAATGGAAAACACGAAGTAGATCGCAATTTAGAATTAATAAAACACCTTACTTCGAGCGTTAACAGACAGCCAAAGCTCTATCCATCTTCAGAAGATTTTGAAGCAATTAAAACGTATCAAACAGAAAATTACTACTGTTTAGCACCTGCTTCCGTTTGGTTTACGAAACAAGCACCAAAAGAAATTTGGTTAAAATTAATTGCTAAATTGTCAGCTGAAAACTCTACAATTTATCTGCTTGGAGGTCCAGATGACAAAGAATTGTGTGAAGAAGTAAAAGCAAAAACTAACGCTGAAAAAGTTATAAATCTCGCTGGAAAACTAAGTTTAATGCAATCAGCGGCTTTGATGAAAAACGCAAAAAGAAATTTCGTAAACGACTCAGGACCATTGCATTTAGCATCAGCAATGAACGCACCAGTTATTGCTTTTTTCTGTTCCACCACTCCTCTATTTGGGTTCGGTCCACTTTCAGATAATTCAGAAATTATTGAGGTCGAAAATCTTTCTTGTCGCCCTTGCGGCTTACACGGACACAAAGAGTGTCCGAAGGGAAATTTTAGGTGCGGCAACGAATTAAAGATTTAAAAACTGTGCAAGTATTCAAAACTTTCAACATCTATTCACTTATAGTTAAAATTACTTTAACTTTGAATTAATATAAATGAGCAAAATAGAAACGATACTTCAAAACTTTAAACCAATTTCTCTAGCAGAAATGGATCGGGTTAAACTGATGAATCGAACGGATACTAAATTTGCTTTTTCAGTTGAAAAGTTCACAGGATTTCTTGAAAGTTTAAATCAATTTTACGACGTACTTGAAATTGCAAATACACGCACGCCTCATTACGAAAGTTTGTATTTCGACGATGAACAATTTTCGTTTTTCAAAGACCATCACAATGGAAAAACCAATCGTTTCAAAGTGAGAATTAGAAAATACGTGGAATCAGAAATTCTATTTTTAGAGGTAAAACATAAGTTTAAAGGTAGAACAGATAAAAAACGAATTCCTGCCAATGGATTTGATGAAGTATTTGATGAAAAACAACTTCAATTTTTGACCAAACAATTGCAAGCTGAAAGTCAATTGATGCCGACGATGTGGAATTCTTTTCAACGCATCACACTGATAAACAAAACGCTTAACGAACGCTTAACCTTTGATTTCAACATTAACTTTCATCATCAATACACCGAACGAAACTTTAATAATTTGATGATTGCCGAACTCAAACAAGAGGACTTAGATAGAAACTCACCATTTTATGTCTTGATGAAAAAACAACAAATTCGTCCATATCGCTTGAGTAAATATTGCTTAGGTTCGATAGAAATCTATGGCGAAAATCAATTAAAATTCAACCGATTCAAAAAAAAATTACTTCATTTAAAAAAAATTGAAAATGACATTCTTTAACCTATTATTCCTACCACTAAAAAAAGCAGTTGTTGAAACCAATCAAATTACTTGGTTTTCAGAAGATTTCTACACCTTGATTTTTAGATTACTTGTAAATCTTATTTTTCTAACCATAATCATTCGTTTCCTCTATTACCCTCGCACCAAACGTAAAGATTACCTTTTCACTTATTATTTGATTGGAACGATTACCTTTTTCTTGTGCTTTGGACTGAAAAAACTAGACATCGACACAGGAATGGGCTTAGGATTGTTTGCCATTTTTGGAATTATCCGCTACCGCACCGATGCGATTGAAATCAAAGAAATGACTTATTTATTTTTGATAATTGGGATTAGTGTGGTGAATGCTTTAGCTTCTAATCAAATCAGTATTTCAGAAGTAGCTTTGATTAATTTAACCGTAATTGCCCTCACTTTTGTGCTGGAAAATCTGTGGTTGATGAAACACGAAACGCGCAAAACCATTAACTATGAGCGCATTGACTTAATCACACCTGACAAAAATGAGCAAATGAAAGCTGACCTTGAAAAAAGAACAGGCTTGGTAATCAACCGAGTTGAGGTTGGTAAAATCGACTTTTTAAACGACACCGCACAAGTTCGTATTTTCTATTACGCCAATGAGCAAGAGTTGTCGGATTATCATGTGAGTTGATTTTCGATTCTTTATTCTTTATGTTTGATTATTAATCGTTTCCACATTAATTTTTACAGTTTATGATAAAAGCAATTCTTACCACTACTATTCTGATTGCTAGTTTGAATACTAGTTTAGCACAACTCTCTTTTGAAATTCAAGGAAAAGGTTCTTACAACTCCACTTGGATTGTCAACAAAAATATTTCTGATAAAGGTGATGATCAAGATTATGATTTAGCTTGGGCCTACAATTATGGAGCTGGATTCAATTTGTTTCTTGGCAGAATTGGGGTTGGAATAGAAGGATTATTTGGGAATCACAAAGCAGCTTATGCAGGTACTATTGGCACTACAATTCCATTGAATTATTCTTCGGTAGTTGACTTAAAAACATCTCATATTCCTCTATTATTAAAAATTAAAGGGAAAAAAGCAGGATATTTTGAAGCAGGAGTTCAAATGAATAGTATTTCTAAAGCAACTTATACTATTTCAGGTGATGTTGTTTTTCCTACAAATAACAATGATGTGTTGAATCGTTATTCCAAAACCTATTTATCAGCAGTTTTAGGAGCTGGGGCAAACATCAAGCCTATAAAAAAGTTTCCACTTGGAATCTTGATTGGTGCTCGCTTACAATATGGTTTTGAAGATGTTAAAGGAGTAGATGCATTAGCTAATGACTTGAATAATTCACTTATCTATCCAGAAAGACAAGATTCTAATGTTATTTCCGGAGGAATGTTTGTTGGATTGACTTATACGTTGTCAAGGAATAATGATCGTTGATTTAAAAAATCAAGAATAGAATTCAATTTACCTTACTTTCAATACTATTCAATACTTCAAACTAGGAGTTAAAATTGTATTTTTGTAACAATGCAATTTTTAAATTTCTTATTGCCCCTCACCTACCTTGCCTTTTTTTTGTGGCTAATTGGGAAATTAAACTATTTCAAAACTGCAGGCTTTAGTACACTTTCCTTACAATTTGCCTTTTTAATCAAAGCCTTTTGTGGATTAGTAATTTACCTCATTTACACTTATTACTATCCTGTGCGAATGGAGGCTGATACTTTCAAGTACTTCGATGATAGTAAGTATTTATACAATGCGCTTTGGGAACATCCTTTAGATTATTTTAAAATGCTTTTCGGAATTAATTGTGAAAATGACTATTTCTTAAAACAGTATTATTCAGATATGTATAACTGGTATCGTTCCTATGACAACGGTTTACTTAATGATAATCGCCTTGTTATCCGACTAAATGCCTTTGTTCGTTTGTTCTCCTTCGGTAATTACCATGTTCACAGTCTTTTTTTTAATTTCCTGACCTTTATCGGTTCTTATTCGCTTGCTCGTTTGTTCCTTGTTTTTTCTGAAAGTAAATGGAAGACCTATTTAGTTGTTTTCTTAATCCCATCTTTTGTATTTTGGAGTGCTGGAATTTTAAAAGAATCAATTTTAATTTTTGCTTTAGGTTCATTTACTTGGAATGTCTACAAACTGATTTCTGGTTCGCACAAAATCTCCACCTATTTATGGATTCTATTTCTGATTCCAATTTTATTCATAATGAAGTTTTACGTTTTTGTGGCTTTAATTCCTGCCATTCTAGCATGGTGGATTTCTCAAAAAACGAAACGAACAATTAGCATTCATTTGGTCACTATTGTCGCTTGTTTACTAGTAGCATTAGGAATTGGAACCATTTTCCCTACTTACAATTTCTTAGTGATAATGGCTGCTAAACAAGGAGATTTTATCAATTTGGCTAATTTTTTAAATGTCAACAGTTCAATTTATATGGATTATCTGGAACCAAACTTGTGGTCATTTATAAAAGCAAGTCCAAAAGCGTTTATCAATACGTTAACGCGTCCATGGCCCACCGAATTGAAAGGAATTTTGTTCTACCCACCACTTTTTGAAAACTTATTTATCATTTTCATTTTATTCATTGGTTGGTTTTACCGAAAAAAAGTGAATCCACAACAATGGAAATTTATCATTTTTTGCTTGACTTTCTCCACTCTTTTGTTTGTGATTATTGGTTTAACAACACCAATTATAGGTGCAATTGTTCGATATAAAATCCCAGCAATTCCCTTTTTAATTTTTGTTGCTTTACTATTTTTAGACGATTCTAAACTTCCTCAAAAATTACGTTCAAATAAATTTATTTTATGGCTTCATTCGCATTTATAACTGGTGCAACCTCAGGTTTCGGAGAGGCAACTGCTCGAATTTTCGCAAAAAATGGTTATTCATTGGTATTAATGGCGAGACGTCAAGATCGATTAGAAAAACTTAAAGAGGAATTATGTTCCGAATCAATTCAAATAGAACTGCTTTGTACTGATGTTCGCGATGAACAAGCAGTAAATGAAGCAGTTGATTCGCTTTCGGAATTTGTAAAAAGCAATATCCGAATCCTTGTAAATAATGCTGGTTTAGCAGTTGGCAGAGGTCCTATCGATGGTGGACTTACTGACGATTGGAATAGAATGATTGACACGAATGTGAAAGGTTTATTGTATGTTTCAAAAGCTGTAATTCCATATTTAAAAGTAAATGGAAATTGTCAAATTATAAATATCGCAAGTATTGCTGGAAAAGAAGTTTATGCTGGGGGAAATGTTTATTGCGCTACTAAACACGCTGTTGATGCACTTTCACAAGCAATGAGAATAGATTTAGTTGAGTATGGCATCAAAGTAACGAATATTGCTCCAGGAGCTGCGGCAACTGAATTCTCAATTGTTCGTTTTAAAGGCGATAACAAAGTAGCAGAAGCTGTTTATGAAGGTTATGATCCTTTATTAGCTGAAGATATCGCGGAAACAATTTGGTTCGTTGCAAGTCGACCGGCACATGTAACAATCAATGATTTAACGATAATGCCAACAGCGCAAGCGGCAGCAACTGTACTTTGGAAAAAATAACAATTTAATAAGTTCTTATGCGTTTAATCTATTCTACAATCTTAGCCTTATTTATAAGTCTTCCTTCCTTTTCACAAGATAGTTTATCTGTTCTTTTTATTGGAAATAGCTATGTTTACACCTTTGATTTACCAGCTGTCCTAAAAAGTCTAGCCGAATCAAAGGGAGATATTTTAGCCGTTGCTTCTAAAACCAATGGTGGTTTTACCTTTCAAAATCATGTCAATGATCCAGTAACCTATACTAAAATTAACTTAACTGATTGGAATTATGTGGTATTACAAGGTCAAAGTCAAGAACCAAGTTTTCCATATTCGCAAGTAAATTCAACAACGCTGCCATTTGCACTTCAATTAGCTGATTCTGTTTATGCCAATTCTCCTTGTTCTCAGGTTCAATATTTTATGACATGGGGACGACAGAACGGTGACTCGCAATGGGATTCAATCAATACGTTTGACAAAATGAATGGAAGACTTCGCGATGCCTACTTGAGAATTGCAGAAAATGCAAATGCAAGTGTCGCTGCTGCTGGTCCAGCGTGGAAGTATGTTCGCGACAATCATCCAACGATTAATCTTTTCTCATCTGACGGTTCTCATCCGAGTTTTGCTGGAACCTATTTGAATGCGTGTGTGTTTTACAGTTCCCTTTACCACAAAAGTCCGGAAGGAGCTAGTTACATTGGTTCACTTGACCAAGCAACGGCTCAAACGCTACAACAAGTAGCAAAAATGACCGTTATAGATAGTTTATCAACTTGGAAATTAACCCATCCAGATTCGCTAGCAGACGTTTTGGTTTCTTATGAATTGAATCAATCACCTTCAACGTATCAGTTTTCTTCTAATGCTTCTTTGATAACAAATTACAACTGGAATTTTGGTGATGGAGAAACATCAACTGAAGCAAATCCTTTACATACATTTACAACAAATGGAACTTATATTGTACAATTAGTAGGAGAAGGACCTTGTGGTAGTGATACTTCATTTGTTCAAATCGTTGTAAACAGTGCCAATATAAATGAGCATTATGGAAAATTAAATTTAACTGCAATTGGAATTAACACCTTTAAAATTTCTGGCATTAGTAATTCTTCAGAATTTCAAATCTTTGACCTGACAGGAAGAGATGTTGCCTTTGAAAAGATTCAACAATCTGAAAACGAAACTATTTTAAAGTTGACAAATTCAGGTGTATTCTTTTTAAGGATTAAATCCTATTCGGGTGCAATTACAATAAAACTACCCTTTACTATTGATTAAATTAATTTAGAAATCTACTTAAAGAACTCCCTGGAATTAAAGCGATTTTGGATTAGAAAATAATTAAGATTACAA